>NZ_JBFAFR010000039.1:0-75691 GCF_040639675.1 Actinosynnema sp. NPDC023794 | reverse complement strand
ACAACCGGGCCCCCCCCCCCCCCCGGCGGCCCGCCCCCCCACGCCCCACCACCACCCCCAACTCCCCGCCGGGGCCCCCCCCCGCCCCCCCCCCCCATCGGCGAGGCCCTGGCGGCGACCACCCCGGTCCCGGACCCGCGCTCAGGGTGCGGCTCCGGCTGTCCGCGATGACCTGGAACCCGACCACGACGGACCCGGCGCGTGACCGCGGACTTCGACCGACATCGACCGGGCCTACTCGAAGTGCGCGGCTACGACGTGGCTGAAGTTGACCACGAACTCCTTGTCATCGGCAGTCCGGATGGACTGCGTGTGGCCATTCCGCACGACCTGGATCAACCTCGACCCGAGATCCTCGGCGGTCTCCGCGGAAACCTTGATCGAGATCGGGTTCGGGTTCGCGGCCAGGTGCAGGACCAGTGCCGTCTTACGCGCTTCAGAAGTCATGGCGCCCAGCCCACCACCGGCCACCTGACCAGGCAAGACGGGTTCGCCGTCAGCGATTCCGCGCCGAGCTGAACCGGACCTTCACTTGCGGAAGAAGCGCTCCCGTTGGCCCAGGCGCACGAGCTTCAACCACTCCAGGAACGCCTTCGGGTCGCGCCGCACGCCGATGAAGTACAGCCCGAACCGGAACGCCTCCAGCAGGCCCAGCTTCCGCATGCCGGGCTGCGCCAGCAGGTAACCCCGGTTGCGGTAGGTGTAGTAGCGCTTGATCTCGTTCTCCGGGTCCTGCGCGTGGAACCGGCCGCCGAGCATCGGCTTGAACTCGTCCGACCCGTCGGGGTGCAGGTAGGCGACCTTCAACGACGTGCCGAACGGCAGGCCGGTGCGCACCAGCCGCCGGTGGATCTCCACCTCGTCGCCCCGGAAGAACAGCCGGTAGTCCGGCACGCCGATGACGTCCACCGTCGACGCCTTGAACAGCGCCCCGTTGAACAGCGACGCGATGCCCGGCAGGAAGTCGGTGCCCAGCTCGGCCGCGTTCCGCTTCCACGTCAACCCGCGCCGCAACGGGAACGCGAGCTTCTCCGGCCGCTCGATGTTCGTCACCACCGGCGAGATCGCGGCCAGCTTGCGCCGCTGCGCCTCCTCCAGCAGCACGGCGAGCACGGTCTCGTCGGCGGGCCGCCCGTCGTCGTCGGCGAGCCACAGCCAGTCCGCGCCCAGCGACAGCGCGTGCAGCATCCCCAGCGCGAACCCGCCCGCGCCGCCCAGGTTGCGGTGCGAGGCGAGGTAGGTGGTCGGGATCGGGCACTGCGCGACCAGGTCGTCCACCGGCTGGTCGGGCCCGTTGTCGACGACCACCAGGTGGTCGAGCGGCCGGGTCTGCGACGCCAGCACCTTCAACGAGTCGGCCAGCAGCTCCCGCCGGTGCCGGGTCACCACGACACCGACGACGGAGCCCTGCGGCAGTGCGCCCACGACGCTCACCTACTCGCCACCGTTCCCGCTCAGCACCCGCGGCTGACCGATCCGCTCCAGCGTCTCCGGGGCCATGTTCTCGAACGGGTCACGTCCCTTGTAGGAGGTGAGCACGTCCCGGAGCGACCCCTGCATCTTGACACTGCCTTCGTCCATCCAGATCGCCGTGGTGCAGAACTCGGCGAGGAAGTCGTCGGAGTGGTTCGCGAACACCAGGATGCCCGACCGCTTGACCAGGTCGTTCATCCGGTCCCGCGCTTTGGCCATGAACGCGGCGTCGACCGCGCCGATGCCCTCGTCCAGGATCAGGATCTCCGGGTCGATCGACGTCACGATGCCCAGCGCCAGCCGCACCCGCATGCCCGTCGAGTAGGTGCGCAGCGGCATCTGCAGGTAGTCGCCGAGCTCCGTGAACTCGGTGATGTCGTCGACCCGCTTCTCCATCTCCTTGCGGCTCATGCCGAGGAAGAGGCCGCGGATCATGATGTTCTCGTACCCCGAGATCTCCGGGTCCATGCCGACGCCGAGGTCGAACACGGGCGCGACCTTGCCGACGACGCGCGAGCTGCCCCGCGTGGGCTCGTAGATGCCCGCGAGCAGCCGCAGCAGCGTCGACTTGCCGGCGCCGTTGTGGCCGACGAGGCCGACCCGGTCACCGTGCCGCAGCGAGATGTTGATGTCGTGCAGGGCTTCGATGATCGGGACGCGGCCCTCGGAGCCGATCTTGCCGCCGACCTTGCCCAGCGCGAGCTTCTTCAGCGACCTCGACTTGGCGTCGAAGATCGGGAAGTCGACCGAGGCGTTCCAGACGTCGATGCTGACCATGATGTGTTTGCGGCCTCACTCAGACCCAGTAGGAGACGCGGGCACGGTAGTTCCGCATCGCGATCAGCGCCAGTCCCCAGCCCACGACGGTGAACGCGCCGACGACCACCCAGTGGTGCCAGTCCTGCACGTGACCGAGCATGGGGGCGCGGACGATCTCCACGTAGTGGTAGATCGGGTTCAGCTCGGCGATCAGCATGCGCCAGCCGCCGTCCTCGCCCTCTTGGGCGTTGGTGACCTTGTTGAGCACGCCGACGTGCCACACGATCGGCGTCATGAAGAAGATCAGGTTGATGAAGCTGCTGATCACCGGCGGGATGTCGCGGAACCGGGTGCTGATGATGCCGAACAGCAGCGCGACCCACACCGCGTTGACCACCACGAGGGCGAGGGCGGGGATGGCCATCAGCACGGTCCACGACAGGCCGGGTTGCAGGACCTTGTCGCCTTCCATCCGGTAGCTCTCGGTCAGCGTCGGGAAGAAGATCACGACGACGACCAGGTAGACGACCAGGTTGTGGAAGAGGAACAGCGTCTGGCGCCACACCATGCGCAGCACGTGCACCGTGATGGGCGCGGGCAGGTGCTTGATCAGGCCCTCGTTGGCGATGAAGACCTCGGTGCCCTCGGTGACCACCCCGAGGACGAAGTGCCAGATGATGAACCCCGCCGTGACGTACGGCAGGAACGTGCCCAGCTCCTGGTTGAACAGCTGGGAGTAGAGCAGGCCGAGCGCGAGCGCCGTCGTGCCCATGGAGATCGTGATCCACAGCGGGCCGATGACCGACCGGCGGTACCGCTGCTTGATGTCCTGCCACCCCAGGTGGCCCCACAGCTCCCGCTGCCGCCAGGCGTCGCGCACGTCGCCGAACGCGCGCGCGAAGGTGCGCGAGTTGGGTGCCAGGGGAGCGGGAGGTCGCTCGACCGTACTGGTGGGTTGCACGAGTAAGGAGACTACCGGCGACGGGGTGGTGACCCTGTCGCCGGGCTGTCACGGTGCGGTCACCCCTGCTGCGGAGCCTCCGGCACCCCGGTCACCTTCATGATCACCTGTTCGTGATCGTACGTGTACCCGCAGTAGTCGAACTCGATCCCGGTGCGGGCGACGTACTCGGACCACGCCTTGTGCTCGTGGTCCCGCCAGCCCGGGTAGTTGAAGTACTCGTCGAAGACGATCACGCTGCCGGGCGCCAGCCGGGGGCCGACGAGGTCCAGCACGGTCTTGGTCGACGAGTACAGGTCGCAGTCGACGTGCAGGAACGACACCGGGCCGGTGTGCTCCTCGAGGAAGCCGGGCAGGGTGTCGTCGAACCAGCCGACGACCAGCTCCGCGCCGTCCACGTCGGGCAGGCCGTCCATGCCGAACAGGCCGGCCGGGAAGCCGTTGCGCCAGTCCTCGGGCAGGCCCTCGAACGAGTCGAAGCCGTACACGTCGCGGCCCTCGAACGCGGTGGCGATCAGCTTCAGCGTGCCGCCGGTGTAGACCCCGAACTCCAGCGCCATGCCCTCGGCCGAGACCAGGCCGAGGGCGTGCTCCAGGGTGGCGTGCGGGTGCCCGAAGTGCGGCGCGGTGGGCAGGTGCTCGCGGATGAACCGCGCGCTCTCCTTGGCCGCTTCCTGCTCGCCGGCGAACACCAGGTCGCGCCGGGCCCGGATCTCGTACTGGATCGTGGCGTCGACCGCGCGGTCCGCCTGTCTGCGCAGCTCCTCCACCTGGTGCTGGAGCTGGGCGATCCGCTCGGCCTGCTCCCGGTGGTAGGGGCGCACCGCGTCGTCGATGACCCGCAGGATCTTGCCGCGCACGCGCTTGCGGACCTCTTCGACCATCGGGCTGTGCCGGACTTTGTCGAGCACCTGTCGGCTCCTCTCGCGGGTGTGGCGGTGAACACGGTCGGGCAGCGCGGTGCCCGTTGTCCAGCCCCGCGACCTCAACGCCGCACCGGAACGTTACAAGTACTGACCAGTCCCCCGGATGTGCGGACCGCCCTCGTGGTCGGCGCCGCCGGAGCCGGCGGGCAGGGCACGGCCGCGCATCTGCTCCAACTGGACGCGGGCTGCCATCTGCTGGGCGAACAGGGCCGTCTGGATGCCGTGGAACAGACCCTCCAACCAGCCCACGAGCTGCGCCTGGGCGATCCGGAGCTCCGCGTCGGACGGGGTGCCCTCCTCGGTGAACGGCAGGGAGAGCCGCTCCAGCTCATCGCGCAGCTCCGGCGCCAGCCCGTCCTCGAGCTCGTCGATGGACCGCTTGTGGATCTCCTTGAGGCGGTTGCGGCTGGCCTCGTCGAGCGGCGCCGCGCGCACCTCCTCCAGCAGCTGCTTGATCATCGTGCCGATGCGCATGACCTTCGCCGGCTGCTCGACCAGGTCGGTCACGTCCTGACCGCCCGCGTCGTCGCCGGACGGCACCCGCGCGGTCCCCACCGGCGTGCCGTCCGGGCCGACCACGACCACGTGCCGCTCGTTCTCCAGCTGATCATCTCGGGGTGCCTCGCTCATGCGTCCCATCCTGGCCCGATCGGGTGGCGGACGCCGAACCGGGTCACAGATCGGGTGGCAAACCCTCGGCCCCTGCTGTCGCTCGTGCCGACGTCCTCCGTACGGTGTGCGGCATGGCGTTCGACGTCGCCCGGGTCCGTGGGCTGTTCCCCGCGCTCGGCGACGGCTGGGTTCACCTGGACGCTCCTGCGGGGATGCAAGTACCCGAACAGGTGGCCACGGCCGTCTCCACCGCGCTGCGCGCACCCGTCTCCGGGCCGGGTGGCATCTTCCCCGCCTCGCAACGCGCCGAGGCCATCGTCGACGCGGCCAGGCGCGCGGTGGCCGACCTCGTGGGCGCCGACCCGGCGGGCGTCGTGCTCGGCCCGAGCTCCGCGGTGCTGCTGCAACGGCTGGCCGACGCGCTGTCCGAGGGCTGGTTCCTCGGCGACGAGGTCGTGGTGTCGCGGCTGGACCACTCGGGCAACATCGCGCCGTGGCAGCGGGCCGCGCAGCGCACCGGCAGCGTGGTGCGGTGGGCCGAGGTCGACATCGAGACGTGCGAGCTGCCCGCCTGGCAGTACGACGACCTGGTCACGCCCAAGTGCAAGCTCGTCGCGGTGACGGCCGCGTCCGGCTCCGTCGGCACCCGACCGGACCTGCGCAAGATCGCCGAGGCCGCCCGCCGCACGGACGCGCTGGTCGTCGTGGACGCCTCCTCGGCCGCGCCGTTCGTGCCGCTCGACATCACGTCGATGGACGCCGACGTGGTGGCGGTGTCGGCGAACAACTGGGGTGGGCCGCCGGTCGGCGCGCTGGTGTTCCGCGACCCGTCGATGCTCGACCTGCTGCCGTCGGTCGCCGTCGAGCCGGGCGCGCGGGGTCCCGAACGCCTGGAACTGGGCCCGCACGCCTACCCGCTGCTGGCCGGTCTGGTCGCGTCCGTCGAGTACCTGGCCGGTCTGGACGACGCCGCGGTGGGCCCGCGACGCGAGCGCGTGCTCACGTCGTTGAGTTCGGTGAAGGCGTACCAGGCCGGACTTCTGGCTAATCTCATCAACGAACTGCGATCGCTCCGTCACGTCATGGTGATCGGCGACGCCATGCGGCGGGTGCCCGCGCTGGCGTTCACGGTGGCCGGCGTGAAGGCGACCGACGGCGTCGAGCACCTGTCCGAGCGCGGCGTGTGCGCGTTCGCCGACTCGGGACAGCACGGCGTGTTCTCGGTGCTGGGCGTCGGCGAGGTCGGCGGAGCGATCCGCGTCGGCCTGGCGCACTACACGAACGCGGTGGAAGTGGACGAGCTCGTGCGGGCGGTCGCCGAGCTCGGCTGAGGTCGGGTGGCGCTGAGACCGGGGGGCTGGGTGGACGACCTGCTGTCACGGGAGCTCGCCGACCTCGCCGCACTGCACCGGCTGGCGCCCCTGATGTCGGAGTACCTGCCCAACACGGCGCACGAGCTGCGCCCCGCCGCGCTCGCGGCCGTGGTGGACGAGGTGCTGCTCGGTTCGCGGACCGTGCTGGTGGAGTGCGGGTGCGGCGCGTCCTCGGTGGTGCTGGCCCGGCTGCTCGCGCGGCGCGGGTTCGGGCACTTGCTGTCGGTCGAGCACGACGAGCGCACGGCGGCGTTCGTGGCCAGCCAGCTGCGCCGGGAGGGATTGGGGCACGTGGCGCGGGTCGTGCACGCGCCCTTGACGCCTCACCCGGCGGCGCTCGGGAACGCGCAGTGGTACCACCCCCAGCTCGTGCACGACGAGGTGTCGGCGTACGTGGAGCGGTACGGGCTGGTGGACTTGCTGCTGGTGGACGGTCCGTTGTTGGGGGATGCGCGGTATCCGGCGCTGCCCGTGCTGCGGGGTGTGCTCGCTCCCGGCGCGGCGGTGTTGGTGGATGACGCCGAACGGCCCGGTGAGCAGACCGTGCTGGTGCGGTGGGCCGAGGAGTTCGCGTTGCGGTTCCGGACGACGCCCCGGACGTTCTTGGCTACGGCGACGGCGTTGGACTGAAGTCGCGGGAGAGTGTGTCGCGGGAAAGTGTTGAGTGTTGAAAGTAGAGCTTAAGAGCTTGAAAGCATGTCCTCGCCGGACGGGCAGATCAGCGGGATGACCCCTGCTTTGGCGGTCCTGTTCCGGGTCCGTTGTGGGTCGGGCTTCGTGTCATCCCACCGACCTCCCTCCGGGCTACCGCGTGCGGTAGGGCTTTGTCGGGTCGGCGGGATGACACGAAGCCCTTCTTTTCGGGAAGAACTTGCCAGTGACCGGTGGCGACGGGCCCGGCGCGGGCGGTGTGGCTATGGGCTCTGCCCGTCCGGCGAGGACGCTTTTGATCTTTTGTCCATTCGCACTCAGGGCATTCAGACGCACATCGCGCTCAGACGGTCAGAACCAGCTTGCCGAACACCTCGCCGCCCTCTAGTGCGCGGTGGGCGTCGGCGGCGCGTTCGATCGGCAGCACGTCGTGCACGATCGGCTTGACGCGGCCGGAAGCGATCAGTGGCCACAAGTGCTCGCGCACCTCGGCCACGACGCGGCCCTTGCCGCTCGGCCCGTCGACCGGTCGGAACCGCAAACCCGTCGCGGTCACGCTCGCGCGCTTCGACAGCAGCTTGCCGATGTTCAGCTCGCCCTTCACCCCGCCCTGCATCCCGATGATCACCAGTCGGCCGTCCGGGGCGAGGACGTCCACGTTGCGGCCCAGGTAGGCCGCGCCCATGTTGTCCAGCACCACGTCCGCCCGACCGACCTCGGCCACGAAGTCCTGCTCGCGGTAGTTCACCAGGACGTCCGCGCCCAGCTCGGCGCACCGCCGCAACCGCTCCGCCGACCCCGCCGTGACGGCCACGCGCGCGTCGAGCGCCTTGGCGACCTGGATGGCGTGCGTGCCGATGCCGCCCGCACCGCCGTGCACGAGGAACGTCTCACCGCTCCGGAGACCGGCGACCATCACCACGTTCGACCACACCGTGCACGCCACCTCGGGCAGCGACGCCGCCGTCACGAGGTCGACGGCCGCCGGCAGCGGCAGGAGTTGGGCGGCGGGGACGACGACCCGTTCCGCGTAGCCACCACCGGCCAGCAGAGCGCACACCTCGTCGCCGACCTGCCAGTCGGTGACGCCGTCGCCGAGCGCCGCGACCGTGCCCGAGCACTCCAGTCCCAGCACGTCCGACGTGCCCTTCGGCGGCGGGTAGTGGCCCTGGCGTTGCAGCAGGTCGGCCCGGTTCACGGCGGTCGCGGCCACGTCCAGCAGCACTTCGCCGGGTCCCGGTTCGGGGTCCCGAACCTCCGTCCACGCCAGCACGTCCGGACCGCCTGGTTCACGAATGGTGATCGCGCGCATGGCCCGAAGGTAATCCGGTCGCACGCCGCACGCGCGATCGCCACCATCGGCGGGCATGGACCACTGGCCGTTCCGCAACCTGGTGCTGCGCACACCGCGCCTCGAACTGCGCCCCGACGACGACGAGAGCCTGACCGAGCTCGCGGACTTGGCGCTCGACGGCGTCCACCCACCGGATCGGATGCCGTTCGGCGTGGAGTGGACCGACGCGCCGCGCGAGCGGCTCGGCATCAACACCCTCCAGCACTACTGGCGCGTGCGCTCGACGCTCTCGACGCAACGGTGGACGTTGAGCTTCATCGTGCGCCTGGACGGCGACGTGGTGGGCGAGCAGTCGCTCGGCGCCGACGGCTTCCCGGTCCTGCGCGAGGTCACCAGCGGCTCCTGGATCGGGCTGCGGCACCAAGGGCGCGGCATCGGCACCGAGATGCGGGCTGCCGTGCTGATGTTCGCGTTCGACCACCTCGGCGCGGTGGCGGCGCGGTCGAGCGCGTTCGACGACAACCTCGCCTCGCACGGTGTGAGCCGCAAGCTCGGCTACCGGCCGGACGGCACGTTCACCCAGGTCAGGCGGGGCGAACCGGCTCAGCAGACCCGCCTGCTGGTCACCCCCGGCACGTTCCGGCGACCCGACTGGACCCTGGCGGTGACCGGCGTCACGCCGTGCTTGCCCCTGCTCACAGGGCGCGAACCCACCGAGTGACGGATTGCGCTCGCCCCGGCGACTTGTGAGGGTTCGGCATCCGAGCGAAGGGGAACTCGATCATGTCAGCTAGAACCGGGATTCGACGCGCGGCGATCCTCGCGGCGTCCGCGTCCCTCGCGCTGGTCGCCGTTCCGGCCGTCAACGTCGCGTCGGCTTCGACGCTCGACGGGCCGAGGTTGGCCAAGAACCTGACCAAGAACGTCACCGCGGATGGGGTCAACCGCCACCTGATCGCCTTCCAGCGCATCGCCGACCGCAACGGTGGCAACCGCGCGGCGGGCACGACCGGCTACGACGCCAGCGTCGAGTACGTGGCGGGCAAGCTGCGCGGCGCGGGCTTCGACGTGACCACGCCGGAGTTCACCTACCCGGTGCAGATCACCGACGCCGCGATCGCGAAGGTCGGCTCGACCACGTACGAGAACATCCCGCTCGAGTTCTCGCCGCAGACGCCCGTCGGCGGCGTCACCGGCCCGCTGCGGGTCGTGCCGGAGGACGCGACGCCGGGCTGCGAGGCGACCGACTTCGCCGGGCAGGACTTCACCGGCGGCATCGCCCTGATCCGCCGCGGCTCGTGCACGTTCGACGTCAAGCACCGCAACGCCGCCGCCGCGGGCGCCATCGCGGTGATCATCTCCAACAACCGCGAGGGCACGCTGGCGGGCGTCACGCTCGGCGCGCCGGGCCTCGTGCCCACCGGTGGCGTCACCCAGGCCGACGGCAACGCGCTGGCCCAGCTCGGCGGCCAGGCCGTGACCGTCGACCTGCGCTACCACGAGGAGGACCGCGTCTCGCGCAACGTGATCGCGCAGACGAAGACCGGCCGCACGGACAACGTCGTGATGGCGGGCGCCCACCTCGACAGCGTCGGGAACGGCGCGGGCATCAACGACAACGGCACCGGTTCCGCGGGCCTGCTGGAGACCGCGCTGAAGCTCGGCGGCTCGCCGAAGGTGAACAACGCGGTCCGCTTCGGCTGGTGGGGCGCGGAGGAGCTCGGCCTGGTCGGCTCGACGAAGTACGTGCAGGCGCTGACGTTCGAGCAGCAGCTCGACATCGCGCTGTACCTGAACTTCGACATGATCGGCTCGCCCAACGCGGCGTACTTCGTCTACGACGGCGACAACTCCGACGGTGTCGGCGCGGGCGCGGGCCCGTACGGCTCGGCCCAGATCGAGCAGGCGTTCGTGGAGTACCTGACGGTCGAGAAGGCCGTGCAGACCGAGGGCACCGACTTCACCGGCCGCTCGGACTACGGCGAGTTCATCCTGCAGGGCATCCCGGCCGGTGGTCTGTTCACGGGCGCCGAGGGCGTCAAGACCGAGGCGCAGGCGGCGAAGTGGGGTGGCACGGCCGGTGTCGCCTACGACCCGAACTACCACGGCTCCGGTGACAACCTGGGCAACGTGGACCGCGTCGCCCTCGACCGCAACTCCGACGCGTTGGCGTGGGTGACGGCGTCGTACGCGATGAGCACGGAGAGCGTGAACGGCGTGCCGGCGCGGTCGGAGCGCGCTGCGGCGCGTGCGGCGTCGATGCGTTCGCTGCACGTGGAGGAGCACCACCACTCGCACGCCGACGTGGCATAGGTCACGGCCGAACGAGTAACGGAGACCGGTCTCCCCCACGGGAGGCCGGTCTCTTTCGTCCCACCCGGGAGTGTCCACAAAGGATAGACGGGTGCGGCGGTGATCGACGTCGGTTAGGTTGCCGCCACCCGAATCCACCACTCTGGGGGCTGGTCTTGACTCTCTCGAAGCGCGTGGTCGCGCGAAGATCCCTTGCCTTCGTCGCGGCGCTCGCGGTCACCGCGACCCTGTCCGCCGCCGCCCGGGCCCAGGAACCCGGGACGTCGCCGGCCGCGACCGATCCCGTCGTCACGACCTCCAGCCCCGAAGCACCACCGGTCCAGGCCCGGCCGGCCGCCGTCCAGCCGACCGGATCGCCGCGGGCCTCGTCGCCGACGGCCGCCGCCGCGAAGCTCGCCATCTCGGCCACCGTCGGCGCGGGACCGTTCCTGGTCGGCGAGCAGATCCCGGTCGAGGTGGCGATCGCCAACACCGGCGACGCCGACGCCACCGGCGTGACGGTGGGCGAGTACACCACCTCCGGGTCCGACTTCTTCGTCCCGTCCTCCGAGTGGGGCGACCTGTCCGGTTGGCCCGGTCCCGGAGCCACCCTGGCAGCCGGGCAGGAGCGCGTCCTCACCGTCCGCGGCGTGGTCTCGCGGTGGAACGGTGCTCCGGTGCTCCGGTTCTACCTCCAGCAGGCCAACTCCGAGGTCGCCCGCTCCAGCCTGTCGATCCCGGTGGTCGACCCGGATTCCGCCGCGGACACCGTGGCCGGCCTCGTCCACGGCGACCGCAACGGCAACGACCAGCCGGACGCGGGCGAGGGGCTCGCGGGCGTCCGGGTGACCGTCCTCATGACCGGCGAACCCCGCCTGAGCTGGGAGGCCAGGACCGACGCCGACGGCCGGTTCCGGTTCGCCGACCTGCCGGTGCGGACCTACACGCTCTCCCTCAACGAGGCGCCGGACGGCTGGGTCGTGGAGAACCCGTACTCCGAGATCGCGGTGGACGGGACCGGCTCGGCCGCAGCCCTGGTCCGGCGCGCCACGCGGCCGATGACCGATGTGCTGTCCGCGGCCATGCGGTTCACCCGGGACGCCTACCGGGTCGGCGACCGGGCCGAGGTCGCGGTGACGCTGACCAACATCGGCACCGCGGACCTGACCGGGATCAAGGCCGACTGCCAGCGGGCCAACGACGGAGGGCCGGAACTGCGCGACCTCACCTTCGGCGACCTGGGTCCGGGTGGGCCGGGCGTGACCGTGCCCGTGGGCCAGTCCCGGGCCTTCACCATCAGCGGCACCGTCTCCGAGGTGGCGGCCGAGTACGGCGCGGCGGACCACCTGTGCGAGTTCGGTCTCGGTGACGGCCGCCGCGAGGGTCTCCCGCGGGCCTACGCCGTGGCCAAGGTGCCCGGCCCGGCCGTGACGTCCCGCATGGCCTTCTACCACGACCGCGACGGCGACCTGATCGGCGAGCCGGACGAGATGCTCGGCGGCCTGGCGGTCGTCCTGAGGGACGCGGTCACGGGCGAGGTCGCGGCCGAGGGTCGGACCGACGCGGGGGGCCACGTGCGCTTCGAGAACCTGCCGTCCGGGCCGTACACGGTGCGCGTCTACGGCGCGTGGCAAAGCGGCGACGCCGGTGTCGTGTTCGCGGGCACCTGCCGGAGCTGCCAGGAGGAGCGCTGGGTCGACGTCGCGCCCGCCCCGGACGTGACGAACACGCGCCGTACCGGCGGGTGACCCCGGCGGACCGCCTGACCTGGTGATCCGACCCCTGTCCCGCCCGGCGGGACAGGGGTCGGGCAGCACGCGCGGTGACCGGGTCGACCCCGGTGAACCCCACGGTGGTGGTGTCAGGGGTCTCAGCGTCGGCTACCGTACGACCGTGGACAAGACTGACGGTCAGGACTACACCGACCGGCTCGCGCGCCTGCAGAACCTGCCTTGGAAGCGTGTGCTGAACGTCCAGGCCCCGTACCGGTGGAACGTGCGCCGCATCTTCGGCGAGCGGGAGGTGCTCGACGTCGGCTGCGGCATCGGGCGCAACCTCAAGCACCTGGAGCCCAACGGCGTCGGCGTCGACCACAACCCCCACTCCGTGCAGACCTGCCGGGACATGGGGCTGACGGCGTTCACCACGGACGAGTTCTTCGACACCGAGTACGCCAAGCCCGGCCGCTTCGGTGGCATCCTGGCCGCGCACCTGGTCGAGCACATGCCGCGCCCGGAAGCCGTGGAGATCCTGCGCGGCTACGTCGACTTCCTCGCGCCCGGCGGCCTGCTGGTGCTCATCTGCCCGCAGGAGCGGGGCTACGCGTCGGACCCCACCCACGTGGCGTTCACCGACCTCGACGGCCTCGCGGACGTGACCTCCCAGCTCGGGCTGGTCGAGCGCGACCGCATGTCCTTCCCGTTCCCCAGGGCGGCCGGGAAAGTGTTCACCTACAACGAATTCGTGCACGTCGCGGTGAAGCCCGAGAACTGAGAACCCGACCGCATTTCACTTTCGGCTGTCGTACCCCTGAGGTAGTGTCCGCCTCGTTCGGTCGAGTCGGGGGCTCGTCCCACAGGGGGGTCGCGCTGTGCGCTGCCGACGTCCGCGTGTCTCTGTCACGGACTGGCTGGTAGACCGACGCCTTCCATTCACCTTGCAGTCAGGAAAGAGGATCATGCGTCGTTCCGCAGCGCTGCTGGTCGCCACCGCGGCGACCGCCGCCGTGGTGGCGGTCGCGGCTCCGGCCACCGCCGAGCCCGCGTCCGTCCACAGTGGAGACCAGGTCGGCCGCGCCGAGCTGTCGCTCGACCGCGCCGGCCGTTCCGCCCGCCCGTACGGCACGAAGGCGACCGAGGCCAACGGTCAGGAAGCCGGCGCCGAGGAGTACCTGGGCACGCGGTTCATCCCGACCGCGCCCAGACGCATCCTGGACACCCGCACCGGCCTCGGCCGTGGCGGCAGCACCGCGCCGGTCGGCCAGGGCGGCCGGATCGAGGTGCCCGTCACCGACCTCCCGGCGTACACCCTCGCGGTCGTGCTGAACGTGACCGGCACGTCGCCCACCGCGAACACCTACGTGACCGTGTGGGACGGCGGCGCCGACTCCCCGCGGCCGGGCGTGTCGACCCTGAACCTGGTGCCCGGTGAGACCCGCGCCAACTCGGTCACCACCTGGGTGTCGCTCGACAACACGATCAACCTCTACAACAACGCGGGCAGCACCCACCTGATCGCGGACGTCGCGGGCTACTACGTCTACGACAACCCGGGCGCGGCGGTCACCCCCGGCCGGTACTTCGCCACCGGCCCGACCCGCGTGTACGACTCCCGCAACACCGGCGGCGCGTTCTACGCCGGCGAGTCCCGCGCGGTCGCCTTCAGCTCCTACGGCGTGCCCGCGGGTGCGACGGCCGTGTCGCTGAACGTCACCGGTGTCGACGCGACCGCGAGCACCTACGTGACCGCGTGGCCGACGGGCACGTCCCGGCCGACCGCGTCGAGCCTCAACGTCGACCCGAAGACCGCCACGCCCAACGGCGTGACCGTCGCGCTGGGCTCCGACCGCAAGATCAACCTGTACAACAACGCGGGCTTCCTGCACCTGATCGTGGACATCACCGGGTACTACCTGCCCACCGAGAACGGTGGCGCGGACTTCTACCCGGTCACCCCCGGTCGCGCGTTCGACACCCGCGACGACTCGGGCCCGATCTGGCCGGCCGAGTCGCTGACGCTGCTCTACCTGGACGAGGAGCTGGTCGCGGGCAACAGCCTGCTGCTCAACCTGACCGGCACCGAGCCGACCCAGAACACCTACGTCACGCCGTTCCCGGCGGGCGAGAACCGGCCCGGCACCTCGGCGCTGAACCTGGCGCCCGGCCAGACCGCGCCGAACATGGCCACGGTCCGCCTCGGCAGCGCGTGGGACGACATCAGCGGCGTGTACCGCCCGGCGCACTCGTTCTACAACAACGCCGGCTACACGCACCTGGTCATCGACGTGTTCGGCATCTTCGCCTGATCACGGCGCCCGCCGGGTGAGCACCCGGCACGGCGGTAGGACGTGCGAGGTCCCGGCCACCGGGGCCTCGCACGTCCGTCTTCACGGCGGACCCGGTCCGGCGAGCGACTGCCCGCCGCCGACGCCCGTCGGCTAGGCTCCTGCACCGGGGTAGCGTGCCCGAGCGGCCTAAGGGACACGTCTTGAAAACGTGCGAGGGTTGATCCCCTCCGTGGGTTCAAATCCCACCGCTACCGCACTCCACGCGCCCTCACGCCCCTCACCGGGCGTGGGGGCGCTGCCGCGTCACGCCGGCGGTCAGCCGTTCACGTCCCGCAGGTGGGTGATGATCCGGTCGAAGACCTTGGCCACCACTTCCTGCTCGTCGCGCGACAGCAGGTCGATCATGTGCTCGCGCACGCCCTCGACGTGGGTCGGCGCGGACGTCTCCAGCAGCGCCATGCCCTCGTCGGTCAGCTCGGCGAACACGCCGCGACCGTCCTCGGGGCACTCCCGCCTGCGCAGCAGCCCTTCCCGCTCCATCCGCGCCACCTGGTGCGACACCCGGCTCTTGGACGACGCCACCTCGTCCGCGAGCTGCGACATCCGCATCCGCCGCCCCGGCCGCTCCGACAGGCGCACGAGCACCTCGTAGTCGGCCAACGACACGCCGTGCCCGTCCTGCAGCTCGCGGTGCAGGCGGTCGGCGAGCATCGCGGCCCCGACCACGTAGTTGCGCCACGCGCGCATCTCACCATCGTCGAGCCAACGCGGCTCCTGCTCAGTCACCCCACAAGGTTAGGCCGCACATATCCGTTAACGGACGATCCACCGACATGACTGGTGCCGGTCAGCTCCGCCAGGCAAACTCCTGCGCCGTACCGCGCCCTCCTACCGGGGCGCCGCAGGGAGGAACCCACCCCATGACCTCGTTCAGACGCACCGCGCAGCGCTCCGCCGCGCTCGCGGTCACCGCGGCGGCAGCGCTGGCGGTCACGCTGGTGCAGAACCCCGCGACGGCCGACAAGGACGACCGGCCGGCGCGCACCGTCGACGTCCGCCTGATCGGCATCAACGACCTGCACGGCAACATCGAGCCGCCCTCGGGCTCCTCGGGCCGCGTCACGCTGTCGGACGGCACGCAGGTCGAAGCGGGTGGCGCCGCCTTCAACGCGACCCACATCCGCAACCTCCAGGCCGAGGTGCGCAACTCGGTGATCGTCGGCCAGGGCGACCTGATCGGCGCGTCCCCGATCGTGTCGGCGCTGTTCCACGACGAGCCGACGATCGAGGTCCTCAACCAGGTCGGCATGGACACGACCGCGGCGGGCAACCACGAGTTCGACGAGGGCTACCACGAGCTGCTGCGCATGCAGCGCGGCGGGTGCCACCCGACCGACGGCTGCCAGTTCCGCGAGACCTACGAGGGCGCGGACTTCCCGATCCTCGGCGCGAACGTGACGCTGGCGAAGAACGACCGGCCCGCGCTGCCGCCGTTCTGGGTGGAGTTCCGCGACGGCGTCCCGATCGGGTTCATCGGCATGCCGCTGAAGGACGTGCCGATCCTGGTCGACCCGAACGGGATCAAGGAGCTGGAGTTCGGCGACGAGGTCGCCGCCGCCAACCGGTACGCCGACCTGCTGAACTGGCTCGGCGTGAAGTCGATCGTGCTGCTGATCCACCAGGGCGACAGCACCTCCGGCGGCGGTCCGAACGACTGCCGGACGGTCCCGAGCGGCCCCGGCCGCAGCATCGCCGAGCGGGTCAGCCCGAAGATCGACGCGATCTTCTCCGGCCACAGCCACCAGCACTACAACTGCACGGTCACCGACCCGGCGGGCAACCCGCGCCCGTTCATCGAGGGCCTGGCGTTCGGCCGCGAGCTGTCCGTGGTCGACCTCAAGATCGACAAGCGGACCCGTGAGGTCATCCGCTCGGCGACGGTCGCCCGCAACCACGTGGTGACCAAGGACGTCACCCCGGACGCCGAGGTGCAGGCGATCATCGACCTGGCCAAGTCGAAGTCCGGCCCGATCGCGAACCGCCCGATCGGCACCATCGCCCAGGACATCCTCCGCGCGCAGAACCCGGCGGGCGAGTCCGCGCTCGGCAACCTGATCGCCGACTCCCAGCTGGCCGCCACCACGGACAACGGCGCGGTGCTCGCGCTGATGAACCCGGGCGGCGTGCGCGCCGACCTCACCCACGCCTCGTCCCCCGCGGGCGAGGGCAACGGCGTGGTGACCTACGGCGAGGCGTTCACCGTGCAGCCGTTCGGCAACATCCTGCAGACGGTCACGCTGACCGGCGCGCAGCTCAAGGCGGCGCTGGAGCAGCAGTGGCAGATCGTCAACGGCGCCCAGCGGCAGATCGTGCTGCAGCCGTCGAAGGGCCTGACCTACACGTGGTCGGCGTCCGCGCCGATCGGGTCCAAGGTGTCGGACATCGTCCTCAACGGGACGCCGCTGGACCCGGCCGCGAGCTACCGGGTCACGATCAACAGCTTCCTGCAGGGCGGCGGTGACGGCTTCAGCGCGTTCACCGCGGGCACGGAGATCACCGGTGGCGGGATCGACCTGGACGGCTTCACGGCCTACCTGACCGCCAACCCGAACACCGTCCCGCCGGCGCTCGGCCGCATCACCACGACTCCGTGATGCACGCGCTGTGAGCGGGTGCCCGCTGCCCGCTCACAGCGCGCGACGACTGTCCTGCTGAACCGGATGAATCTCATTTCACCAGTTCAGGGGCTTCTCCTCGAGTTGTGCATCGGGCCGGAGAGGCGCATGCTCGAAGCAGGACCTGCCACCGGCGGAACCCGAGCTGACCCGCCGGCGGCACGCCCGGAAGGGGTAGGTGGTGCGGTGCAGGTAAGTCCTCGCGGTGACGAGCCGCGTTCGAACCGCAACCCCGCGGGCGGAGCGGTCAGGAGACCGGCCCGATCGCGAACGTGAGCGGTTCCGACGGGGTTTCGAGCGCACGGCGCCATCGGCGCCATCGCCGCGCTTGACGATGTTGACCCGGTAGGACATCAGGGCGCCGTCTCCACCGTCGGCGCCGACCGAGGTCCACGCCGACCCCGTCACGCAGGTTTCGTCACTTCCACATGGGAAAACCCGGGTGCGGTGCCCCGACGTCGGGCTCCGCACCCGGGGTTCGTCTTGTCCGGGTCGGCTTCGGTTTGTCTGGGAGGACGCGCGGTGCAGTTCAACGAGAACGCCGAGCTGGACACGTCACAGGTCTCCGACCAACGCGGTGTCGGCGGCCGGGTCGCCCTGGGCGGCGGCGGGCTGGGGATCGTCGGCCTGATCCTGTACTTCGTGCTCTCCCAGATCGGCGGCGGCGTGCAGCTGCCGTCCGGCTCGGGGTTCTCCGACGTCGGCCAGGGGCAGCAGGTGGGCTCCGAGGCCATCAAGGAGAAGTGCCGGACCGGCGCGGACGCCAACCGCGAGTCCGACTGCCGGGCGGTGGCGTTCATCAACTCGATCCAGGCCTACTGGAGCGACCAGTTCGCCCGGTCGGGGCGCACGTACCAGGCCGCGCAGACGAACTTCTTCTCCGGCGGCGTGTCGACCCGGTGCGGCAACGCGACGTCCGCGGTGGGGCCGTTCTACTGCCCGGCGGACGCGCAGGTGTACATCGACCTGGGGTTCTTCCAGGAGATGCAGCAGAAGTTCGGCGCCACGGGCGGTCCCTTCGTCGAGGCGTACATCCTGGCCCACGAGTACGGCCACCACGTCCAGAACCTGCTCGGCACGTCCGACCGGGTCGGCTCGGGCTCGGGGCCGACGTCGGGCTCGGTGCGGCTGGAGCTGCAGGCCGACTGCTACGCGGGCGCCTGGGCCAACCACGCGGAGACCGTGCCGACGGCCTCGGGCCAACCGCTGATCACCGGCGTCACGCAGGACGACGTGAACGCGGCGCTGGACGCGGCGGCCCGCATCGGCGACGACTTCATCCAGGGCGAGCTGGGCGGCGGCCACGTCGACACGACCAAGTTCACCCACGGCACGTCGGCGCAGCGCCAGAAGTGGTACACGACGGGCTACGAGACCGGCGACCCGGCGCGCTGCAACACCTTCGACACCGACAACCTGGGGTGAAGCGCGCGAGGTCGCGACTTCCAGGCGACCGAGCCGCCACCTGCGGAGCAGGGGGCGATCTCACACCGCCAGGGCGTTCGAGCACCGGGCCAGCAGGGCGCGGAGGGTCTCCCGCTCCGCCGCGCTGAACTCGTCGGCCAGTCGCCGCTCCACGGCGGACGCCCGCTCGTCGGCCACCTCGAACGCCGCGCGCCCCGCCTCGGTCAGCCGCGTCTCCAGCACGTTGCGGTGCACCTCGTGCGGCACGCGGGCGATCAGCTCGGCCGCCTCCAGGTTGCGCAGGATCGTGGTCATCGTCTGCGGCGTCACGCGGCAGCGGCGGGCCAGTTCGGCGGCCGACACGCCGGGGTGGTCGTTGAGCACCAGCAACGCCGCGTACTGGGCCACGGTCAGCCCGGCCGGCCGCACCGCCTGCTGCTTCACCAGCATCAGCTCGTGCTCGACGCGCTTGATGTCGCCGCCAAGGCGCTCCTCGACCGGCATACCCATGCCCCCGATCGTAAAGCGCGTTGACGGGTATCAGAGCTCTGATCTAGCTTCGTACACATACATACACAAGTGGACGGAGCATCATGCGTTTCCTGATGGTTCTCGTGCTGGTGATCCTCACCGCCACCCCGGCCGCCGCCACGGCCGCGCCGGGCGTGATCACCGGCCGGTCCGCCGCACTGCACCCCGAGGGCATCGCCTGGGATCCCCTGCGGCACACGTTCCTGCTCGGCTCGATCCGGCGCGGCACCGTCGAGGTCGTCCGCGACGGCTCCACGAAGACGCTGATCAGCGACCCCCGGATGGTGTCGACGTTCGGCGTGCACGTGGTCCGCGACCGCGTCTACGTCGCGTACGGCGACATGGGCCTCGGCGCCCGGTCCACGCCGGACACCACCTACCGGGCGTCCGGGCTCGGCGTGTTCGACCTCGCCACGGGACGGCCGGTGCACGTGGTCGACCTGGCCATCGGCCCCGGCCGGCACAGCGCCAACGACGTCGCCGTCGACCGCGCGGGCAACGCCTACGTCACCGACCCCGCCTCCGACGCGCTGTACCGGGTCGACCGCGACGGCCGCCCCACCGTGCTGGCCCGCGACCCGCGTTTCGGCAGCGACACCATCGGCCTGAACGGCATCGTCTGGCACCCCAGGGGTTTCGCGCTCGCCGTCCGCTACGACACGGGCGCGTTGTTCAAGATCACCCGATCGGGTCGGGTCTCGGAGGTCGCCCTCGACCGGCCGCTGGTCGGCGGCGACGGCATGGACCTGCGCCCGGACGGCACGCTCGCCGTGGTCACCAACTCCCTAGGCGCACCGGGCGAAGCGGCCGTCAGCGTGCTGCGGTCGGTCGACGACTGGGGCGCCGCCCGCACCGCCCACCGCGTCGCGCCGTGGGGCGACGACGAGCCGACCACGATCGCCCGTTCGCCGCACGGCAGCTACGTGGTCGACGGCGATCTGGGCGTGCTGGTCAGCGGCGCGGGGCTGTCGGACGCGCACACCTTGCGGAAGTTCCGCGAAAGCCGGGGACGGCACGGCGGCGAACCGGTAGCTTCCGCGTGATCGTGCAAGGGCCCTGCCCGGCGGCGGCTCGGGGGACGCCGGCAACCCGCGGTGGGCAAGGACCTACCTACGGGGGACACCCGATGTCCGGCAGCACCAACGCGGGGCGAATCGCGCGGGCGGTCACGGCGGGCGCGCTGGCGCTCGCCGCGGCGCTCGGCGGTCCGGTCGCCTCAGCGCAGGAAACCACGACCACCACACCCACCACCACGGCGCCGTCCGAGACACCGACGGAAACGCCCGTCGAAACGACGACACCCACGACGACGACCACGACCGAGCCGTCGGTGGAGACCTCGTCGCCGCCCGTCCCGACCGATCCCACCACCGCGCCGGCCGAACCCGAGCCTGCGCCACCGGCCGTGCCGCGGGCCGCAGCGGCGCCCGTGCCGCGGGCCGACCTGAAGGTCTCGCTGGCCTTCGACCGCGCCGAGTACCCGCCGGACTCCGACATCGGCTTCACCGTCACGGTCCGCAACGCGGGCTTCGCGCCCGCGGTCGACGTCCGCTTCACCCACTGGGGCGACCTGCGGCTCACCGCGGGCGCGGCGGAGCTGCGCCGCGTCCCCGGCGCGACCATCGCGCCCGGTGAGGCGAAGACCTACCGGCTCGTCGGCCGGCAGCAGGTCCCGCTCTACGACCGCGTCGAGTACTCGGTGACCGCCTACACGGGCCCGCAGACGCTCCCGGACATGGACCCGACGCCGGAGGACAACACCGGCCGGGCCGGCACCCGCGTGCCGCTGACCTGGGGTTCGGCCCGCGGCGTGCTCTACCGCGACGCCGACGGCGACGGCGCGTTCGACGAGGGCGAGGGCGTGGCGGACTCGCCGGTCTACGCCGACGGCGGCCTGCCCTCGACCTGGCTGAGCGGTCGCACGGACGCCACCGGCCGGTTCACCTTCGGCGGCGACGTGCCCACCGGCCGCTACCGCGCCTACCTGATCGAGCACGGCAACCCGTTCGTCATCGCGCCGGGCCACGCCGAGTTCACCGTCGAGCAGGGCGTCACCACCGAACTCGCGCTGCCGATGACCTCGCCGGTCCTCGAAGTGCTCCGGCCCCGGCTGGAGCTCGACCGCGAGTCCTACCGGCCCACCGACCCGGTCGGCGTCGACGTGACCCTCACCAACACCGGCGCGACCGCGTTGACCGGGGTCGTCGCGGTGTGCGACGAGGAGCCGGACGAGGGTCGGCTGACCGGCGACGGCCCCGCGTGGGCCGCGCTGAGCCCGGACGGCCCCGGCGTCGCGCTCGCCGCCGGCGAGACGAAGGTGCTGCGGATCACCGACACCGTGCCCGAGGACGCGGCGGCGGTCGGCCGGATCGGCGTCGCCTGCAACTTCGGCAACAGCGGTCGCAGCACCGCGGGCTACATCGGCTCGTCGGACTTCGCCGAGGTCGGCTGGTTCGGCGCGGTCGAGGGCACGGTGCGGCACGCCGGCGGGGCGCCGCTGGACGACGCGCGGCTCGTCGCGCTCGACGGGCGCAGCGGCCTGCCGGTCGCCGAGGCCCGGTCGCACGGCGGCGGCGCGTTCTCCTTCGCCAAGCTGCCGGCGGGCCGCACGAAGGTCCTGGTGCTCGGCGAGTACCGGGACGCGGTCACCGGCGACGGCTGGTTCACCGTCGACGTCGTCGCCGACACGACCACGCGGGTGGAGCTCGCGGTCGCGCCGGGCCCGGAGGTGGCCGAGCCGGTCGAGGTCGACAAGCTGGAGGTCACCGCGTCGTTCGACAAGGCGGCCTACGACATCGCCGGCACCGTGACCGCCCGGATCAAGGTCACCAACGCGGGCGTCGGGCCGCGCAGCCCGGTCCGGTTCGTGCCGGAGTGGGTGCCGTCCACGATGAGCTACGACTACGACCAGTGGGGCCCGCTGTACCCGTTCCTGAACCCGACCGAGGGCCTGTACCTGTGGCCGGGCGAGTCGTACGAGGTCACCATCGTCGGCGAGCCGCGGCCGTGGGTCGGCGACCTGGTCTCGCTCAAGGGCCGGATCACGGTCGGCACGCGCGGCGCGTCGGCGCCGCTCGACCTGTCCGCCGCGGTGAGCCACGGCGTGGGCGACGCCACGATCCTGGTCTACGGCGACGCCAACGCCAACGGCGTGTTCGACGCCGGCGAAGTGCTGCCGCACCTGGACGTGACCGTCGAGGGCGGCATCCCCACGGTGTTCCACCGGGGCATCACGGACGCCGCCGGCCGCTACCGGCTCCAGGACGTCCCGGCGGGCAACTACCGGGTCCGCGCCTGGCACTCCTCCAGCTGGGCGCTGCCGATCGACTTCTACGACCGGTTCACCCTCGCCGCGAACGGCGACCTGACGTTCGAGATCGGCCTGGTCCGGCCCGCGAACACGCTGACCGCCGTGATCGCCTGGGACAAGCCCGAGTACCGGCCGGACGAGCGGCCCAGGCTGAACGTCACGATCACCAACAACAGCCTGGCGGACCTCACCGTGCACGCGGTGTGCGGCGGTGTCGGCACGCCGTACCAGGTCGAGAACGGCGACGAGTGGGGTCCGCTGGCCGAGCTCGGCGACGGCGTCCCGGTCGCCTCACGCAGGTCGTGGTCGACCACCGTGGAGGAGACCATGCCCGCCGGGTCGCCCGACCACGGGCTGATCACGGCCACCTGCGGCTTCGGCACGCGTGACGCCGACGGCCGGTTCCGCGAGCTCGCGCCGATCGCCAGGGCCAGGGCCAAGGTGCCGGGCGCGGTGTGGACCACGACCGGCCGGGTGGTCGAGTGCTGCGGGACGCAGTGGGTCGGCGTGCCGAACGTGACCGTGGTCCTGGTCGACCCCGACACGAACGAGACCGCGGCCCGCGCCACGGCGGACGCCCACGGCGTGTTCACGTTCCCCGACCTGGCGGTCGGCCACTACACCCCGCTGGTCCTCGGCCCGTGGGAGGTGGTCCCGACCCACGAGGGCCCCCTGTTCGAAGCGGTCCGCGGCTCCACGACGCCCCAGCTGATCGCGGTCAGGCCGGGGCCGGTGGTCGTCGACCCGGACGTCACCGCGCCGGGTGGCACACCGGCCGGTGGTGGCGGTCCGCCCCGGGACGCCTTGGCGACCACGGGCGCGAGCGTGCTCGGGCTCGGCCTGATCGGCTTGGTGCTGCTGGCGTTCGGCGTGGGCGCACGGGCGTTGGGACGACGCACGACGTAGCCCGCAAACCTCCGGCAGGCGGGGCGCCGTGTCGCAATCACCACACCGCGCCCCGCCTGACGCGGTGTTAGCGTCGCTGGCGAACCGCGAGAACCAGGGGAGAGTGGCCGTGACGACGGTGGAGGCGATCGTCGTCGTCCTGGCCGGTGTGTTCGCCGGCGGGATCAACACGGTGGTGGGTTCGGGCACCCTGGTGACGTTCCCGGTGCTGATGGCCGTCGGCTACCCGCCGGTGGTGGCCAACGTGTCCAACAGCCTCGGCCTGGTGCCCGGCTCGCTCAGCGGCGCGTGGGGCTACCGGCGCGAGCTGACCGGGCAGGCGGGCCGGGTGAAGCGGCTGCTGCCCGCCTCGGTGCTGGGCGCCGTGGTCGGCGCGATCCTGCTCGTGGTGCTGCCGGAGGACGCGTTCTCCGCGATCGTCCCGGTGCTGATCGCCGTCGCGCTGGTGCTGGTGGTCGCCCAGCCGTGGCTCAACCGCAAGCTCGCCGAACGGGAGCGGCACGAGCACGGCGGCGCGGCGCTGTGGATCGGCGTGTTCTTCGCGGGCGTCTACGGCGGCTACTTCGGCGCGGCGCAGGGCGTGCTGGTGATGGGCCTGATGGGCGTGCTGATGAGCGAGCACATCCAGCGGATGAACGCGCTGAAGAACGTGCTGACCGCGTTCGTGAACCTGGTCGCGGGCGTGCTGTTCATCTTCATCGCCGACGTGGCGTGGCTCGCCGTCCTGCTGCTGGCGGTCGGCTCGGTCATCGGCGGCCAGCTCGGCGCTAAGGTCGGCCGCCGACTCCCACCGGCCGCGTTGCGCGCGGTGATCGTGGTGGTGGGAGTCGTGGCCATCGCTCAGATCCTCACCCGCTGAACGATTTCGCCGCAGCCAGGAACACGTCGTTCTCCTCGGGCTCGCCGATCGTGACGCGCGCCCCGTCGCCGGCGAACGCCCGCACGACCACCTTGTGCGCCAGGCAGTGCTCGTTGAACGCCGCGGTCCGCTCGCCGAGCGGCAGCCACACGAAGTTCGCCTGCGACTCGGGCACCTCGAACCCGGCGGCCAGCAGCTCGCCGCGCACCCTGGCCCGCTCGGCCACGATCGCCCGGCACCGCGCCATCAGCTCGGCCTCGGCGTCCAGCGACGCCAGCGCCGCGACCTGCGCCAGGGCGTTCACGCTGAACGGCACGTAGACCTTGCGCAGCGTCTCGGCCACGGCGGGCGACGCGACCGCGTACCCGACGCGCAGCCCGGCCAGCCCGTACGCCTTGGAGAACGTGCGCAGCACGGCCACGTTGTCCCGGCCCGCGGCCCACTGCGCCTTGGCCAGCTCCACGCCGTCGGGCACGTCCGGGTCGTCGACGAACTCCTTGTACGCCTCGTCGATCACCACGAGCACGTCCGAGGGCACCCGCTCGACGAACCGCTCGATCTCCGCCCTGCGCAACGCCGTCCCGGTCGGGTTGTTGGGGTTGCACACGAACACCAGGCGGGTGGCCGGCGTGATCGCGTCGGCCATCGCGTCGGGGTCCAGCGCGTGGCCCGGCGTCAGCGGCACCCGGTTCTGCCGCGCGCCGACGACCGCGGTGATGATCGGGTACGCCTCGAACGAGCGCCACGGGAACAGCGCCTCGTCGGCCTCGGTGCACGTCGCCTGCACCAGCTGCTGGCACAACGTCACCGAGCCGCAGCCGACGGCCACCTGCCCGGCGGGCACGTCGAGCTTGTCCGCCAGGCGCGCCACGAGCTCGGTGGCGGCGGTGTCGGGGTAGCGGTTCACGGCGGTGGCGGCGTCCGCGATCGCCCGCACCACGCTGGGCAGCGGTCCGGCCGAGACCTCGTTGCTGGCCAGCTTGATCGCGCCGGGGATCGTCTTGCCGGGCACGTATCCGGGCAGCGCAACGAGGTCGGCACGGGTTCGCACGGTCATCCAAGGACTCCCTTCGGGGTTCTGAGCTGGACGTTATCCGGTGAAAGACCCGGATGGGGCATACCTGCCGTACGGATGCTCACGTTGACTGCCGTTCACCCCCTCGTGGAAGGGTTGGGCCATGACTTCTACCCGCACCGAGACGCTCTCCCTCACCGACGGCCGCGAGCTGCGGCTGACCGTCGCCGAGCCGGAGAACGCCGTCCGCGGCGGCCTGGTCGTGCTGCACGAGGCGCGCGGCGTGACCGACACCGTCCGCGGGTTGGTGAGCGGCCTCGCCGCCGAGGGGTGGTTGGCGGTCGCGCCGCACCTCTACGACGAGGTGTCCGGCGACGAGGCGCCGGCGATGGTGAGCGGGTTGTCCGGCGACGCCGTGCTGGCCGACACCGACGTCGCGTTCGTCTGGTTGGCCCAGCGGGGCGTCAGCCAGGACCGCATGGGTGTCATGGGCTTCGACCTGGGCGGATCGGTCGCGATGGTGGTTGCGGGAAGCCGAACCGTCGGCGCGGCGGTGTCCGTCGGCGGTGGTGGGATCCTGGAACCGCTGGCCGAAGGGTTGCCGTCGCTGGTGGAGATCGCGGAAGAGCTGACCTGCCCGTGGCTGGGCCTGTACGGTGACGACGACGAGATCCCGTTCAGCGACGTGGAGAAGCTGCGCGACGCGGCGGCGGCGGCGCCGGTGGCGACCGATGTGGTCCGGTTCTCCCGCACCAGCCACCGGTTCGACACCACGCCGGAGGCCGGCGCCGAGGCGTGGCAGCGCGCGTTGAACTGGTTCGACTCACATCTTCGCTAAGCCTCTGGTCGGCGGCTTGGAACCGAACGGGCTTCCCGGTACATCTAAGGAAGGCGTCCGGAACGCCTGATTTCGGTCGTCGTCGGCTAACGCGTGGTGGGCCTGCGGCGAATCGCAGTGCAGGGGGTAGTGATGAGCGACGGGAACACGGTCCCACTGGCGGGTGCACAGACGGTGCAGATCCCGCCTGGCTTCACGCCGTCCGCGGCGGTCCAGCCCGGTGCGGTGGCGGACGCGCCGGTGGCCGTCGTGCCACCGACTCCCACGGCGACCGCTCCACCGGCGACCGCTCCACCGACCGCGGCGCCCGCCACCGACGCCACCGTGACCCTGCCCGCCGCGGCCGAGTCCGAGCCCGACGCGGCCAAACCCGTGGCGGAGAGCTTCGCGAAGGCCGCGCAGACCGACCTGGACAAGGCCACCACCGCGCTGGACGCGGTGGACAAGGGCTCGGTCCAGCTCGACCTGGACAAGCAGGGCGTCGACGACCTGCTCAAGCTGGTCGTGCAGGCGCGCAACCTGGTCGACACCGTGCACGGCCGCGCGGTCGACAACCTCGACGTCGAGCTGAAGTTCGGCAACAACTGGGTGAGCGACGCGATCAGCAGGCGGCTGCGCGAGGTGGCCGTGGGCAACGAGGAGTCGGCGGTCAACGTGATCGGGGACTTCATGCAGGTGCTCTTCGAGGTCGAGGAGACCATCCGCGAAGCGGCGCGGAACCTGGAACAGGCCGACGACGAAGCGGCGGACGCCTTCGGATCCGCCGGGGAGGCCAAGGGCTGATGGGCGACAACAAGCACGGCGGCGGTCAGGGCCAAGGGCACGGCGGCGGCCAGGGGCAGGGCCACGGTGGCAACCACGGTGGCGGTCAGGGGCACGGCGGTGGCCACGGCCACGGCCACGACAAGCCCACCGACCTCGGCCAGAAGGTCGACTGGATGACCTACAGCCACCAGGAGCTGTGGGAGATGATCAACACCGGCGTCGACCTGAAGGCCGCGAGCAGCGCCCAGGCCGACTGGGCGGCGGTGGGCAAGGCCCTCGGCGAGGTGCAGGAGTACCTGGCCAAGGCGATCGGCCGGTCCAGCCAGGCGTGGACGGGCGAGTCGGCCGAACGCGCCCGCGAGGCGCTGGAGTCGGTGGAGAAGTGGGCGCTGAACACCAGCGAGCACGCCGACAACGTGGCCAAGTGCATCGCCACCGAGATCGACCACGTGCAGACGGCGCGCGAGATGATGCCGCCGCCCGCGCCCGCGCCGCCGGTCGTCACGCCGGTCGCCGACGGGTCCTCGACCCCCGTCGCCACCCCGACCCCGGCCGTCACGCCTCGTTCGCCGTTGGTCGACAACCGGCTGGCGGAGGACGCCGGCTACCGGTCGCCCACCCTCTCGTCGCACGAGGGCCTGACCGCGGGCTCGACCCCCATCACCCGCTCGCCCGGCGCGTTCACGGGCATCGACACCATCGCCGGTCCCGCGATCGACTCGGTCGTCACCGCGGACGCGACGCACCGCCAGGCCGCCGAGGTCATGGCGATGTTCCAGCAGAACTCCTACGAGGTCGACCGCACGGTGCCGTCGTTCAGCCCGCCGACCAACCCGGTCGCGCCGCCCCCTCCGCCGCCCGTGGTCGTCACGCCGAACCCGCCCGTCACCGACGGTGGCGGCAGCGGTGGCGGTGGTGGCGGCAGCCAGCCCGTGGTGAGCACCCCCGGCGGCGCGCCGAACCAGCGCCCCGGCGGCACGTCCGCCCAGTTCGGCCGCGGTGGCTTCGCCGGTGGCCGCGGCGGCTACGGCGGTCGCGGCGTCATGCCCACCCCGGTCGGCATGGGCGGTGGCGGTGGTGGCGGCGGTCCGGTGGCCGGTCCCGGCGGCGCGACGGGTGCGATCGCCGCCGACCGCGGCTCCGCCAACCCCGGCAGCGTGACCAGCCAGTTCCAGGCGCCCAAGTCGGTGACGCCGCAGTCCGGCATGATCGGCGCCGCGCCGATGGCCGCGCCGCCGCCCGTCGCCGGCGGCGGTGAGAAGGACCGCAACCGGCCCGGGTACCTGGAGGACGACGACAACGTCTTCGGCGTCGACCGCAAGGCCGCACCACCGGTGATCGGCCTGTGACCGAGCGCGTCTTCCGGCTCAGTGAAGTGGAGTTCTTCCTGCTCTGGCAGGCGGTCCACCGCGACGCCCACCCGGTCCCGCTCGGCGTCCGGCACTTCGGGCACACCCAGCGGGAGCGGGACGCGCTGATCGAGACCGCGTCCCGCGACCTGGCGGCCCGCGGCCTCGGCACCGTGCGGCGGCCGGACGAGGAGCTGTACGGGCTGCTGCGCGGCCTGGCCGAGTTCGAGATCGGCCTGGAGGTGTTCTTCACCGTGCGCGGCGCGCAGGCGCGCGGCCTGGCCACCGCCGCGTGGCACGGCGCGTTCGCGGGCAGGCTCGGCAACCAGGTGCAGGTGGCCGGGTTCCGGCCGACCGCGCTGGCCGCCACCACGGTCAACACGCTGCCGGCCGCGCCACCCGGCAGCGGCCGGTCGGTGAACGTGCGCTGGGACGACTACCTGGCCGCGGGCCGGGCCGGCGAGCACGACGGCAGCGAGGGTTTCCTCGACGCGCTGCGCGGCGTCGGCCTGCGCGAGCCGGAGGCCAACACCCTGATGCGCGCCGTGACCACGCGCAGCGGCGGCGGCCAGGTCGGCGTGATCGCCCGCAACCGGGCCGGCTACCTGCACCCGACCGGCGCGGCCGTGTCGTGGCTGGACACCGCCGAGGGCCGCTACCTCGTGCGGCGGGACGACGGGTGGCTGGTCGTCGCGCCGGCGGACGCGCCGAGGCTGATCTCCGCGGTCGAGGGACTGGTGGCGAGCGCCGGCCGGAACTGATCCGGTGTGTGGATGCCTGCTGTGGTTCCGGGCCGTCCGATCGGCTAGGAACTTCAGGTATGACCGAGATGCGTGCCGGCGCCGCCGCCGGCGAGGCGGAAGTCCTGTGGCGCCCCGACCCCGACCGGGTCGGCGACACCAGGATGGCCGCGTTCCGCTCCTGGCTCGCCTCGACCAAGGGCCTGGACCTCCCCGACTACGAGTCGCTGTGGGAGTGGTCCACCTCCGACCTGGAGGGGTTCTGGGGCGCGATCGCGGAGTTCTTCGAGGTGGTGTTCCACAGCCCGCCCACGCGCGTGCTGGAGGCGCCCGTGATGCCCGGGGCGGTCTGGTTCCCCGGCGCCACGCTCAACTACGCGGAGCACGCCCTGAGGGGCCCGGACGGTGACCTGGCGGTCGTGTTCCACCGCGAGGACGGGCTGTCGTCGCAACTCACGTACGGCGAGCTGCGCCGCCGCGTGGCCGCCGTGCGCGCCGGGTTCGTGGAGCTGGGCGTGCGGACCGGTGACCGCGTGGTGGCGCTCGTGCCGAACTCGCCGGAGGCGCTGATCGCGTTCCTGGCGGCGGCGTCGCTCGGCGCGACCTGGTCGTCGTGCTCGCCGGACTTCGGCGCGCGGGCGATCTCCGACCGGTTCGCCCAGATCTCGCCGACCGTGCTCGTGGCCGTCGACGGGTACCGGTACAACGGGCGGGCGTTCGACGTGCGGCCCACCGTGGAGCGGCTCAGGTCGGAGATCCCGTCCCTGCGCGCCACCGTGATGATCGACTACGTGGGCGGCGGCCCGTTGCCCGGCGCGGTGACCTGGGACTCCCTGCTGTCCGCGCACGCCGGCGCCGAGCCGGCCTTCGCGCCCGTCCCGTTCGACCACCCGCTGTGGGTGCTGTACTCGTCCGGCACCACGGGGCTGCCGAAGGGCATCGTCCAGGGCCACGGCGGGATCGTGGTCGAGCACCTGAAGATGCTGGCGCTGCACAGCGACCTCGGCCCGGGCGACCGGTTCTTCTGGTTCACCACCACCGGCTGGATGATGTGGAACTTCCTCGTCTCCGGTTTGCTGGTCGGGTCCACGATCGTGCTGTTCGACGGCAGTCCCGCGCACCCCGACCTGAACGTGCTCTGGCACCTGGCCGAGCAGCACCGCGTCACTTACTTCGGCACGTCGGCGCCGTACATCCAGTCGTGCCTGAAGGAAGGCGTCCACCCGGCGGAGCGCTACGACCTGACGGGTTTGCGCGTCGTCGGCTCCACCGGCGCGCCCCTCACCCCCGAGGGCTTCCGCTGGATCGCGTCGGCCGTCGGTCCGGACGTCCAGATCGCCTCGGTCTCCGGCGGCACCGACCTGTGCACCGCCTTCGTCGCCGCCGCACCCGACCTGCCCGTCTGGCTGGGCGAACTCTCGTGCCGCGCCCTGGGCGCCGCCGTGGAGTCGTTCTCGGAGTCCGGCGTGCCCGTCGTCGACCAGGTCGGCGAGCTGGTGATCACCAAGCCGATGCCGTCGATGCCGGTGTGGTTCTGGGGTGACGAGGACGGCACGAAGCTGCGTGAGGCGTACTTCGACACCTTCGAGGGCGTCTGGCGGCACGGCGACTGGATCAGGATCACTCCGCGCGGCTCGGCGGTGATCTACGGCCGGAGCGACTCCACCCTGAACCGCGGCGGCGTCCGCATGGGCACCAGCGAGTTCTACCGGGTGGTCGAAGGCATGCCGGGCGTCGCGGACTCCCTCGTGATCGACACTTCGGGCGCCGGCCAAACCGACGGCGAACTGCTGTGCTTCCTGGTCCTGGAGCCGGGCGTCACCCTCGCCGACCTCGAACCCCGGCTTCGCTCGGAGCTGCGGACCAACCTCTCACCGCGCCACGTCCCGAACCGCTTCGTCGCCGTGGCCGAGATCCCGAGGACCCTCAACGGCAAGAAGTGCGAGGTCCCCGTGAAGAAGATCCTGGCGGGCACCCCACCCGAGCGCGCCGTCAGCCTGGACGCCCTGCGCAACCCGGCAGCACTGGACCCATTCCTCGCCCTGTCCCGAGACCTACCTCACCCCACCACTGCCTGAGGCCGCTCCAGCGCCCCCTTCTACCCCCTCTGACCAGGTCGGATGCGGTAAAGAGGGGGGCGTTTTGCTAGAGTGGTGGGGGCATGTGTAATCTATGCGTCGTAGCCGAGGGCTCCGGGAGGCTTCGCCTAGTCTGGTCTATGGCGCCGCACTGCTAATGCGGTTTGGGTTTACCGCCCATCCCGGGTTCAAATCCCGGAGCCTCCGCAACACCCGGCTTCGGCCGGGTGACAACTGAAGAACGATGCGCTCGTAGCTCAACGGATAGAGCATCTGACTACGGATCAGAAGGTTGCAGGTTCGAATCCTGCCGAGCGCGCAAGAGTAAGTCCAGGTCAGGGCCTTGTTTCGGTTAACGGAACGGGGTCCTGATTTGTTGTGTGTCGTCACTCCTCTGTGGAGCTTGCCGAGAGTCTCGGTGCCGTGGGGAGACCTTCATCACGCGCGGGCTCAGGTCGAGTGCACGAGTCGGGCACGCAGTTGCTCAGCTCAGCGTCGGTGCATGGCCCAGTGCTTCGCGATCCAGTCCTGTTGGCGATCGGTGAGTTCCACGTGCAGCTTCTTGCCTTGGAGGCGGTGGTACTCGGGATAGTCGCGGATGGTCTCCGAGACGTCGACGGTGTGGTCTCGCGGGTCCACGGCGAGGTGGCCGAGGTCGAAGAGGCGGTGGACGTCGCGGCGGAGGAGAAGTCCGCCTTGGTCGTGGTGTCGCCCGTCGGCGGCGAAGCTGTTCAAGTGTGCGGCTTCGAGCGCGGAGTGCGGCCGGTGAACGCGCAGGTGTCGTCGTACGCGTCCAGGAGCAGGCGGCGGAAGGCGCCCTGTCCTCGCCGCACGCGCACGACCGCCGTGGTGTGGCCGCCTCTCAGGGTGGTGGCCAAAGCGGCCTCGACCGGTGACAGGGACGGTCGTCCCGGTGCCGCCCGCACGGCCTCCTGGAACCTCGGGTAGTCGAGTTGGCGGATGCTGAGCTGTGACTTCGGCAGCGTGCACAGCCCGCGCAACCGGTCACCGGTCAGCTCCCCGGTGAGATCCACCCAGGCGATGTCGTGGTGCGACCGGTAGGTGGTGACGCTTTTCCGGGTGGTGGCCACCTCCGCCTCCTCGAACGTGCCGGTGCACCTGGAGCACCGGTAGGGCGGGTTCTCGGTTTTTCGCAGCTTGATACCGGCCTTGCCGCAGTGCGGACAGCGGTGGAGGGCCTTCTCCTCCTCGCCGATGACGATCTTCTGGATCACCGACGCACCCAGCAGGATTTTCTTGTCCCACAGGACGATCACATCACCCGCCTGCGGTAGCTGGTGGTTCGGGACCGAGCTGTCCCAGCTGTAGTGGGCCGCCGGCGCGTCGTCGTAGCCGTCGTTGCTGCGGCGCGGCCGGTCGTCCCCGACCGCGAGCATCAGCCAAGCGCCCCGCTGTGCGTCTGTCCGCATGATCCCCCCACGACGATGCAACCGTTTCGCGAAGGTCATCGCCACGCACTCGTGTCGCGTTAGGCAGGCCACCCGTTGCTCAGCACGAACGCTCCAAGTGCAACCGCGAGTGGCGCCGGCCGTTCGGTGGACCGCCCGGTCGCGACGCGGTCCGCGGGCGAGCAGACGCCGTGCCCTGACTGCCGTGAAATTCCTCGACTAGCGTGACAACCCGGTCGGGTGGGAGGACGTTCATCCTGGTTGTGTTCTTCAGACGGAGTACCGGCGGGCTGCCCGACGCCCGCTTCGAGGAGTTCGTGCGCGCGCAGTCGCCTGGCCTGCTGCGCTTGGCGCTCCTGCTGGTCAACGACCGCGGGCACGCCGAGGACCTCTTGCAGACCGCCCTGCTGAGGACCGCGCTGCGCTGGCACCGGGTGCTCGACCACCCCGAGGCGTACGCGCGGCAGGTGGTGGTCAACCTCGCGCGGGACCGGTGGCGGCGGGTGAAGCGGCGGGTCGGCGAACTGCCGCTGAACGACTTGGTCGCGCCGCCGGCTCCCGGTGACCACGCCCGCACCGTGGTGGACCAGCAGGCCGTGCGGCAGGCGGTGGCGGCGCTGCCCCAGCGGCAACGCGAGGTGGTCGTGCTGCGGTTCTTCGCGGACCTCACCGTCGCCGAGACCGCGCGGACGATGGGCACCACCGAAGGAACGGTGAAGTCCCAGACCCACCGGGCCCTCTCGCTGCTGCGGCAGTCGCTCGACGGCTCCGAGACCTTCCAGGAGGCCAACGATGTCCACTGACGACCGGCTCGACGACCCCTTCGTGCACGAGCTGCGCGTCGCACTGCGGTCGGGCGCGGACGAAGTGCCGCCCACTCTGCTGCCATCGCTGGCCAAGCGCTACGGCCGCCGCGTCGCCCTCCGACGGGCAGGACTCGTCGCGGTGCCCGTCGTGCTCGCGCTCGTGGTCGGGATCGTGGCCGTGCGCCCCGGCCCGACCTCGCCGGACCCGGACGCGCGCCAAGGGCCCTCGTCGGTCACCACCGCGCCGAACGTGGACATCGCGCTGGTGGCGCGGCAGGTCACGACCGCTCTCGACGGCGTGGACGGCTGGGTCGTGCACCGGACCACGACCGAGGAGTCCGGCAAGTACGGCAAGCCGGGCAGACCCGCGGTCTACGACAACTACAGCCTCGGCGACGGCACCGCCTTCCGGTCGTCGGTCCTCGTGGAGGGCAAGCCCGTCATCGACACCAGCACCGGGCGCGACGGCGCCACGACCGCGGTCGACCACGTGAACCGGACGTGGCGGCACACCCCCGGCTACTACTCGCCGGGACGGGCGGTGGTGGACACCGACGTGGTGACGCCGGCGCGGATCAAGCAGGCCCTCGCCGACGGTCGGCTGCACGTCGTCGCCCAGGGCGAGTCCGTCAACGGCAAGCCGACCGTCCACCTGGAAGGAGACCTCGGGCTGAAGGCGACCCCGCCCGTGGGCCTCTGGGTAGACCTCGGAACGTGGCTCCCGGTGCGGCAGCAGTACCTCCAGGACGACGCCGCGCCGCCCACCCAGGTGGAGTGGCTGCCCCCCACGCCGGAGAACCTGGACAAGCTCGTCGCGCCCGTGCCGGACGGGTTCACCGAAGTGCGGTGAACGGGACGTTGCATGTCAAAGATACTTGACATCGAGTCAAGAAGAGCTGACACTGACGATGTCAAGTTTCTTTTACATCGGAGCGGGGTGCCATGTCGTACGAGGAGAAGGGGATCTTGGTGTACCTGGTGGTCAGCGTGCTGACCTACCTCGGGTACGTCGTGGTCGTCCTGGGACGGGCCGGTGACGGGCCGGTGGCCGAGGTGCCGTACGTGTCGCCCATGTTGTGGGCCGTCGGGATCGCCGTGGCACTGGCCGTGGTCGGCCGGGTCGTGCTGGAGATGGCCAAGCCGAGCGAGAGCCACAAGGCCGATGCCCGCGACCGCGACATCAACCGGTTCGGCGAGCACGTGGCCGGCGTCGTGCTGGGCGTGGGCATGGTGCTGCCCTTCGGGCTCGCGCTGGCCGAAGCGCCGCACTTCTGGATCGCCAACGCGATCTTCCTGGTGTTCAACGCGTGGGCCGTGCTCGGGGCCGCCGTCAAGCTCGTCGCGTACCGCCGGGGGTTCTGAGTGGGCAAGCCGACCAGGATCACCAACTCGATCCGCGCACTCCGCTTCGCGCACGGCGAGATGACGCAGGCCGAGCTGGCCCGCCGACTCGACGTCACGCGCCAGACCGTCATCGCCATCGAGCAGGGCCGCTACTCGCCCTCGCTGGAGATGGCGTTCCAGATCGCCCGGGTGTTCGAGGTCCCGCTCGGCGACGTGTTCCAGTACCCGGAGGACGACTCATGAGAGCGATCACCCAGGACGCGTACGGCGTCCCCGAAGAAGTGTTCCGGCTCGACGACGTCGACAAGCCGGAAGTGGGTGACGGCGAGGTGCTGGTGCGCGTGCGGGCCGCCGCGGTCTCCGGCTCGGACTGGCACCTCCTGCGCGGCCTGCCCTACGCGGCACGGCCGGTGGTCGGGGTGCGCCGACCGCGCAACCGGGTGCCCGGCCTCGAACTGGCCGGCACGGTCGAAGCGGTCGGCCGGGGCGTGACCGGCACGAAGATCGGCGACGAGGTGTTCGGGTGGTGCTCCGGCGCGTTCTGCGAGTACGCGGCCGTGCCCGAGGGCCAGGTGACGGCCAAGCCCGCCAACCTCACGCCGGAGCAGGCGGCGGCCGTGCCGATCGCCGGGTTCACCGCGTTGCAGGCGGTCCGGGACGCCGGACGGGTCGGCGCCGGGCAGAAGGTGCTGGTGCTGGGCGCTTCGGGGTGCGTCGGGGTGTACGCCGTGCAACTCGCCAAGCACTACGGCGCCGAGGTGACCGCGGTGTGCAGCGCGGCGAAGGCGGACCTGGTCACCGGGCTCGGCGCGGACCACGTGCTCGACTACGCCGCCGGGCCGTTGACCGCGAGCGGCTTCGACGTGGTGATCGACCTCTACGGCAACCCGCCGCTGCGGACCCTCAAACGGCTGCTGAAGCCCGGTGGCACGGTCGCGCTCGTCGGCGGCACGGGCGGGCGGTGGTTCATGGGTGTCGACCGGTGGCTGCGCGCGCCGCTCGCCGCGCCGTTCCTCGGGATCAAGGCCCGGCCGCTGGTGCACAAGGACCGCCTCGACGACTTGGTGCTGCTCCGCGAGCTCATCGAAGCCGGCGCGGTCACGCCCGCGCTCGACCGCACCTACCCGTTGGCCGACGCCGCCGCCGCGATCGAGGACGTGCGGCGTGGCCGGGTGCGCGGCCACGCCGTCGTCACGCCCTAGTCACCACCGCGAGGGCGCGGGTGGCGGGACGACCTGAGGGCGGTCGTCGCACGTGATCGTGTTCGGCAGCAACCAGGGCGCGAGCCAGCCGTCGTTGCCGCCGAGGTCGGTCAGCGCGAACTCCGAGCCGGTGGCCGGGAAGTTGAACGAACCGCAGTTGTTCACGGGCACCGCGCCGACGTTGCGGGCGTCCACGTTCTCGAACGTCGCCGAACCGGCCGCCCGCGCGCTGACCACCGACGTGCCCGTGCCGTCGACGCGGACGTCCTCGAAGCGCACGCCGGTGATCGAGTGGAGGTCCTTCACCGACCACTCGCTCACCAGCATGATCGCGTTGTAGGTGTTGTCCAGGAAGTGGTTGCCCACCACGCGCACGTCCGCGTCGATGTCCCGCTCCAGCGCGTAGAACCAGATCGCGCCGAGCCCGATGTTCCAGTTCAGCTCGTGCGTGCCTGCCCGGACGGTGGTGTTGTCGGTGATCAGGACCTGCCCGGTGAACGGCTGCGCGCCGAACCGCGACCCGAGCTGGATGCCGCTGCCCTCCCGCACCGGGTCGGCGACCAGGTTGCCCACCAGGGCGTTGTCCGCGCCGCCGTAGAGCGCGATGCCGTTGGCCAGCACGGGCGACTGCACGGTGTTGCGCTCGAACCGGTTGCGCGCGTCCTGCTGGTGCTCCGACCACATGGCGAGGCCGTCGTCACCGGTGTTGCGGATGAAGTTGTTGCGCACCAACGAACCGGTGACGCCGGTGTGGAAGTTCAGCGCGTCCGCGACCTGGTCGGCCACGATGTTGTCGGTGACCGAGACGTTCGACATCGGACCGTCGAACCACAGGCCGACCTTGGTGTGGTGGAGGTACAGGCCGTGGACGGTGGAGTCGCTGAGCGCGCCGCCGATCCCGTTGACCTGGTCGGTGTCGACGCGCTCGCGCACGTCGCCCTCGATGGCGAACCCGCGCAGGTGCACGTTGCGACTGCCGCCCTCGGCGGCGGGCTTGCCGTAGAAGCCGACTCCGGTGTGGACGGAGCCGTCCGGCGCGGGGGTCGGGAGGGCGACTTCACGGCCCTTGATCACGGTGTGCCAGTTGCCCGCGCCTTCGACGGTCACGTCGTCCACGACGATGTGCCGGTTGACCTGGAACGTGCCCGGCGGCACGTAGACGGGGAGCCGGTGGCGCCTGGCGAACGCGATGGCGCGGTCGAAGGCGTCGGCCGAGTCGCGCCGGCCGGTCGGGTCCGCGCCGAACAGCAGCACGTTCGCCGCGACCGGGTTGACGTGCGGCGGTGCGACCAGCTCGGTGTCCAGCAGGTCGATCACGGTCCACGCGGCGTTCGTGCCGGCGGGGGCGGTGAGGCGGATCCGGTCACCGGCGCGGTGCGTCCTGCCGAGCTTGAGGCGCTGCTCGTCGTAGAAGTGGCTGGGGCGGAACGGCTTGCGGATGACGGGCGCGGGCGTGGTCTGGGACGGCACGCAGGCGCACTCGGCGATCCACCAGTCCGGGTGCAGCAGGTCGGCGTTCGGGTCGTTGGTGAAGGGGTACTGGTTGTAGAGCCACGCGTACTGCGAGGTGAGCGTCATCGTCTTGCGGTGCTTGCCGTTCACCGTCACGTCCAGCGGCGCGGTGATGCCGCCGCCGGTCGGCGCGTCCGGGATGCTGTAGCGGACGGTGATCGCGTTGGCGGCCTCCGGCAGGGTGAACTCGACGTGCTGGCCGGGCATGAGCCGGACCGCCCGCCTACCGGAGGCCTCGGACGGCAACGCGTAGGCCGCCCGGTCGGGTCCGATCACGGTGCCGGTCGTGGTGGCGTTCTCCGCCTCCTGCTCGACGAACGCGACGTCCGCGCCCCGGCCCGCGACGAGCGCGGGGTCGAGCGCGGCCCGCGTGACGACGGGCGCGGGCGCGGCGTCGGCGGCGACGGGCACCGCGAGCCCCGACGCCACCACCGCCGCGACCAAGCCGAACCTGGCAGGCATCCGCAACATCGAGGACTCGCTTCTCTTGAGGCCGGGGAGCCGACCTTAGGCACGCTGTGGCGCAACCCACAAGGTGTTGGCGAGTAGTTGCGTACTTCTGTCAGGCGTTTGCGCGCATGGCGCATTCAGTTGCGGTAACTTGCCGCTGGTTGCGCAGCACCGCAGGCGCGGTGTCGGCACCGCCGTGCTGGGCGCACCGTCCGCGAGCCGGTCGACGTCAGCCGCGCGCTCGACCCAGCTCCGCCAGCACCCCGTCGGTGAACGCCGGCCACGCCGACGCGGCCCACTCGCCGAAGTCGCGGTCGGTCAGCGTCACGCACGCCACCCCGGCGTCCGGGTCGACCCACAGGAACGTGCCGCTCTGCCCGAAGTGCCCGAACGTCCGCGGCGAGCTGGCCGTGCCGGTCCAGTGCGGCGACTTCCCCGCCCGGATCTCGAACCCGAGCCCCCAGTCGTTCTCCTTCTGCGACCCGAAGCCCGGCAGCACACCGCGCAGCCCCGGGAACGCCACCGTCGTCGCCTCCGCCGCCTGCTCGGCCGACACCAGCTTCGGCGCCTGCACCTCCGCCGCGAACCGGACCAGGTCGGACACCGTGGACGTGCCGCCCGCGCCCGCCGAGCCGTCCAGCGTGGACGACGCCATGCCGAGCGGCTCGAACACCGCCTCCGCCAGGTACCGCTCGAACGGGATCCCGGTCGCCTCCGCCACGAAGTCCGCGAGCACCTGGAACCCCGTGTTGGAGTAGATCCGCCTGGTTCCCGGCGCGGCCTGGACGTCGTCCGAGTCGAACGCCAACCCGGACGTGTGCGCGATCAGGTGCCGCACCGTCGACCCCGCGGGCCCGGCCGGCTGGTCCCACTCGACCGCGCCCTCCTCCACCGCCACCAGCACCGCGTACGACGTCAGCAGCTTGGTCACCGACGCCAACGGGAACCGGCGGTCGACCGGCCCGTGCGTGCCGAGCACCTCACCCCGCACGTCGACCACGGCCGTCGCCGCGGTGTCCACCGGCCACGACGAGACCGCCTGCAAGCTCTCCATGCCGCAGACTCTGCCATGTGTCACCACGAGAGCTGGTCGTGCTCGGCACCGCGAGCCAGGTGCCGACCCGCACCCGCAACCACAACGGCTACCTGCTGCGCTGGGACGCCGAGGGCTTCCTGTTCGACCCGGGTGAGGGCACGCAGCGGCAGATGGCGCGCGCGGGCGTCGCGGTCACCGACGTCACCAGGCTCTTCATCACCCACTTCCACGGCGACCACTGCCTCGGCGTGCCGGGCGTGGTGCAGCGCATGTCGCTCGACCGGGTGGCGCACACCGTGTGCGCGCACTTCCCCGCAGAGGGGTCGGAGTACTTCGAACGGCTCCGGCACGCCAGCTCGTTCCACGACGTGGCGGACGTCCGCGCGCACCCGGTCGCCGAGCCGGGCTTGCTCGCCGAGGGGCCGTTCGGCCGGCTGGAAGCACGGCGGCTCGACCACACGCTGCCCGCGTACGGCTACCGCCTGGTCGAGCCCGACGGCCGCACGATTATCCCCGAACGGCTGGCCGAGCGCGGCATCCGGGGCCGCGCGATCCGCGACCTCCGGCCGCCGCTGCTGGACGAGGTGAGCGTGCCGCGCCGGGGTCAGCGCTTCGCCTTCGTGATGGACACCCGGCTGTGCGACGGGGTGTTCGAGCTCGCCGACGGCGCGGACATGCTGGTCATCGAGTCGACGTTCCTGCACGTGGACGAGGCGCTGGCGGTGGAGTACGGCCACCTCACCGCTCGTCAGGCGGCGCGGGTCGCGGCGGAGTGCGGCGTGCGCAAGCTCGTCCTCACGCACTTCTCGCAGCGCTACACCGATCCCCGGCTGTTCCACGACGAGGCGGCGGAGGTGTTCGACGGCGACATCGTGGTGGCCGCCGACCTGGAACGGGTGCCACTGCCCCGCCGGCGCGCGTGACCCCGGATCACCGCGCGCCGGGCCGACCGCCGAAGTGTCGACCACCGCACTGTCGGCCGCGGCGCAGTCGACCACCGGAATTGTCGGACCCCGTCGGTAGAATCACTGCAAGGGTTCCCCTTGGCGGGGACGCTCGCGCAGCCCTCCGGTCCTGCCCGGCCGGCACTCGGCGGCCCACTGGTCGCGGACCACGGTGTCCAGGTCCGAGCAGGTCGGCAGCCAGCCCGACGAGCGAAGCCTGGTCGTGTCCGCGCGCAGCACGGGCGCCTCGCCGGGGTGCGCGGGTCGCCGCACGACCGGCACCTCCCGACCGGTCACCCGGGCCACCGACGCCAGCACGTCCGCCACGCTCGCCGGCGTCGCGCCCACGTTGAGCGCCACGTACCCCTCCCCGGCGCACTCCACCGCCGTCACGAACGCCCGCGCCACGTCGCGCACGTGCACGAAGTCCCGCACCGCCGACCCGTCGCCGAACACCTCCATCGACGGCAGCCGCCCGGCCGCCACCCCGCACGCCCTGGTGATCAAGCGCGTGTCGTCCACGTCCCCACCCCCGGCGACGTTGAACAGCCGCAGCGCCACCCCGCGCACCCGCCCGGCCGCGGCGGCCCAGGCCAGCACGTCCTCGGCGGCGGCCTTGGAAGCCGCATAAGGACTGCCCGGCGCACGCGGGCAGGACTCGTCGATCGTCGCGACGCCGCCCGACCCGTACACGCCGGCCGTGGACGCCAGCACGAACCGCGGCGGCGGCGAGCGCAGCAGGTTCACCGTGCCGCCCACGTTCACGTCGTAGTACCGCACGGGATCGGCGAACGACTCGCGCACCCGACCGAGTCCCGCCAGGTGCACGACCGCGTCGACCGACCCGTCGACGGACCCGACCCGCACATCACCCGAAAAGGGGATGGGGGTGTGGCCCGCGGCGGACAACTCCGCCGACACCACCCGTCCGACGTACCCGGTCGACCCGGTGACCACAACGCGCATGGCGACATCCCAGCACGTCCGGCGCGTCGTCCGCCTCTTCGAACTCGGTGCAAATTCACCCTAAAGGTCGGGACAGGTGGGGCCGATACAACCCAAGTGAGTTACCCGCATCCAGTCATGCGCACGAGCATCGAGGGCGTTCTCGCCGAGCACGCCGCGCACGAGGCCAAGCGGCAGCGGTTCCTGGAGAACGCCGCCGCGATCGTGGCCGCCGCGCCTCCGTCGGTGGACGACACGCTGCTGGGCCTGCTGCTCCCGTTCCCCAAGGCCCGGGGTCCGCGTGCCTTCCTCAACCGGGTTGACCAGGTACTTCGCGACGCCGCTCGATGATCTCGCGCAACCGCCCCTGATCCCATCGGCAAGTTTCATCGGTCGTTGCCGGACCGTGCTGGGCCGATCCCGTCGCCTGCCTCTACAGTGCGTGGCACCGGCGCTCGCCGGCTGTCTCGTCTGCTTCTCATAAAGCGAGTTCTCGGCGATGGATGACGTCCTTTCCGCGCTTCAAGCGCGCCTCGGCACCCTGTTCGGCGACCGGTTGGTCGTGCTCGCGGGCGGCACTCGGCTGAGTAGTCGCGTCGGCGAGCTCCACCAGCTCGGCGCCCGCCATACGCTCGTGCTGTCGACGGACGACCACGCGCCGCTGCACGACTCGGACGTGGCCCGCTGGGTGCCGCTCGGCATCGCGGGCGGCTTCGTCGCGGTCGAGCAGAACCGGCTCACCAAGCTCCTCACCGCGCCCGGCCCCAAGGTCCGCGCGGTGCTGGAGGACTTCGACCCGCGCGGCGAGGCGCTGGTGATCAGCACGCCGTACGCGCACACGCCGGAGTTCGCGGGCCGTCCCGTGCTCAACGCCCGCCGCCCCGAGTGGGTCGAGCTGGAGAACAAGACGACGATCGACGGCCTGTGGGACGAGCTGTCCGCGCCACGCGCGCCCGCCGTCGTGCTCGGCCTCGACTTCGACGGCCTCTGGGCGGCGACCCAGCGCCTGGACCGCGGCGCGGGCGTCGTCTGGTCCGGCGACGGCCCGGCGATCAACGGCGGCGCGAACTTCGTCCGCCGCGTCCGCGACCGGCAGGAGGCGCGCGACGCGTTCGACGTGCTCGCGGCCAAGTGCGAGTTCGTCCGGGTCATGCCGTTCCTGGAGGGCATCCCGGTGAGCGTGCACGGGATCGTGTTCCCGGACGGCACCGCCGTGCTGCGGCCGATCGAGATGGTCGTGCCGCGCCGCGCGGGCCAGGCCCGGTTCCTGTACGCGGGCTGCGCGTCCTACTACGACCCGCCCGCGTGGATCCGCGAGGAGATGCGCAACCTGGCCCGCCGGGTCGGCGAGCGGCTGCGCGAGTCGGTCGACTACCGCGGCACGTTCACCCTCGACGGCATCGCCACCGCCGACGGCTTCCTGCCCACCGAGATCAACACCCGTTACGGCGGCGCGATGGTGTGCTTCGAGGACGCCCTGCCCCAGCTGCCGCTGTCGCTGGTGCAGGTCGCGCTGGTGGCCGGGCACGACCTCGGGGTGTCGTCCATCGAGTTCGAGGAGCTGCTGGTCTCCGCCGCGGACGACTACCGGCACGGCTCGGTCGGCGCGAACGTCCGCGCGGTCCACCCGACCGAGGTGGTGGAACGCGCGATCGTGTTCACCGAGTGGTCGTGCCGGTTCGCGCACCCCGAGGAGACGCCGCACGGCGTGCTGCGCCTGCGCCCGTCACCGCTCGGCGCGCGGCTGGAGCTGGACTTCTACGCCGACCAGCTGCCGCCGGCCCGTCCGGTGGTGGCGCTGACCGTGGCCGCGTTCGCCCTGGCCGACCAGGAGTGGGGCACCGGTCTGGGCCCGCTGGAGCCGGCGGTGCCGGTCGCCGACGTCGAGGCCGCCGCCGCGGTCGTGGAGCCGACCGCCGTCACGGCGTGATCGTCAGGTCTTCCTCGCCGTCGTCCGGACGGGGCTCGCCGTGGGGCGTGCCCTCGTACGCGGCGAGGAAGGCGTACCGGTAGCCCATCAGCTGCAAGGTCACGTGCGGCGGCTGGTTCGCCGGGTAGGCCTTGTCCCGGTAGGCGCGCAGCAGGTCCTGGTTGCACTGCGCGGTGGCGCGCAGCAGCGTCGGCGTGATCGGCGTGTCGCTCACGAGGTGCAGCGCGACCCGGGCCGCGAGCGCGAGCAGCCGCGGCGAGCGGTCGGCGGAGGACAGGGCCTCGGCCACGGCCACCACGTGCCGCGGCACGGCCTCGGGCACCGCGATCGCCAACGCCATGGAGCAGGCCACCTCCGCGCCCGCCAGCGCCTCGAACACCTTCGGCGCGCCCTTGGCCACCTCGTACCGCGTCTGCGTGATCCAGTCCGGCGGCCGACGGGGCAGCTCGCGCCCGAGCGCGTTCCAGCGGCGGCGCGTGCGCTTGCCGTCGTCGGTGAAACCCGCGCTCGCCAACGCCATCGCGGCCAGCAGGAAAATCACCCGATCGCGGCTGTCCGCGGGCACCCGGTAGCTCGCGCCCATCTCGACCAGGAAGGGCACGGCCCACACGCTCGCCTCGGACACCGTGTCGTCGACGAGCAGCCGGTCGGTGAGTGCCTGGCAGGCGACCTCGCGCGTCACGCGCTCACCGTGCACCACGCGGCGCATCAGGTCGTCCACGCCCGCCCCGTGGGCGAGCACCGACCAGGGCATGTCCTCCAGTCCACGCAACGGGTCCGGCCGTTGCCACGCAGGTGGGAGCTCCATGGCGCGCAACGTACGCGATCATCGGGATCGGTACCGGCGGGATCACTCGCCTGTGGGTGGTGTCCCCACCGTACGATCACGCGGTGCGCGGACCCACCTTCAAAGTCGTCGACCTGTTCTCCGGCGCCGGTGGCATGAGCCTCGGCTTCCAAGCGCACCGGGACTTCACCATCGTCGGCGCGGCCGACGCGCAGATCGGCAAGCCGTCGTCCCGGCTGGGCTCGTTGCGCTGCAACGGGATCTACCGGGACAACATCGGCGTCGACCCGCTGCAGGTCGACCTGGGCCGGCTCGACCCCGCCGTGCTGCGGCAGGTGTGGAACCTCGCGCGGGGCGAGCTGGACGTGCTGGTGGCGTGCCCGCCGTGCTCGGGCTTCACCCGGATCGCGCCGGCCAACCACCTGCGTGACGACCCGCGCAACTCGCTGGTGGGGCGGGTCGCGGCGTACGTGGCCGAGTTCCGGCCGCGGGTGCTGGTGCTGGAGAACGCGCGCGAGCTGGTGAAGGGCAAGCAGCGGCACCACCTGGACGGGTTGGCCGAGCAGCTGCTGGAGCTCGGGTACGAAGTGGACGCGAGCACGCACATGCTGTCGCGCTTCGGGCTGCCGCAGCTGCGCGAGCGCGCGATGGTGGTGGCGGTGGACGCCGGCGTGCCGCTGCGCACGTTGGAGGACCTGTGGCAGGGCTGGGAGGTCCGGCCCGGCGCGGTGACCGTGCGGCGGGCGATCGGCAAGCTGCCGCCGGTGGAGGCGGGCGAGGCGCACCCCGAGGACGGGATGCACGTGTCGCCGTCGTTCCGCCGTGACCGGTCGCTCGACCGGATGCGGGCCATCCCGGCCGACGGCGGGTCGTGGGGCGACCTGGTCGGCTCGCCCGCGGAGCAGCTGCTGAACCCGGCGCAGCGCAAGATCATCGAAGAGGGCAAGTGGGGTTCGCACCCGGACGTCTACGGCCGGCTGTGGTGGGACGAGCCGGCGCGCACGATCAAGCGGGAGTGCGGGCACGTCGGCAACGGGCGGTACGCGCACCCCGAGCAGCACCGGTTGTGCACGGTGCGGGAGATGGCGCTGCTCCAGGGCTTCCCGCGCCGCTTCCGGTTCGACGTGTCGGTGATCGGCAACGCCTACCGGCACCTGGGCGACGCCGTGCCGCCGCTGATCTCCTACCAGCTGGCGTCGCTGGTGAAGTGGATGCTGAGCGGCCGGCCGCCGACGGCGCGCGACCTGTGCCTGCCGGGCACGTCGTTGCGGGTCGGCGACATCCGCCCGGTCACGCCGTCCGCCCTGGTGGCCTAGATCACCGTTTGGCAACGGTGTGGCGTCGAAACCGGGTCGGCAGCTATTACGTGCAATCCACTGTGGATCGTCTGAGCTGCGAGAACGCGCTGCTTCGGGGTTCCGCGCCCGGTTCGCGGTCCGCCGAAACGGACCCCCGGTGGTCAGTGGTCGACGGTCCGTCGACTATGGTGGATCATCCATTGTGGATGGACGACCCCGGTCTCCGCTGCTGGCAGGCGGTTCTGCGGTCGGTGTCACCCATCCTCGATCGGGTGGGGCACGATCAGCTACTGTTCGGCTCATTCCTGTCGTTTCGGTGTCGGAGCGCTCTGCCAAGTTGCTCCCCGGACGACACGGACCGCCGCCTTGAACCACACCAACGGGCTACCCTCGCGAGCCTCAAGGAGACAAATGGCATCCCGGTCGACTGTGAAGCGCTTCGGCGCTGCGATCCTCGGCGCCGGCCTCGTGCTGATGTCGGCCCTCCCCGCGGCCGCCGACAAGCCGAAGGTCGAGCCCTACGACGGCGCGAACGAGTCCGGCATGGGCGTCTACCTGGAGCGTGACGGCCAGGTCCTGGACAACGACAAGGACAAGCCGGGCATCCAGGCGTTCAACGCCAGCCTCCTCGGCCTGCGCCTGCAGGAGGGCAACGACTCGCAGACCGCCAAGGCGTACTGCGTCGAGCTGCCGACCCCGCTGCAGGACGGCAAGCCGCTGGTCGAGGTGCCGTGGGGCGAGCACCCCAACCCGGACACCAAGTTCAAGGAGAACGCCGCCAAGATCAACTGGGTGCTGCAGAACAGCTACCCGGCGCTCGAGGTGGAGGACGCCTACGAGCTGTACGGGCTGGACCCGAAGAACAAGCGCAGCATCCTGATCGCCGCGACCCAGGCGGCCGTGTGGCACTTCAGCGACGGCGTGGACCTGCGTGAGGACGACTCCACCACGGAGAACGAGGACGTCCACGGCGGCACTGTGGACGGACTCGTCTACAAGGTCTACGAGTACCTCACCACCAAGGCCGTGGACCTGGCCGAGCCCAAGCCGACCCTGTCCATCGAGCCGGGCGAGCTGACCGGCAAGGCGGGCGAGAAGATCGGCCCGTTCGTCGTCTCCACCACGGCGACCGAGGCCGTGCTGACCGCCGACCTGCCCGAGGGCGTCACCGTCGTCGACGCGAACGGCAACCCGCTGCCCATCGCGGACCCGGACGCCATCGGCGTCGCGGCGGCGTCGAACGTCGCCGAGGTGTGGGTGAAGGTCGACGAGGGCGTCGAGCCCGGCGAGGTCGAGTTCACCGTCACCGCCAGCGCCAAGCTGCGCAGCGGCCGGCTGTTCGTGTCGAGCGACCGCAACCAGAAGACGCAGTCGCTGATCATCGCCAAGTCCGAGGTCTTCCCGGTCAAGGCGAAGGCGAAGGCGAAGTGGGTCGAGGGCACCGTCGTGACCACGACGACCGAGGCGACCACCACCACCGCGCCGACGACCACCACCACGACCGAGGCGCCGGTCACCAGCACCACGGTCCCGGCCGGCGGCGGCAGTGACGACGACCTGGCCGACACCGGCGCGTCCATCTTCGTGCCGCTGCTGATCGGCATCGGCCTGCTGGGCGCGGGCGCCGGGGCGCTGCTGTTCCTGCGTCGCAAGCGCACTGCCTGATCCTGATCGCTCGGAACGGCCCCCCGGGAGTCCCGGGGGGCCGTTCCGGCGTCCGGGGGCGGTTGCCGCTGGGGACGTGGCGTCGATTCAGGTAGCCTGCGTCAGGAGTGCGAAGGAGCACGATGAACTTCGACGAGCAGGTCACATCGGCGGCCGAGCAGGCCAAGGACGTCCTTCCGGGTGGAGAGTGAACTCGTTCAACACGGCTGAGCGGGCGAACCCGTCCGGGGAGAGCGCCCGTTCCGCCGCCGCGCAGATGGTCACCTGGCAGGGCTACGACGTGCCCAGGCTGGAGCAGGTGCGGTTCCTGCTCTCGGAGCGCAAGCTCCGCGCCTCGGGCAGGTTGGTGACCGCCGGTCCGGCCGAGCAGTTCAGCGGGTCGTTCGAGGTGTCGGTCGGCGAGACCGGCGCGGTGAAGCGGCTGCTGCTGCGGACGGCGACGGTGTCGGAGGAGCGGCAGATCTCGGTGAGCCGCTCGCCGGAGGGCGTCTGGCTGGTCGACTCCGGCCAGGGCGCGGAGCGGGCGGACTTCGAGGGCGCGGTGGACGTGGACGTGCAGTTCGCGGTCCTGTTCAACGCCATCCCGATCCGCCGCCTCAACCTCCAGCTGGAGGAGGGCGACCACGAGATCCCGGTCGTCTACGTGACCCTGCCGGACCTGTCGGTCCAACTGGTCCGCCAGCGCTACCGCACGGTCTCGATCGGCGAGGACCGGGCGGTCGTCTCCTTCACCCACGGCGAGTTCGAACAGGACATCACCGTCGACCGGACCGGCCTGGTCGTCGACTACCCCCGCATCGCCTACCGGATCTGAGCCAGGCCGGGACGACGTCGCCCCGGCCTGGCGATCGGTCATCAGGTCGGGCGAGCAATCGTTTGCCCGTCGTGCGAGCGCGCAACGATTGTTGGGTGCGCACCCACGCCTTCGTCGACGAGTCCCGTCGATCCAGCTACCTGCTCGTGGCCGCGTTCGTGGAAACGCGTCAGCTCCCCGGGGCCCGGACGCTGATGCGACGGCTCCGCGTGGCCGGTGAGCGCAGGCTGCACTTCAAGAGCGAGAGCGACACCGTCCGCGAGGACGTCATCGGGCGGTTGGACGACGCCGGTTTCCGCAGCCGCATCTACCCGGGGCGCGGGCCTCGGAGGCCGTCCGGCAGAGGTGCCTGGCGAGGTTGGTGGTCGACCTGGTCGAAGGACGCGTCACGCGACTGGTGCTCGACGGGCGTGGTCCGATCGAGGACCGCGTCGGCCGCCGCGTCATCACCCGTTCGCTACGGGAGTGCGGTGTGCCGGACGACTCGATCTTGTACGAGCACCTGAGCTCGCACGGCGACCCGGCGTTGTGGGTGCCCGCTGCGATCGCCTGGTGCCACGATGCCGGGGGCGAGTGGCGCAAACGCGTCTCGCCGCTCGTGGAGGCGGTGGTCGACATCGGAGTCGTCACCCGACGCGAACAAGTGCGGTGAAAAGCGCGAAGCCCTGACTCCCGCCGTCCGACGGGCCTACCAGGGCTCACTTCCTCGGTCGAGCGACCTCGGCTGTGGCCAAACTTAGCAAGCCGTCGACGGCGGCGCTGTCGCTCGATCAGGCGATCTTCACACCCGGACCGCGATCGCCATGCCCTGGCCGACGCCCACGCACGCCGCCGCCACGCCCAGGCCGCCGCCGCGCGCCCGCAGGTGCCGGCACAGGTCCACGATCACGCGCGGGAACGAGGCGCCCAGCGGGTGGCCGTACGCGATCGCACCGCCGTGCACGTTGACCTTCTCCCGGTCGACCTCCGGCAGGTGGTGGAGCACCGACAGGGCCATCGCCGCGAACGCCTCGTTGATCTCCCACAGGTCGACCTGCGACGACTCGATCTTCAACCGCCCCAGCAGCTTCCGGATCGCCGACACCGGCGCGAGGGTGAACCGCTGCGGGTCCTCCGCGGTCACGGCCGAGCCGAGGAACTCGCCCAACGGGGTGATCCCCAACGAGGTCGCCACCTCCTCCGACCCCATCAGCACCGCCGTCGCGCCGTCGTTCAACGGCGACGAGTTGCCCGCCGTCACCGGCCCGCTCTCCGAGAACGCCGACTTCAGCTTCCCCAGCTTGTCCGCCGACGTCTCCGGCCGCACGGACTCGTCCCGCCGCACGGGCGCCCCGTCCCTCAGCTGCACGGGGAACGCGAACCCGTCGTGGACCCCGGCGTCCCAAGCCGCCGACGCCCGACGGTGCGACCGCAGCGCGAACAGGTCCATCTGCTCCCGCGTGATGCCCAACGACACCGCGACGTCCTCCGCCGCACGCCCCAGCGGCACGGTCCACTCGGCCTTCATCCGCGGGTTCACCAGCCGCCACCCGAGCGCCGTCGACACCGACTCCAACCGGTCGGCGAACGGCTTGTCCGGCCGCGGCACGACGAACGGCGCCCGCGTCATCCCCTCCACGCCACCGGCGACGAGCAGCGAGGCGTCACCGAGCGCCAACGCCCGCGCCGCCTGCACGATCGCCTCACCGCCCGACGCGCACAGCCGGTTGATCGCCACCCCCGGCACCGAGGTCGGCAGCCCGGCCAGCAACGCCGCCATCCGCCCGATGTTCCGGTTCTCCTCGCCGGCGCCGTTGGTGTTGCCCATCAGCACGTCGTCGATCGACGCGGGGTCCAGCGAGGGGTGCCGCCGCAGCAGCTCCACGATCGGCAGCGCGGCCAAGTCGTCCACGCGCACACCGGACAGCCCACCGCGGTAGCGGCCGAACGGGGTGCGGGCGGCGTCGAGGACGAGGGGGCGCGACATGCGCCCCATCCTCTCACCGGCCGACGAAGAACGGGATGTAAGCCGAGGTGGGACGGGTCTCACCGGACGTGCCGAACAGCCGGACCTCGATCAGGTGCGGCCCGGGCGACATGCCGCTGGTGTTCAGCGCGAACCGGTACCGCCCGGCGATGCCCGGCCCGCCGGACGCGGTCGGCACGACGGCCACCCGGTCGTCGTCCACCCGCACGCTGAACCCGGCCAGCCCCGCCAGCAGCACGCCGGTCCGCCCCTCCAGCGCGAGGTCGAACACCATCCGCCCGGGCTGCACCGCCGCGCCCTCCGGCACGGTCTGGCCGCTCGCGTCGAGCACCGTGCCGTTGACCCGCGGCAGCTCCGGCACCCGCGCGATCAACGGCGCCTTCGCCGTGCTCGGCGGCGTGCCCGAGGACGAGCCGCTCAGCTCCAGGTCCACGTGCGTCGCCTGCACCCGCAGCCCGGTCACCAGCGTGACCGCCAGCTTCCCCGACGACCCGACCCGCAACGCCTCCGCCGGCAGGTCCGCCACCAGCGGGTACGCCACACCGGCCCGCCACGGCGCACCGGCCGCCGCGGGCCGCGCCGGCACCACCACCCCGCCCGCCGACACGCTGAACGACGGCGCTTCCGGCGACGCGTCGGTGTGCAGCAACGCCATCCGCAGCTGCCCGCCCGTGACCCCCGGCAACGCCCGCGACTCCTCCACCGCCGCCTCGACCGCCACCGACACCTCGACGTCGGGCCCCGGCACCCACGGGGGCGCGGTGGCCTCCGCCGCGTCGAACGCGATCAGGCTGATCGCCGCGCGCTGCCCGGTCGGCCCCGCCACGGACACCAGCGCGGTCGCCTCACGCCACGCGGGCACCGCCGGACTGGTCGCGACCAGGTCGCCGTCGAGCAGCACCCGTGCGCCGTCACGCCGCAGCAGCAGCTCCCAGCGGTGGCTGAGCCCGGTCTCCAACACGGGCACCGCCCGCACCGCCGTGGTCGGCGTCCCGGCGGGCACGAGCACCTGCACGGACGTCGTGCCGGCGCTCGTCGCCACCCGCAGCCGCACCGCGTCCGGCGGCAGCGCGTCACCGCTGACCAGCGACACCGGCCCCGGCACGAGGTCGAGCACCAGCTCGCCGTCGCCGCCGGGCGCGTCGGTCTCCACCACGAACCGGCCGAGCTCGTCGGCGTCCCGCAGCACGAACGGCGTGCGCGATCGCAGCGTCGCCGGAGCCGCCGCGCAGTTGTTGCCGAGCACCAGCCGCCGCCCGTCGTCGTCCTGACCGGGTGTGGCGCGCGCGCAGTTGCCGCGCGACGCCAGCCGCCACCGGGTCGGGTCGGGCGCGTCCGGCTGGTCGAACCGGTCCTCCAAGGCGTAGTCGCCCGCCGGGCTCGCGTGCGGCGTCCCGGTGGACCTCGCGGGCGAGGAGCGCTGCCCGAACGCGTCCACGGCGGACACCGCGACCTCGTACATCCGCTCGTCCTCGAGCCCGTCGATCTGGGTCACCCGCTCCGTGACCAGCTTGGTGCGGTCGAGTCGGCCGACCTCGCCCCACCGCACCTCGTAACCGGGCGCGTCACCGTCCCACCGCAGCTGCAACCGACGAGGTCCGGAGGTCACGCGCACCTCGCGGGGCGACTCCGGCGGCGGACCGGCCGTCGGCGCCAGCACGCCCTCGGCGGCGTACGGCTCCAGCGACGTGGGCGGCGGCGCGGACGCGCTCGTCCTGGCGACGGGTTCGCCGACGCCCTCGGTCCGCAGCACCGTGATCACCCCGGCGAACAGCACCACACCGGCGGCGATGAGGGCGATCCGTCGACGTTCCATTGAGTCAAGCTAGGTCGCGTGGTGACCGCCGTCACCAGGTCGTTGCCCACCCGATACCAAGAAGGGCCTAGAGCGGCCGGATCTCGAACGTCTGCTCGTACGACTGCACGCCCCGCCGTTCGTCCACCGGGAGTACCCGCACGTCCAGCTCGTGCCGCCCGCCGGCCAGCCCGGCGAGGTCGATCAGGAGCTCGTGCCGCCCACCGGCCGAGCCGTTCGTCGGCAGGACGGCGATCCGCTCGCCGTCGAGGTCGACCTCCACTCCCTTGACGGCGGCGACCTCGCGCGCCCGCGTGTCGGCGAGCTCGACGGTCAGCCGCACCTTGCCCTCGTGCGGGAAGAGGGGGAACGACGAGTCGTTCACCGACTCGTGCACCACCGACACCGCAGGTGGGGGCACCAGCGGGTCGGGCAGCGGGCGGCTGACGAGCCGGGGGAGCGGGTGGCGCGCGTCCTGACCGTCGGCGATGACGAGGTGCGCGTGGTAGGCGGTGAGGCCGCCGTCGGAGCGCAGCCCGACCTTCGGGTTCGAGTCCGGCGACGGCAGCGGGAAGTCGGCGTAGACGACGGACGGGCGGGACGGGTCGAGGCCGAGGTCCGGCGGCATGAACACCGCGGGCGCGGACCGCGTGCCGAACTCCACGGTGACCGGCGCGGCGCGTTCGGACACCACGGACGCCACCACGCGCACGGAGGACGCGCCGGCCAGCTGGGAGTTGGCCACGTTGCCCATCGACACCCCGCCGGCGTCCTTGGCGCTCGGACCGAGCGGCGCCACCGACCCCGCCGCGGGCGTGCCCGGCACGCCGCCGATGCCGAAGGTGTCCAGGTGAGTGCCCTGCGCCTGCCGGAACGCCAGGCGCACCCGGGCGGACGTCCACGGCAGCCGGACCGGCGCGGACGCCACTTCGACCCCGTCGCGCAACGCCACCGCGGAGCCCGCCAGCACGCGCAGCTCCCAGCGGTGGCGGACGCCCGACGTCGGCGGCGGGTACGTGCCGAACGTCTCACCGGGCGGCGCGTCGTGACCCAGGTCGAACTGCGCGCCGAACGGCGTGATGCGCAGGACCAGGGCGCCCGGCGGGAACGGTTCTTCCAGGTGGCCGAGGTCGTGCACCGGTTCGGGCAGCAGGGCGATCAGCACCGCGCTGTGGTCCGGCCGGTAGCCGATCGGGCCGTCGGTGGTGAGCGAGACCCTGGCCACCGCGCCGTCCGCCGCGGGCGCGCCGAACCGCAGCGGCACGTTGGACTGGAGGTCGACGCGGTCGCAGTCGATCTCCAGCCGCTTGCCGTTGAGCGGGCGGAGGCAGAGGCAGTCGGTGTTGCCGCGGTCGAACACCCGCCACCGGCGCGGGTTGAGCGCTTCCGGGCCGTCGAACAGGTCGAGCGGCGTCATCAGGCCGTCGAGCCACGTGTCGTCGTGCGCGAGCCTCGGCACGGCCTTCGCGGTGGCGGGGGCGGAGCGGTTGCCCATCGCGTCCAGCGCGCGCACCTCGACGGTGACGTCGGCGTTGGCGTCGAGGTCGGTCAGCTCCGTCTCGGTGCCGCGGACCAGGCGGGACCGGCCGTTCCAGCGCACCTCGAAGCCGCCGTGGCCGATGCCGTCGGTGGCCGTCCAGGTGGCGCGCAGGCTCGTGCGGTCCAACGCGGTCAGCACCAGGTCGGTGGGCGTGGCCAGGCGTTGGGTGTCGGGGACGTACTCGACCGCCTCGTCCAGGAACCGTTCGAAGGCCTGCGGGGGAGGGGGAGCGGATTCGTTGCGCAGCACCACCACCGCACCGCCGAGGAGCGCGAGCCCCCCTAGGACGGCGATGAGCCTGCGACGCTCCACTGGTGCACCTTATGGGGTGCGCGCGAGCGCGGTTGTGCCGTTCAGCGCAACGACGCGGCCTCCGCGTGACCCCAGGTCGCGCAGGGCGCGCAGGGCGTCGGGCGCGGTGAGGTCGATGGTCAGGTCGGTGCGCGTGGTCTGGTTCTGCAACGCCACGCGTGCGGCGTGACCGGCGTCGATGGTCTTGGCCAGGCCGCCGGTCGAGGCGAGCGAGCCGCGGGCCGCGCCGAGCCGGCCGAGCGCGTCGTCCACGGCGTCGAGCAGCGCGCCGCGGTTGCCCTCGCACATGGCGCGGACGAGTTCGGGTCGGCTGCCCGCGACGCGCGTGCCGTCGCCGAACGAGCCCGCGGCCAGGGAGAGCGCGAGCGGTCCGCCGTCCGCGCCGACGCTGGCCAGCACGGCGGCGAGCAGGTGGGGCAGGTGGGAGATGCGGGCCACCGCGGCGTCGTGCTCCAGGGCGGTGGTGGGCACGACGTGCGCTTTCGCCGCGAAGGCCAGCTCCATGACGTCGGTGAGGACGTCCGGGTCGGCGTCGTCCTCGGCGGTGACGACCCAGGCGGCGTCGTGGAAGAGGTCGGCGCGGCCCGCGGGCCAGCCGGAGGAGGAGGTGCCGGCCATGGGGTGGCCGCCGACGTACCGGGCGTGCGGCGCGACCCGGCGGACCAGGTCGGCGACCGGGCCCTTGACGCTGACCACGTCGGTGAGCCGGACGCCCTCGGGAAGGGCGCGGAGCACTTCTTCCACAGCCGGCAGCGGAACCGCCACGACGACGAGCGCGTCGTGAAGACGCGCGCGTTCGAGTGCGCCGGCGAGGTCGACCACGTCGTAGCCGTCCTGCCGGGCCGCCTCCGCGTCGGCTGTCGAAGCGGTCGCGCCCCAGGTCACGCACCCCGCGGCGGCTGCCGCGCGCAACACCGAACCACCGATCAACCCGAGCCCGACCACGCAGACGCTTCGCACGGCGCTCATCCTGCCGGCGCGGACCGGCAACCCCTATTTGTCCACAGGACAGGAGTTGTCCACAGATCGGCGATCGCGCCTCGCACCACCCCGCGCCCGACGGCAAAGTCGAGGCCATGAACACCACGGCCCCGACCCCGCCTCACACCCGGCTTCGGCCTCCCGCAGGGCCTTCTACCGGCGACCGCCCTACCGCAGGGCGTCCAGCGCGAACGCGGTGTAGACGACGACTCCGTGCTCCATCGCCGCTTCGTCGAAGAGCACCCGGTTCGAGTGGTTCGGCTCCGCCCGGTCCAGCTCGACCCCGCGCGGGCAGGCGCCCAGGAAGGCGATCGCGCCCGGCACCCGTTGCAGCACGTACGAGAAGTCCTCGGCGCCCATCAGCGGGTCGTCCATGGGGGAGGCCCACCGCGAACCGAGGGCCGCCGTGGTGATGTCGATGACGTGCGGGCCGACCGCGTCGTCGTTCACCGTGACCGGGTAGCCGGGGATGATCTCGACCTCGGCCGTGCAGCCGTGCGCGGCGGCCACGTGAGTGACGACCTGCTGGAGCTCGCGGTGCACCAGGGCCCTGGTGTCCTCCGAGAGCGTCCGGATGGTGCCCTCGACCAGGGCGGTCTCCGGGATGATGTTGGTCGTCGTGCCCGCGGCGATGTGGCCGATGGTGACCACGGCCGGGTGGTGCACGCTGACCCGCCTGGCGACCATCGTCTGCAGCGCGCCGACCATGGCGGCGGCGGGCGGCACGGGGTCGATCGCGTCGTGCGGCATGCCGCCGTGCCCGCCGCGGCCCTTGACCGTGATGTGGAAGGTGTCCGCCGAGGCCATCGTCGGCCCGGGGCGGCAGACGACGACGCCCGACTGGAGCGTGGAGGTGATGTGCAGGGCGAACGCCTTCTCCACCGGTGTGCCCGCGGCGTCGAGCACGCCCTCGTCGAGCATGTGCCGCGCGCCGTGCTGGCCCTCCTCGCCGGGCTGGAACATGAACACGACCTGACCGGCCAGCGCCTCGCGGCGTGAGGAGAGCAGGCGCGCGGCGGAGGCGAGCATGGCGACGTGCGTGTCGTGGCCGCAGGCGTGCATGGAGCCGTCGATCTCCGAGGCGTACGCCAGGCCCGTCTCCTCCTGCAGCGGCAGCCCGTCCATGTCGCCGCGCAGCAGGACGGTCGGTCCCGGCTTGCCGCCGCGCAGCACCGCGGTGACCGAGCTGCTGGACCCGCCGGTGGTCACCTCGAGCGGCAGGCCGGACAGCGAGTGCTGGATCGCGGCCTGGGTCGCGGGCAGGTCCAACCCCTGCTCCGGGTGCCGGTGCACCTGCCGTCGCAACGCCACTGTCCTGGGCTGGAGGGCTCGGGCGGCTTCCACCAGCCCGGTGAACCGGGGCTCGGGGGCGGTGGGCCTGGCGTTCGGCAGAGTTGTGCTCATCCCTCGATAGTGGCATCGCTCGGCCCCCCGTGCCCGTGGCCGAGGCCCCCGTGCTACCGGGTGCCGAGGTGTGGCCCTACGGTGTGCACATGGCACACCAGGAGCCGGTCAACGGCTTCGCTGTCGCGGTCGTCCGTGAAGACGGCCGCTGGCGGTGCAGCAAGATGGACAGCTCCGCGCTGTCCGAGCTCGACGCGGCGATCACGGAACTGCGCCAACTGCGCTCGACGGGTGCCGTCTTCGGGCTGCTGGCGGTGGACGACGAGTTCTTCATCGTCCTGCGCCCGGTGCCGGGTGGGGTGTCGCTCCTGCTGTCCGATGCCGCGGCCGCGCTCGACTACGACATCGCCGCCGACGTCCTCGACCTGCTCCGGGTCGACCCGCCGGACGAGGAGGACGACGAGCTCTGGCCCGAGGGCGACCTCGCCGTGCTCGCCGACCTCGGCATGCCGGAGCACGAGATGCAGGTGATCGTCGACGAGGTCGACCTGTACCCGGACGAGCAGCTGCAGATGGTCGCGCAGCGCTGCGGGTTCGGCGACGAGTTCACCAAGCTGCTGGACAGCCTCCAGGCGTGATCGCGTGATCAGCCAGGCGTCCGACGAGGCGATGGTCGAAGCTGCCCTGGAGGTCGCCGCCGAGGCGCCCAGGACCGGCGACATCCCGATCGGCGCGGTCGTCTACGGGCCGGACGGCGCCGAACTGGCGCGTGCCTGCAACGCCCGCGAAGCCCTGGGCGACCCGACCGCGCACGCCGAGCTCCTGGCCCTCCGCGCCGCAGCCGCGGCCTACGGCGACGGCTGGCGCCTCACCGGCTGCACCCTGGCGGTGACCGTGGAGCCGTGCACGATGTGCGCGGGCGCGCTCGTCCTGGCCCGCGTGGACCGGGTGGTCTTCGGCTGCTGGGAACCCCGGACCGGCGCCGTCGGCTCCCTGTGGGACGTGGTGCGCGACCGCCGCCTCAACCACCGCCCGGAGGTCGTCGGCGGCGTCCTGGCCGAGCGGTGTGCCGCCCTGATGGAGTCCTTCTTCGCCGACCTGTGACCCCACTACCGCTCTGACCAGCGCAGATCTGATCGACCACCCCCTGTTGGGGCGGAGCTCGCCGGTCTTGTATTGTTCTCGGCGGTGGCGTGTCCGAGCGGCCGAAGGAGCACGCCTCGAAAGCGTGTGAGGTGAAAGCCTCCGTGGGTTCAAATCCCACCGCCACCGCTGCTCAGAGCCCCGGTTGCCGATCACGGCAACCGGGGCTCTGACGTTTCACGGCCCCCTGGCTCGCCCTCGCCGAACGCACGGTCCGGTCGACCTGTGATCGGTAGGGCGGGCGCCCGCGGTCTCCTTCCGGCACGTCGGAAGGAGAGTGGCGATGAGGCGGTTCCTGCGCGTGCTGGTGGGCCGGGGTGCGGTGGTCCTGGCGCCGGCGTCGGTCGGCTACTACCTGTGGAACGGGATCACGGGCAGCGCTGACGACCGGTGGTACGGCGAGGCGATGGTGTACGTGATCATCGCCCTCACCCTGATCACACCAGCGTCGCTGATCGCGACGTTCAGCACGTCGAGGGTCCGGCAGGGGTGGCTGCGGGTCGAGCACAGCGGGCCGTCGGACCTGTCCGAGGGGTTCGAGCAGTGGCACGCGTGGACCGACCACGACGACCCGATGACGCACCCGCTCTACCGGTCGACGGTCGGCATCCGGGTGCGGATCGACCGGATCGCCGACACCAAGCACTCGATCCGCGGACACCCCGTCGTGCGACTCGCGGTGCGTGGCGAGATCGAGGGCGGGTTCGAGGTGGTGGCTGTCGTGCCGCGGATCGCGGTGCCGCGCGTCGGGGACGTCGTGCGGGTGGTGGCCCACCCGACCGACCCGAACCGCTACCGGTACGCGGGCCCGGTCGACCACTAGCGCCGCCTGCGACGAGGGCGGCGGCACGGCAGGCCGACCACGCGCACGGGCGCCGATCCGGGCCTCGTCAGGTCCGGGCCGGCGCCCCTGTTGTGCGTGTCGCGTCCGCACCGGCGCTGGGAGGGCCACCGGGCAGGCACGGCCATGACCCTACCTTACGTTCGAACACACGTTCGAGATCGGGTAATGGTCAACCGTTAGTGACGGTGTCTTCCGCCGTTCACTCGATACGGGGAGGATGCGCCCAGCCGCCAACTACCGGAGGACCCGTTGAGACCTATCCCGCTCCGCGTCGGACTGGCGGTCACCGCCGCCTCGGCCGTGACGTTCGCCCTCGCCACGCCGATCCACGCGGCCCCGAGCCAGGACGCCCTGATCGCCGAGGTCTACGGCGGTGGCGGCAACTCCGGTGCCACGCTGACCCAGGACTTCGTCGAGCTGGCCAACGCGGGCGCCGCGCCGGTCGCCGTCGACGGCTGGAGCGTGCAGTACCTCCCGGCGAGCGCGAGCGCGTCCAGCCAGTGGCAGGTCACCCCGCTGACCGGCTCGATCGCCGCGGGCGGGCGGTTCCTGGTCGCTCAGTCGAAGGGCGCGGGCGGCACGGTGGAGCTGCCCACCCCGGACGTCACCGGCACGATCGCCATGGGCGGCTCCGGCGGCACGATCGCCCTGGTCGCCGAGACCTCCGCGTTGACCTGCAAGACCGCCGCCGACTGCGCTGCCGACGCACGCGTGCGCGACCTCGTCGGCTACGGCTCGTCGACCGTGGTCCGCGAGACCACGCCGACCGCGAACCCGGGCAACGCCACCTCGGCCGCCCGCCCCGCGCTGACCGACACCGACAACAACGCCGCCGACTTCACCATCGGCGCGCCCACCCCGGTCAACTCCAAGGGCCAGGGCCCCGGCAACCCGGACCCCGACCCGGAGCCCGAGCCCGGCGACAAGCGCGTCCGCGACATCCAGGGCACGACCCGCATCTCGCCGCTGCTCGGGCAGAAGGTCACCGGCGTGCCCGGCGTCGTCACCGCGACGCGCGCCACCGGCGACCGCGGTTTCTGGCTCCAGGACACCGCGCCGGACACCGACCCGCGCACGAGCGAGGGCGTGTTCGTCTACACCGCGGCCCTGGCCCCGACCGTCGAGCCCGGCGACGAGGTGCTGGTCTCCGGCACCGTCGCCGAGTACCGGCCGGGCGGTGACGCGGCGAGCAACTCCAACCAGACGCTCACCGAGATCACCGGCGCCGCGGTCACCGTGAAGTCCAAGGGCAACGCCCTGCCGACCCCGGAGACCCTGAACCCGCCGGCGGGCTACCTGCCCACCGCGAACGGCGGCAGCATCGAGGCCCTCCCGCTCGACCCGGCCACCTACGGCCAGGACTACTACGAGTCCCGCGAGGGCATGTACGTCCAGGTGGCCGACGCGCGCGTGGTCGGACCCACGAACAGCTTCGGCGAGACGTGGATCACCACCAACCCGACCCAGAACCCGACCGCCCGCGGCGGCACGATCTACCTCGGCTACGACCAGCCCAACAGCGGCCGGATCAAGGTCAAGCCCGGTGCGGCGGCGCCGCAGACCAGCAACGTCGGCGACGTGTGGCGCGGCGCGACCGTCGGCAACGTCGAGTACACCAACTTCGGCGGCTACACCCTGGCCACCAAGACCGTCGGCGAGCACGTGTCGGGCGGCATCACGCCGGAGGTCACGAACGCCCAGCGCGCCTCCGAGCTGTCGGTGGCCACGTACAACGTGGAGAACCTGGCCGCCACCAACGACCAGGCGAAGTTCGACCGACTCGCCGCGGCCGTGGTCGGCAACCTGAAGAGCCCGGACGTCGTGGTGCTGGAGGAGATCCAGGACAACAACGGCGCGACCGACGACGGCACGGTGGCGGCGGACGCGACGTTCGCCAAGTTCACCGACGCCATCGTGGCCGCGGGCGGCCCCCGCTACCAGTGGCGCCAGATCGACCCGGTGAACAAGGCCGACGGCGGCGAGCCGGGCGGCAACATCCGGGTGGCGTTCCTGTTCAACCCGGCCCGGGTGTCCTTCGTGGACCGCCCGGGCGGCGACGCCACCACGCCGGTGTCCGTCGTGAAGCAGCACGGCCGTGCCGCGCTGTCGGTGTCGCCGGGCCGCGTCGCGCCGGCCGAACCGGCGTGGAACAGCAGCCGCAAGCCGCTGGCCGGCGAGTTCACGTTCCGCGGTCGCACGGTGATCGTGGTCGCGAACCACTTCAACTCCAAGGGCGGCGACCAGGCCATGCACGGCCGCTACCAGGAGCCGGCGCGCAACTCGGAGGTGCAGCGCGCTCAGCAGGCCGCGCTGCTGCGCGGTTTCGTGGACCAGGTCAAGGCGGTCGACAAGGGCGCCAACGTGGTCCTCGCGGGTGACATCAACGACTACCAGTTCTCCCCGGCGGTCGGCACCCTGACCGGCAAGGGCGACGTGGTGGCCCTGATGGACACCCTGCCCGCGGCCGAGCGGTACAGCTACGTGTTCGAGGGCAACTCGCAGACCCTCGACCACATCCTCATCAGCGCGAACATCACCCGGTACCGCTACGACGTGGTGCACATCAACGCGGAGTTCGCCGACCAGGCCAGCGACCACGACCCGCAGGTCGTGAAGCTGCGCCCGAGCACCGGCAACGCCCACGTCGACCAGTGGGTGTTCCTGCTGGAGGACATCGCGGAGCACCTGCCCAGGGGATAGCTCCCGCAGCGGCGAACGGGCCCCTCGGACACCACGTCCGAGGGGCCCGTTCTCGTGTCGCGACCGGTTACCGGCTGGACGTGGTGGTGACGGTGGGGCGGGCCGTCGTGGTGACGGTCGGCTGGGGCGGCGTGGTCACGGTGGGCCGCGCCGTCGTGGTGACGGTCGGCTGGGGCGGCGTGGTCACGGTCGGCCGGACCGTGGTGGTCACCGTCGGCCGGGGCGGAGTGGTGGGGATGCCCGTGGTGGTGGGGGCGGGCCTGGTCGTGGTGGGGACGGGTGTGGTGGTCGGGGGCTTGGGCGCGTCGGCGCAGTGCGCCTCCTTGGGCAGGTTGGCGAACTCGTCCCCGGCGAAGTAGATGGCGCTGGACCACTGGGTGCCGCCGTCCTGCCTGCCGACGTTCAACCAGACGTCGTTGGTGTAGCCGTAGTCCGTGACCGTCTGGCCGTGCACCCAGCAGTAGACCCCCACCGTCGTGCCTTCGAGGATCTGACCACCCGCCGCCGGCAGGCACGCCGTCGACGGGCAGATGCGGACGTTGACGTTGTGCCAGGCCGTGGCGCTGTACTTCGGCGCGGCGCTCGCGTCGGCCTCGCCCGCGGGCTGGGCCAGTGCCACGGCGCCGCCGGCGAGCAGGCCCGAACCGGCCAGTGCCACGGCGACGGCCGTGTTGACGATCCTCATGTCCGTGTCCTCCCAGTAATCAGTCGATCACTGGTTAAGACGCGTCAGGGTGGTGCGATGTTGCATCGACGCGGCGGCGCATGCGCAGAGCCCCGGTCACCTGACGGCGCCGGGGCTCTGGACTGCGGAGGATACGGGATTTGAACCCGTGAGGGGGTTAACCCAACACGATTTCCAGTCGTGCGCACTAGGCCACTATGCGAATCCTCCGTGGCGGAGTCTAACGGAGGGTTCGGGCGTCCCCCAAAACGGGTGGTCGGTGGGCCGGACGCATCGGCCGCCGATAAGTACGGCTAGCGGAGGTGGCCCCTGACGCCGGGGTCGAAGTCCATGCTCGCCGCCCGCCCGCTGTGGACGGGGTGGGCCCTCGTCTGGTTCCTCCTTCACCGGGTAGCGCCACTAGCCGGTGAAAATCTCCCTTGCCCGGAGTGGGTGGGGACAGAGCCGGGTGGGGCGACCGGCTACACTGGTGGCGGACCTCGTGCGGCACATATCTCGCGAACCTCCCCAGGGCCGGAAGGCAGCAAGGATAAGCGGGCTCTGGTGGGTGCACGGGGTCCCCTTTCTTTGTCGGACCCTCCCGGTAAGGTCCCCGGCGTGGCGCTCGCCCTCTACCGCAAGTACCGTCCGGCGACCTTCGGCGAGGTCGTCGGCCAGGAGCACGTCACCGAACCGCTGCGCACCGCCCTGGCGGCCGGTCGGGTCAACCACGCGTACCTGTTCTCGGGGCCGCGAGGGTGCGGCAAGACGTCCAGCGCCCGCATCATGGCGCGCTCGCTGAACTGCGTGCAGGGCCCGACACCCGACCCGTGCGGCGAGTGCAACTCGTGCGTCGGCCTGGCCCCCAACGGTCCGGGCACCGTGGACGTGGTCGAGCTGGACGCGGCCAGCCACGGCGGCGTGGACGACGCCCGCGAGCTGCGGGACAAGGCGTTCTACGCGCCGGCCGAGTCGCGGTACCGGGTGTTCATCATCGACGAGGCGCACATGGTCACCACGCAGGGCTTCAACGCCCTGCTGAAGATCGTGGAAGAGCCGCCCGAGCACCTGATCTTCATCTTCGCCACCACCGAGCCGGACAAGGTGCTGCCCACCATCCGCTCGCGCACGCACCACTACCCGTTCCGGCTGATCCCGCCGAGCTCGATGCGGGCGCTGCTGGAGCGCAACTGCGCGGCCGAGGGCGTCACGGTCGACCCGTCGGTGTTCCCGCTGGTGATCCGCGCGGGCGGTGGGTCGGCGCGGGACACGCAGTCGGTGATGGACCAGCTGCTGTCCGGCGCGGGCCCCGAAGGGGTGCGCTACGACCGGGCGATCGCGCTGCTCGGCGTGACCGACGTGGCGTTGATCGACGACGTGGTGGACGGCCTGGCGAACGGCGACGGCTCGGCGGTGTTCGGCACCGTCGACCGCCTGGTCGAGGCCGGGCACGACCCGCGCCGGTTCGCGTCCGACCTGCTCGACCGGCTGCGCGACCTGGTGCTGCTGCACGCCGTGCCGGACGCGGCGGACCGCGGCCTGGTGTCCGCGCCGGACGACGAGCTGGCCAAGATGATCGCGCAACGCGACGCGACCCGGCCCGCGACGGTCACCCGGTGGGCGGAGATCCTGCACCAGGGGTTGACCGAGATGCGCGGCTCGACCGCGCCCCGCCTGCTGCTCGAACTCGTCTCGGCGCGGATGCTCCTGCCGTCGGTCGGCGACGTCGAGTCGGGCCTGCTGCAACGCGTCGAACAGCTGGAACGCCATGGCCCGCCGGCCGGCGGCGCACCGGCGGGACCTGCGGAAACTCGCTTCCAGCGCCCCTCGCAGCGTGCCGCCGAACCCGCCGCGCCGCAGGCCTCTGCCGCGCCACCCGCCGCCATGCCCGCCGAGACCGCGCTTCCGGCGGCTGCCGCGCCGCAGACCGCTCCGCCCGGACTGCCCGCCCCGCCCGTGCTGCGGTCGGCGGCGATGAGGTCCGCCGGCGGAGCCCTGGGCGCTGCCGAGAGCCCGCACGCCGGCGCGCCGGACGTCGACCAGCGCGGCGGGGGCGTCGCGCCGTCGGCGGACGCGCCGCAGGGTCGGCCGAGCACCGCGCCGCCGCCGCACGCCGTGGCACCGGGCACGTCGCCGGGTGCCGCGCAGCCGCCGCAGGGCGCTCACCCGGGCGCGTCCGGCAACGCGCCCGGCGCTCCACCCGCGGACCTGCCGGCCGAGGCAGCCGCACCGGCGGCGCCCACCGGCGGTGTCGACGCGGTCGAGGTGCGTCGGCGCTGGTCGGAGCTGTTGGGCGTGGTCCGCGGCACGAGCCGGAGCACGGAGGCGATGCTCACCAACGCCACCGTCGCCGACGTCGACGGCACCACGGTCACGCTCACCCACACCTCCGCGCCGCTGGCCCGCCGGCTCGCCGAGCCGCGCAACGCCGACGCCATCGCCGCCGCGTTCGCGCAGGTCCTCGGCGGCACGTGGCAGGTGCGGTGCGTGCACGGCGACGCGGCTGCCGCGCCGGCCCGCCAGGCTGCGCAGAAGCCGCAGCGACCGGCGGTGACCAGGCCGAGCCAGGCGCAGCAGCCCGGCCAGGCCCGCCGGCCGGAGTCCCCTCCGGCGCCGTCCGGCCGACCACCGGCCGACGACGTGCCGCCGCCCCCCGAGCCGCCGGAGCCCGATGAGCCCCTCCCACCGGAGCCGGTGGACGAGGAGGAGATGCTGGCCGAGGCCGCCCTGCCCGGCGACGCGGACGACCAGCGGCTCGACCCGGAGGCCGTCGTGCTCAAGCTCCTCGCCGACGAGCTTGGCGCTCGGCCGTTGAAGGGCTGATCGACGCGACTACGCTGGTGAACGGCGGCATACCCCGAAGAGAGGAACCCGCGGTGCAACCCGGTGGGCCCAACATGCAGCAAATCCTCCAGCAGGCGCAGAAGATGCAGCAGCAGCTCGCTGAAGCCCAGCAGGAGCTGGCCGAGGCCGAGGTCACCGGCACTGCCGGCGGCGGTCTGGTCACCGCCGTCGTGTCCGGCGGCGGCGAGCTCAAGAGCCTGGACATCGACCCGAAGGCGGTCGACCCGGACGACGTCGAGACGCTGTCCGACCTGGTCGTCGCCGCCGTGCGCGACGCCAACCGCGCCGCGCAGGAGTTGGCGGCCCAGAAGATGGGCCCGCTCGCCAGCGGCATGGGCGGGATGGACGACCTCGGCGGTCTCGGGAAGCTGTTCGGCTGATGTACGAGGGGCCGGTCCAGGACTTGATCGACGAGCTCGGCAGGCTGCCGGGCGTCGGTCCGAAGAGCGCGCAGCGCATCGCCTTCCACCTGCTCGCCGCGGACCCGGCCGACATCGGCCGGCTCCAGGACGCGCTGCAGAAGGTCAAGGACGGCGTGGTGTTCTGCGACGTGTGCGGCAACGTCTCGGCCGAGGCGACCTGCCGCATCTGTCGCGACCCGCGCCGCGACCTGACCCTGATCTGCGTGGTGGAGGAGCCGAAGGACGTCCTGGCGGTCGAGCGGACCCGTGAGTTCAAGGGCCGCTACCACGTCCTGGGCGGCGCGCTCGACCCGTTGTCGGGTGTCGGGCCGGACCAGCTGCGGATCAGGCAGCTGCTCACCCGGATCGGCACGGACGTGTCGGAGATCATCATCGCCACGGACCCGAACACGGAGGGCGAGGCGACCGCGACGTACCTGGTGCGGATGCTGCGCGACTTCCCGGGCCTCACCGTCACCAGGCTCGCGTCGGGCCTGCCGATGGGTGGTGACCTGGAGTTCGCCGACGAGCTCACCCTCGGCCGGGCCCTGTCCGGCCGGCGCAGCATGTGAGGCTCGTCGCGGTGGACGGGCCGTCGGGCTCGGGCAAGTCGACGTTCGCGGCGCGCCTGGCGTCGGAGCTGGGCGCGACCGTGGTGCCGACCGACCACTTCGCCACCTGGACCGACCCGGTGTCGTGGTGGCCGCGCCTGGTCGCCGAGGTCCTCGACCCGCTCCGGCACGGCCGCGAGGCCCGCTACCGGCGGGTGGAGTGGACCGGCGGCGTGCCGCGCCTCGGCGGCCTGGTGCACGTGCCGGTGCCGGACGTGCTGGTCATCGAGGGCGTCTCGGCGGCCCGGCGCTCGATCGCGCCCCGCCTGGACGAGGCGATCTGGGTCGAGGTGCCCGACCCGGAGGAGCGGCTGCGCCGGGCCGTCGAGCGGGACGGCGAGTCGAGCCGCGCCCACCTGCGGCGCTGGCAGGCGTTCGAGCGCGGGTGGTTCGCCGTGGACGGCACGAAGGCCCGCGCCGACCGGATCATCACGCCCGCCTGAGGACACCCGACCGAACTCCGGCCATCGAGCCTGCGCCCAGCCGAGCCCCGCCTTGCCGAAGCCACATCGGGCCGAAGCCACGTCGGGCCGAAACCGCAGTGACCGGTCGGCCGGTCACCCGTCGAGCGACGCCCGCACCAGGTCCGCGTCCGGCGACCCGATCGCGCTGAACCACTCCAGCGCCGTCCGCCAGTGCCGGCGCGCCTCGGCGTCGTCGCCGGTGGCGGCCAGGACGTCACCGGCCAGGTGGGCGGCCCGCGCGTGCACGCACCGCTGCCCGGTGGACCCGCTCAGCTCCAGGCACCGCAGCGCCAGGTCGAGCGCCTGCACCCCGTCGCCCTGGTCGAGCCTGATCCGCCCGAGCACGGCCAGCACGTCCACTTCGGCGATCCGCAGTCGGTACCGGACCGCGCTGTCCAGCGCCTGGCTCGCCGAGTAGCGCGCCTCGTCCAGCCTGCCCGCCGCGTGGTGGGTCAGCGCCAGGCTCCGCCGCGCCGCGCAGATGCCCAGCGGATACCCCGTCTCCTCGGCGATCCGCAGGGCCTCCGTCGTGCGTTCGACGGCCTCCTCCAGCCTGCCCAACCCGCACAACGCCTCACCGAGGGCGTTCTTCGCGTCGCACAACCCCTTCAGGTTGCCCAGCTCCTCCGCGATGCTCACGGCCCGCTCGGCCTCGCGCGCGGCCTCGGCCCACCGGCCCCGCATCACGTGCGCCAACGCCAGGCCCTCGTGCGAGAAGTGCGCGAACCGGCGTGCGCCTGCCCGTTCGTACAGCTCGCCGCACCTCTGGTACAGCTCGGCGGCACGGTCCGGCCGGCCGAGGAACAGGTGCGCCTCGGCCAGCGCCCGTTGGCTGTCGGCCTGCGTCATCCACGCGCCGAGCCGGTTGCCGACGTCCAGCGCGCCCTCGAACGACGACACGGCCCGGTCCAGCTGCCCGAGCTGCATGTAGACGCCGCCGAGGTTGAGCTGGGCGATGCCCTCCTGCTGCAACGCGCCGATGGCCCGCGTGATCACGAGCGCGCGCTCCAGGTGTTCGGCGGCCTGCTCCAGGTCGCCGATGTCGATGCAGACCGCGCCGAGGTTGGCCAGCACGGCGGCCTCCACGGCGGGCGCGGCGCCGGTGCGCTGCTGGATCGGGATCGCCCGGCGGAAGTAGTCGACGGCCACCCGGTGCTGCCCGATCGCCCAGTACAGCGTGCCGAGCGACGACAGCATCGCCACCTCGCCGAGGGCGTCCTGGGAGGACTGCGCGACGGACAGCCCGGCCTTCGCGGTCGCCAGCCACTCCACCGGCAACCCGATCGTGTAGAAGTACCGCCGCAGCGCGTCGGCCAGCTGCCACACGTCGCGGTCGGGCTGGCGGTCGGCGGCGTGCACGACGAGCCCGACCAGGTTGCCGCGCTCGGCGTCCAGCCAGGCCAGGGCCTCCGCCGAGGTGGAGAACAGGCGCGGTGTGACGCCCGCCACGACGTCGGTGCGCGGCAGCCGCAGCAAGGTGCTCTTGAACGCGTCCGTGGCGTTGTCCACCGACCGGATCGACCAGTCCAGCAGCCGCCGCGACGCCTGCGCGCTCTCCTCCGGGTCGTCCTCGATCCCGCGCCGCTCGGTCGCGTAGTCCCGCAGCAGGTCGTGGAACTGGTAGCGGCCGGGCGAGTGGTTGTCCACGAGGTTCGCCGTGGCCAGCCGGTCGAGCCGCCGCCGCGCGTCCTGCGTGGTCAGCCCGCCCAACGCCGCCGCCACGTCCGGCGTGATGTCCCCCGGCGCCAGCGACAGCAGCCGGAACAGCGACGCCAGCTCCGGCTTCAACGCCGTGTACGACAGGTCGAACGCCGCGTGCACGGCCGCCCGCTCGTCACCCTCCACGGCCAGCGCCGCGAGCCGGTTGCCCGCGCGCAGCTCCTCCACGTAGGACGCGATGGTGATCTCCGGCCGGGACAGCAGGTTCGCCGCCGCGATCCGCAGCGCCAGCGGCAGGTGCGCGCACAGCTCGGCCAGCTCGTCGGCCGCGTCGGACTGCGACGCCACGACCTCCTCGCCGAGCATCCCGGCCAGCAGCGCCCGCGTCTCGGACCGGTCGAGCACGTCGAGCCGCACGTTGGACGCGGCGTGGCTGACCGCCAGCCCGCGCAGCGTGTCGCGGCTGGTCACGAGCACCGCGCACCCCGGCGAGCCGGGCAGCAGCGGCCGGATCTGCTCGGCGTTGGCCGCGTTGTCCAGCACCAGCAGCACCTGCTGATCGGTCAGCCGCGACCGGAACATCGCCTCCTGCTCGTCCTGGTCGAGCGGCACGGACTCGGGCGGCACGCCCTGCGCGCGCAGGAACCGGGGCAGCACGTCCACCGCGCTCAACGGCGGGCCCTGGGCGTAACCGCGCAGGTTGACGTACAGCTGCCCGTCGGGGAAGCAGTGCCGCATCTTGTGCGCCGCGTGCACGGCCAGCGCCGTCTTGCCGACGCCAGGCGGCCCGGCCAGCGTGACCACGGGCACGCCCTGCGCGGTCCGCAGCAACGCCTCGATCAGCTGAACGGCCTGCTCACGGCCCACGAAGTCGCCGATGTCGGCGGGCAGCTGCGAGGGCACCACCCGGTCACGCCGCGCGGTGGACGCGTTCTGCCCCAGGTCGAGCGCCGACGACCCGCCGAGCACCTGCTGGTGCACGCGCCGCAGCTCGTCGCCGGGGTCGATGCCGAGCTGGTCGGCCAGCAGCCCGCTGACCCGCCGGTAGGCGCCGAGCGCGTCGGCCTGCCGCCCGGACCGGTACAGCGCGATCATCAGCTGCGCCCACAGCCGTTCCCGCAGCGGGTGCTCGCTGGTCAGGCGGGACAGCTCGGGGATCAGCTCGGCGTGGCGGCCCAGCTCGAGGTCGACCTCGACCCGGCGCTCCTCCACGTGCAGCCGCCGTTCGCCCAGGCGCGGCACCTCGTCGCGGTGCAGCACCTCCGACGGCACGTCCACCATCGCGGGCCCGCGCCACAGCGCCAGCGCCGCGGTGAAGATCGCCGACGCCGACTCCAGCCTGCCCGCGGCCCGCTCCCGCTCGCCCTCCTCGACGAGCTGCTCGAACCGCATCACGTCGATCGTGCGCTCGTCGACGTCGATCAGGTAGCCGTCGGGCACGGTCCGGATCGGCACCGCCGGTCCGAGCACCTGCCGAAGTCTCATCACGTAGGTCTGCAGCGTGCCCCGCGCCCGCGCCGGAGGATCGGCGCCCCAGATGTGCTCCGCGAGCTCGTCCACCGAGACGCCGGCGCCGGCGCGCATGAGAAGGGACACAAGGAGGGACCGCTGCCGACCCGCCCGCACCACGACCTGCTCGCCGTCGACCAGCACCTGCAACGGGCCGAGGACGCGGAACTCGACCACAGGGCTCACCAGCGACCTCCCTCCGCGCGTGTGCGGGTTTCTGTTGTCCGTTGTACAGCGTAGGAGGGTGTTCGCCCGATCCACCGTGGTCACGTTGGGTCAGCGAAGCTGAGCGGGACGTGTGTTAATGCTGATTCACGTGGCCGGATCGTGACCTCGGACGAGGCGGAAGGGTTGTGGGGACCGGTTAGGGTCCGTGACCACACCGTGAGATCCCGGATTTCCCTAGGGGTGTGTCAAATGCTTCAATCTCGAACGGCCCGGCGCCGATGGTTGGCCGCGATCGGCCTGACCGGCGTCGCGGCACTGGCACTGTCGGCCTGTGCCCAATCCGAGCGCGGCGACGACTCGGGGTCCGGCAAGGTCGGCGGCACGATGGTCTTCGGCGCCGCGGGCGAGCCCAAGAACTTCGACCCGATCTTCAACGACGACGGCGAGAGCTTCCGCCCCATCCGCCAGATGTTCGACACGCTGGTGACCTACAAGCGGGGCACCGCCGACCTCGCGCCGGGTCTCGCGGAGAAGTGGACGCCGAGCGAAGACGGCAAGTCGTGGACCTTCGACCTGCGCAAGGGCGTCAAGTTCCACGACGGCACGGCGTTCGACGCCGCGGCCGTCTGCTTCAACATGGACCGCTGGTTCAACATGAAGGGCGCTGCCGCCCAGAGCCAGATGATCTACTACGGCGACGTGTTCGAGGGCTTCGCCAAGAACGAGGGCGACGCGGCGGGCGAGCCGGTCTACAAGTCCTGTGAGGCCAAGGACGAGCACACCGCCGTGCTGAACCTGAACAAGTACAAGGGCGCCTTCCCGGCCGCCTTCGGTTTGACCGCGCTCTCCATCTCCAGCCCCGAGGCGCTGAAGAAGTACGACGCGGACAACGTCGTGCAGTCGGGCGACTCGTTCACCTATCCGGCTTACGCGACCGAGCACCCGACCGGTACCGGCGCGTTCAAGCTGGAGAAGTTCGACAAGGCCAACAAGACCATCACCCTGGTCCGCAACGACGACTACTGGGGTGAGAAGGCCAAGCTCGACAAGCTGATCTTCAAGATCATCCCCGATGAGAACGCGCGCAAGCAGGAACTCAAGGCCGGCACGATCGACGGTTACGACTTCCCGAGCCCGGCGGACTACAACTCGCTGAAGACCGACGGCTTCAACGTCACGCCGCGGCCCGCGTTCAACATCCTCTACCTGGGCATCAACGGCGCGAACAACCCGGCGCTGAAGGACCTGCGCGTCCGCCAGGCCATCGCCTACGCCGTCAACCGCGAGCAGCTGGTGAAGACCAAGCTGCCGCTGGGCGCCGAGGTGGCGACGCAGTTCATGCCGAAGACGGTCGCGGGCTACGCCGACGACGTGCAGAAGTACCCGTACGACTTGGCGAAGGCCAAGGACCTGCTCACGCAGGCCGGCGTGTCGAACCTGAGCCTGAAGTTCTACGTGCCCACCGAGGTCAGCCGGCCGTACATGCCGAACCCGTCCGAGATCGCGGCGGTGATCGTCGACGACCTGAAGGCCGCGGGCATCAACGCCGAGATCGTGTCCCGCCCGTGGAACGGCGGCTACAAGGACGACGTGCAGAAGCTCGGCAAGCACGACCTGCACCTGCTCGGCTGGACCGGCGACTACAACGACGCCGGCAACTTCGTCGGCACGTTCTTCGGCCGGGAGAAGAAGGAGTTCGGCTTCGCCGACCAGTCGATGTTCGACGGGATCGCCGCGGCCGACGGCGTCGTCGACCAGCAGAAGCACGCGGACGCCTACAAGCAGGTGAACCGCGACCTCATGAGCAAGTACCTGCCCGCGATCCCGGTGTCCCACTCGCCGCCGGCGATCGTGGTCAGCAGCAAGATCTCGGGCCTCGTGCCCAGCCCGCTGACCGACGAGCGCTTCGACACGGTGAGCAAGGGCTGAACCGAACGGTAGGCGGGTGGTGGCGCTCGTGATCCGGGCGTCACCACCCGTGCTGTCCAGAGGGCTTCCATCATGCTGCGATTCATAGTCCGTCGCCTGCTCCAGGCGATCCCCACACTGCTGATCCTGTCGTTGCTGGTCTTCGTCTGGCTGCGGTCGCTGCCCGGCGGTCCGGCCGGCGCGCTGCTCGGCGACAAGGCGACCCCGGAGAAGATCGAGGCGCTCAACAAGGTCCTCGGCCTCGACCAACCGATCTTCATCCAGTACCTCAAGTTCATGGGCCGCATCCTCAGCGGTGACTTCGGCAGCTCCTTGATCAGCGGCGAGCCGGTGGTGGCCGAGATCGGCCGCGCGCTGCCCGCCACCATCGAGCTGGGCCTGACCGCGTTGTTGTTCGCCGTGGTGCTCGGCATCCCGCTCGGCTACCTGGCGGCCAGCCACCGCGGGCGGTTCCTGGACAACACCACCGTCATCGGCACGCTGGTCGGCGTCGCCGTGCCGGTGTTCTTCCTCGGCATCCTGCTCAAGCAGCTGTTCGCGCAGGACCTGGCGCTGTTCCCGCCGTCGGGCAGGCAGGACGTCACCATCGACCCGACGCACGTCACGAACTTCGCCGTGCTCGACGGGCTGCTGACCCAGGAGTGGGACGCCGCGGCCGACGCGCTGTGGCACCTCGTGCTGCCCGCGATCGCGCTGGGCACCATCCCGCTCGCGGTCATCGTGCGGATCACCCGCGCCTCGGTGCTCGACGTGCTCAACGAGGACTTCGTCCGCACGGCCAACGCCAAGGGCCTGCAGGCGACGCTGGTCCGCCGCCGGCACGTGCTGCGCAACGCGATGCTGCCGGTGTCGACCACGATCGGCCTCCAGACCGGTCTGCTGCTGGGCGGCGCCGTGCTCACCGAGCGGGTGTTCGTGTGGGGCGGGCTCGGATCGTTGCTGGCCCAGGGGATCGAGCGCCGGGACTACCCGCGCCTGCAGGCGTTGCTGCTGCTCGCGGCGGTGGTCTACGTGCTCGTCAACCTGCTGGTCGACATCTCCTACGCGATCATCGACCCGAGGGTGCGGGCATCATGACCAGTCTCCTCAAGCGCAAGCAGCAGCGGGTGGACGCCCTGGCGGAGTCGGCGGGCACGAGCCTGGCCGCCGACGCGCTGCGGCGGATGCTGCGCAGCCCGGTCGCCCTGATCGGCGCGTTCCTCGTGCTGATGTTCCTGGTGCTGGCGATCATCGCGCCGTTCATCGCGCCGAAGGACCCCTACCAGCGCTACCCGGAACTGCTGGAGGACCTGCGGCCCGACTTCATCCCCGGCCCGATGCCGGGGTTCCTGCTGGGCGGCGACGAGCTGGGCCGCGACTTCTTCAGCCGGCTGCTCGTCGGCGCGCAGCAGTCGCTGATCGTCGGCGTCGGCGCGACGTTGATCGGCCTGGCGCTCGGCATGCTCATCGGCGGCGCGGCCGGCGCGTTCGGCGGCTGGGTGGACAGCTGGCTGATGCGGTTCACCGACATCATGCTGTCGATCCCCAGCCTGCTGCTGGCCATCTCGATCGCGGCGCTGGCGAGCCGGGGCAGCCAGACCACGGTGATCATCGCGGTCGCGGTGACCACCGTGCCGATCTTCGCCCGGCTGCTGCGCGGCGCCATGCTCGCGCAACGGCACAGCGACCACGTGCTCGCGGCGACGGCGCTGGGCGTGCGGCGGCGGACCGTCGTGTTCCGGCACATGCTGCCGAACTCGCTCGGCCCGGTCATCGTGCAGTCGACGCTGACCCTGGCGACCGCGATCATCGAGGCGGCGTCGCTGTCGTTCCTCGGACTCGGCGACCCGGACCCGTCCCGGGCCGAGTGGGGGCTGATGCTCGGCAACTCGCAGCGCTACATCGACGTCAAGCCGGAGCTGGCGTTCTACCCGGCCATCGCCATCATCATCGTCGCGCTGGGCTTCACGCTGCTCGGCGAGGCGCTGCGCGAGGCGCTCGACCCGAAGAACCGGAGGTGAACCGCGATGGCGTTGCTCGAAGTGCGTGATCTGCGGGTGGTCTTCCAGCGCAGGGGCACCGAGCCCTTCACCGCCGTGGACGGCGTCTCCTTCGACGTCGACCCCGGGCAGACGGTGGGACTGGTCGGCGAGTCCGGCTGCGGCAAGTCCGTGACCTCGTTGGCGATCATGGGCCTGCTGCCCTCGCGCGGCAACAAGGTCACCGGCTCGGTCCGGTTCGAGGGCACCGACCTGCTCACCCTGAACGACAAGGAGATGCGCAACCGGCGAGGCCGCGACTTGGGCATGGTGTTCCAGGACCCGCTGTCGTCCCTCAACCCGGTGATCCCGATCGGGCTGCAGGTCACCGAGGTGCTGGAACGGCACCGCGGCATGTCCCGCAAGGCGGCGATGGTGGAGGCGGCCGACCTGCTCGGCCGGGTCGGCATCCCCGACCCGCAGCGCAGGCTGAGCGAGTACCCGCACCAGCTCTCCGGCGGCATGCGGCAGCGCGCGCTGATCGCGATCGCGCTGGCGTGCCGGCCGCGGCTGCTCATCGCCGACGAGCCGACCACGGCGCTGGACGTGACGATCCAGGCGCAGATCCTCGCCCTGCTCAAGGAGCTCGTGCGGGACATGGGCACGGCGCTGATCATGATCACGCACGACCTGGGCGTCGTGGCGGGGCTGTGCGACGAGGTCAACGTGCTCTACGGCGGCCGGGTCGTCGAGAAGGCGGAGCGGTACCCGCTGTTCGCCGACCCCCGCCACCCGTACACGCACGGCCTGCTGGCGTCGATCCCGCGGCTCGACGGCGCGCGCGGCGAGAAGCTGGTCCCCATCAAGGGGTCGGTCGCCGACAACATCCCGTGGGACCACGGGTGCGCGTTCGCCCCCCGTTGCCCCAACGCGTTGTCGGTGTGCCGCGAGGTCACGCCCGAGCTGGAGGCCGGTGACGTGCGCTCGCTGCGCTGCCACAACCCGGTGCTGCCGGGAACGCCCGCCGCCCAGGAGGTGCCCGCATGACCGCCGCTGTCGAACCGGCAGCAGCCGACGCGCCCACGGGCGACACGCTGGTGTCGGTCGAGGGCCTGAAGATCCACTTCCCGATCAAGCGCGGCCTGCTGGTCGACCGCACGGTCGGCCACGTGTACGCGGTCGACGGCGTGGACCTGCGGATCAACCGCGGCGAGACCTACGGCCTGGTCGGCGAGTCCGGCTGCGGCAAGTCGACGTTGGGTCGCGGCATGCTGCGGCTGGTCGAGCCGACCGACGGCCGCGTGCTGTTCGACGGCACGGACCTGGTCGGGCTCAAGGGCGAGGAACTGCGCCGGATGCGCCGCCGGATGCAGATGGTGTTCCAGGACCCCATGTCGTCCCTGGACCCGCGGCAGTCGGTGGATTCGCTGCTGGTCGAGGGCCTGCGGGCGCACGGCCTGGACAAGGGCCGCGAGACGACGGGCAAGCGCTTGCGCGAGCTGCTGTCGGCGGTCGGGCTGCCGTCCACGTCGCTGCGCAAGTACCCGCACGAGTTCTCCGGCGGCCAGCGGCAGCGCATCGGCATCGCGCGGGCGCTGGCGGTCGAGCCGGACCTGATCATCGCCGACGAGCCGGTGTCCGCGCTGGACGTGTCGGTGCAGGCGCAGGTGGTCAACCTGCTGGAGGACCTGCAGGACGAGTTCGGGCTCACCTACCTGGTGATCGCGCACGACCTCGCCGTGGTGCGGCACATCTCCGACCGGGTCGGCGTGATGTACCTGGGCGGCCTGGTGGAGGAGGCGACCTCGGACGACCTCTACGCCGAGCCGCTGCACCCGTACACCAGGGCGTTGCTGTCCGCGATCCCCGTGCCGGACCCGGTGGTGGAGGACGAGCGCGAGCGGATCCTGCTCACCGGCGACCTGCCCTCGCCCGCCAACCCGCCGACGGGCTGCCGCTTCCACACGCGCTGCCCGTGGAAGCAGGCGACCCGGTGCGACACCGAGCGGCCCGCGCTGCGCGAGGTGCTGCCGGGGCACAAGGTCGCGTGCCACTGGGCGGAGGACATCCGGGCCGGCAAGATCCGGCCGCACGAGGTCAAGGCCGAGCTGGTGGAGGAGGGCGGCATGTCGCCGGACATCCCCCTGGTCGGACCCGCCTCGATGACGGAGGCGTTGAACCCGTGAGCCCTGCGTCCGGGGGCGCCGACCGGCGCCCCCGGACCGGTGCTCAGACCACCTGCGGGTAGAGGGTGCGCGGGTCGGCGGACAGCGCGGCCTTCAGGTCGACCACGCCCTGGTCGGCCAGCACCTCGACGAGGTCGGCCTCGACGCCGTCCAGCGCGGCGCGCACGACGTCCGCCGGGTCGTTCTTCGGCACGTCGATGCCCGCGGTCATGTCGGTGTCCGTCGGGCCCAGGTGCACGCCGGTGACCAGCGTGCCCTGGCCCGCGAGCTCCACCCGCACGCCGTTGGTGAGGCTCCACTGCGCCGCCTTCGCCGCGCTGTACGCGGTGGCGCGGTCGTAGGACACCCACGACATCGACGAGAGCACGTTCACGATCGCGCCGCCGCCGTTGGCCGCGAGGATCGGCGCGAACGCCCGGACCATCGCCAACGTGCCGTAGAAGTGCGTGTCCAGCTCCAGCCGGATCGCGGCGAGGTCGCCGGTGACCAGGTTCTCGCCGGTGATGATGCCCGCGTTGTTGACCAGCAGGGTGACGTCGCCGGCGGCCGAGGCCGCGGCGGCGACGGCGGCCGGGTCGGTGATGTCCAGCGACAGCACCTCGACGCCCGGCAGGTCGATCGAGCCCGCGTCGCGCGCGGTGGCGTAGACCTTCGCCGCGCCCCGATCCAGCAACTGCCGCGCGAAGTGCAGGCCGAGGCCGCGGTTGGCCCCCGTGACCAGGGCGACCGAGTTGGCGATCTTCATGGAGGGTTCTCCCAGGGGTGAGTTGGCATTGCCAACCTAGCCGGGCTGGCTTGGAATGCACAACCGAGCCATACTGGGACCGTGACGGCACCGGACGAGAACTGCTCCTTGGTCAAGGCGGTGGACCTCGTCGGCGAGCGCTGGACGTTCCTGGTGCTGCGCGAGGCCCTCGCCGGCGCGACCCGCTTCTCGGAGTTCCGCGCGCGCCTCGGCATCGCCTCCGACGTGCTCACGGCCAGGCTCGCGAAGCTGGTCGACAGCGGCCTGCTGGCCAGGCGGTCCTACCGGGAGCCGGGGCAGCGACCGCGCGACGCCTACTGCCTCACCGAGGCGGGCAGGCGGGTGAACCTGGTGCTGTGCGCGTTGCAGGAGTGGGGCGACGAGCACCTGCCGGACACCGTGTCCACGGTCGTCTACCGGACGGGCGACGGACGCCGGGTGACCGTGCGGTTCGTCGACGGCGAAGGCGCCGTGGTGCCCGCGGGCGACGTGCACCCGGAGCAGGGCTAGCGGCTCACGGGCCGGTAGAGCAGTCGGAGGACCACCAGGCAGGCGGCCTGGACGGCGAGCGCGATGAGGGCGTGCACGAGCCACGCGCCGACGAGGGTGGGTCCGCCCCACGCGCCGCCGAGGCCGGGGTCGGCGGTGAACGGGTGGCCGATCGCGCCGATCGTGTCCGGCCAGAGCGGGTAGAACCAGCCACGTGCCACCAGGTAGAGGGCGAGCAGCACGGGGACCACGGCGACGAGCGCGGAGGAGCCCGGGCCGCGGGTGGATGCCGAGGGTTTTCACGGCACGGACGCTAGGCGCGCGCGAGGCGCGGGTCGTCACACCGCGGAGCCATCCCCGGCGTCGTACCGGGGTAGCGGGTCGACCGGTTGGAGGTGAACAGCGCGCCGATGGCGCCCGCGGCGGTGGCGTTGTTGCTCCGGCCGACCGAGCCGCAGCGACGCGTGGCGTCGTTGTCGT
>NZ_JBFAFR010000038.1:0-82756 GCF_040639675.1 Actinosynnema sp. NPDC023794 | reverse complement strand
GCCGTGATGACCGGCCCAGCTACCCGCGTCGCGACGACCGGCCCAGTGGCGATCGCGGTCGCCGTCGTCACCGACCCGGCCGGGCACAAGCGGCTCGTCGGCTACGTCGTGGGCGAGGCGGTCGGGGTCCGCGAGCAGGTGGCGGAGCTGCTGCCCGAGTACATGGTGCCGTCGACGTTCGTGGTGCTGGACGCGCTGCCGCTGACCCCGCACGGCAAGGTGGACCGCAAGGCGCTGCCGGCGGTGGACTTCGGCACGCCCGTGGCGACGCGCGCGGCCCGCACCCGCGAGGAGGAGATCCTCTGCGGTGTGCTCGCCGAGGTCCTCGGCGTGGCCTCGGTCGGCGTCGACGACAGCTTCTTCGCCCTCGGCGGCGACAGCATCAGCTCCATCCAGGTCGTCAGCCGCGCCCGCGCGGCGGGGCTGGTCGTCACCTCGGCGGACGTGTTCCGACTGCGGACACCGGCCGCCATCGCGGCGGTCGCCAGGCCCGTCTCCGCCATCGCCGTGGTCGCGGACGACGGCGTCGGCGAGGTCGAGTTGCCCCCCATCGCCCACCAGCTGCGCGAGACGCCCACCGGGCTGACCCGTGACCACAGCCAGCACGTCGCGGTGTCGGTCCCGGCCGGGCTGGACGTGGACCGGCTCACCGCGGCCGTGCAGGTGCTGCTGGACCACCACGACGCGCTGCGGCTGCGGCTCGCCGAGCCGGTCGAAGGGCTGTGGGCGCTGGAGGTCCAGCCCCGCGGCGCTGTCCGCGCGGCCGACGTGGTCAGCGCCGGCGGCACGCTCGACGCGGCGCGCGAGCGCTTGGCGCCCGAGGACGGCGTGGTCGCCCAGTTCGTGCTGAACGACGGCGAGCTGCTGGTCGTGGCCCACCACCTGGTCGTGGACGGCGTGTCGTGGCGGATCCTGCTGCCCGACCTCCGCGCGGCCGTCGAGGGACGGTCCCTGCCGCCGGTCGGCACGTCCTACCGCCGCTGGACCCGGCTGCTGTCGGAGCAGTCGCGCACCGCCGCCCGCACCGCCGAGCTGCCGCTGTGGACCGGGCAGCTGCGCGGCGGCGACCCGCTGCTGGGCGCACGCCCGCTGGACCCCGCCGTGGACGTCGAGCGCACCGCGGGCCACCACCGGTTCGAGGTGGCCGACGCGGCGGCGCTGACGACCACCGTGCCCGCCGCGTTCCACGCCGAGGCCAACGAGGTGCTGCTGGCCGCGCTCGCGCTCGCGGTGGCACGGCGGCGCGGCGCCGGCTCGGTGCTGGTCGAGCTGGAGGGCCACGGGCGCGAGCAGGCGGCCGAGGACGTGGACCTGGCCCGCACCGTCGGCTGGTTCTCCAGCGTGTTCCCCGTGCGCCTCGACGTCGGCGACACCGCGGACGTGCCGGGCGTGGTGAAGCGGGTCAAGGAGGCGTTGCGCGCCCTGCCCGACCACGGCCTCGGCTTCGGGCTGCTGCGCCACCTCAACCCCCAGACGCAGGGCGTGCTGGCCCGGTTCGCGCCGCCGCAGATCGGCTTCAACTACCTCGGGCGCTTCGGCGTGGACCGGGGGGAGTGGTCGTTGCGCGGCGACGTCGGCCTGCACTCGCACCCGGACGTGCCGCTGCGGTACGCGCTGGAAGTCGCCGCGGTCACCGAGGACCGGCCGGGCGGCCCGGTGCTCGTGTCCGACTGGCAGTACGCGGGCGCGCTGCTGTCCGACCAGGACGTCCGGGGCATCGCCGAGACGTTCACCGAGGTCCTCGGCGCGCTCGTGGAGCACGCGGGCCGGGCCGGTGGCCGCACGGCGTCGGACTTCCCGCTGGTGTCGCTGACCCAGCGCGAGATCGAGGACGTCGAGCGGGCGGTCGGCCCGCTGGACGACGTGCTGCCGCTGTCGCCGTCGCAGAAGGGCCTGTTGTTCCAGGCCGACTACGACCGCGACGGCGTGGACGCCTACACGTTGCAGGTGACCGTGGACGTGGCCGGTCCGCTCGACCCGGCCCGCCTGCGCGCCGCCGCACGGGCGCTGCCGGCGCGGCACCCCCTGCTGCGCGCCGCCTTCCGGCACCGCGAGTCCGGTGACGCCGTCCTCGTCGTGCCCTCGGCGGTCGAGCTGCCGTGGGAAGAAGTCGACCTGACCGGGATGGACCCGGCGGACCGGGACCGGGAACTCGCCCGGCTCACCGACGCCGACTGGCTGCGCCGCTTCGACCTGACCGCGCCGCCGCTGGTGCGGTTCACCGTGGTGCGGCTGACCGGCGAGTCGTTCCGCGTCATCTGGACCGTGCACCACTCCCTGGTCGACGGCTGGTCCAACCCGATCTTCGCCCGGGAGCTGTTCACCCTGTACGCCAGCGGGGTCGACGCGTCGGCGCTGCCCGAGGTGCCACCGCACGCCGACTACCTGCGGTGGCTGGCCGACCGGGACGTCGACGCGGCGCGTGGCGCGTGGCGCGCGGCGTTGGCCGGGCTGACCGAGGCGACCCGCCTCGCGCCGGTCGACCCGGACCGCACGCCCGCGGTGCCCGACGAGCTGCTGGTGGACCTGCCCGAGTCGCTGACGGCCCGCTTGACCGACTGGGCGCGCGCCAACGACCTCACCCTCAGCACGGTCGTGCAGGGCTGCTGGGCGGTGCTGCTCGGCGCCCTGACCGGGAGCCGGGACGTCGTGTTCGGCGCGGTGCGGTCCGGCCGGCCCGCCGAGCTGCCGGGCGTCGAGACGATGATCGGCCCGTTCCTCGGCACGCTGCCGGTGCGGGTGGCGCTCGACCCGGCGCACACGCTCGCGCGGCTGCTGGCGGACCTCGGCGCCGGGCAGGTCGACCTGGAGCCGCACCAGCACCTCGGGCTGGCCGAGGTGCAGCAGCTGGCCGGGATCGGCGAGCTGTTCGACACCGTGGTCAGCTACCACAACTACCCGATGGCCGACGCCCGCGAGCTGGGCGGCCTGGCGCCGGACCTGGACGTGCTCGGCGGCGCGGCCCGCGTGGTGGCCGAGTACCCGTTCGCGCTGGGCGTGTACCCCGGCGAGCGGATGCGGCTGCACGCCCAGTACCGGGGCCGGCTGTTCACCCGCGACGACGTGCGGGTGCTGGTCGACCGGTTCGTGCGGCTGCTGGAGACCGTGGTCGACGCGTCGGACACGCCCGTGGGCCGGGTCGACGTGCTGGCGCCGGAGGAGCGGGAGCTGCTGCTCGGCGAGTGGAGCGGGCGGATCGAGCCGGTCCCGGACGTGACCGCGCCGCGGCTGTTCGCCGACCGGGTGGCGCAGGCGCCGGACGCGCTCGCCGCGGTGTTCCGCGACGAGGAGCTGACCTACGCCGAGCTGGACGCCCGCGCGAACCGCCTGGCCCGGCTCCTGGTCGCCCGGGGCGCGGGCCCGGAGGGCGTGGTCGCGTTCGCCCTGCCGCGGTCGCTGGAGGCCGCGGTGGTGGTGCTCGCCGTGCTCAAGTCCGGCGCGGCGTTCCTGCCGATCGACGCCAAGCTGCCGCTGGACCGGATCGGGTACATGGTGGACGACGCCCGGCCGATCGCGCTGCTGTCCACTGTGGACATCGGCGCGCGGGTGGCCGGGCTCGACGTGCCGCTGGTGCTCCTGGACGACCCCGCGGTGCTCGCCGAGCTGGACGACCTGCCCGCCACCGCGCCGGAACCGGCGCTGCGCCGAGGACACCCGGCCTACGTGATCTACACGTCCGGGTCGACCGGGCGGCCCAAGGGCGTCGTGGTCGACCACGCCGGGCTCGTCGCCATGGTCCGGAGCCTGATCGCGAAGTTCGACGTCACGCCCGACACGCGGGTGCTCCAGTTCGCCTCCTACAGCTTCGACGCGACCGTCTGGGAGTGGGGCCTGGCCCTGCTGGGCGGCGGCACGCTGGTGGTCGCCGACGACGACGCCCGCGCGCCGGGTCAACCGCTGCTGGACCTGATCAGGAGCCGTCGGGTCACCCTGGCGGCGCTGCCGCCGGTGGTCGCGGGCGGGCTGCCCGAGGGCGCCCGGCTGCCCGACGACCTGGTGATGGTCGTCGCCGGCGAGGCGTGCCCGCCGGAGGTGGTGGCGCGCTGGGCGCCCGGGCACCGGATGTTCAACGGGTACGGGCCGACCGAGGCGGTGCTCGCCTCCACCGTCGGCGGCCCGCTGACCGGCGAGGGCAGGCCGCCCATCGGCCGACCGACCGCGGCGCACCGGGTGTACGTGCTCGACCCGCTCCTGCGGCCGGTCCCCGTCGGCGTGACCGGCGAGCTGTACGTCAGCGGCGGACTCGCCCGCGGGTACCTCGACCGGCCCGGCCTGACCTCCGAGCGGTTCGTCGCCGACCCGTTCGACGCGCCGGGCGGGTTCATGTACCGCACCGGCGACCTGGTCCGGTGGCACGCCGACGGCCAGCTGGACTACGTCGGCCGCGCGGACGACCAGGTGCAGCTGCGGGGCTTCCGCGTCGAGCTGGGCGAGATCGAGTCGGCGCTGGTGTCGCACCCCGGCGTCGCCCAGGCCGTGGTCGTCCTCCGCGAGGACGACGGCGACCGCAGGCTGGTCGGCTACCTGGTGCCGGACGTGCCCGGGGCGGTGCCCGACGGCCTGCGGGAGCTGCTGGCCGAGTCGCTGCCGGAGTACATGGTGCCCGCGGCGCTGGTCGCGCTGGACGCGCTGCCGCTGACCGCGCAGGGCAAGCTGGACCGCAAGGCGCTGCCCGCGCCGGAGGCCGGTGCGCCCGCCGACCGCGGCCGGGGACCGCGCACACCGGTCGAGGACATCCTGAGCGGGCTGTTCGCCGACGTGCTCGGCCTGCCGCGGGTGGGGATCGACGAGGACTTCTTCGAACTGGGCGGGCACTCCCTGCTGGCCACGCGGGTCATCAGCCGGGCCCGGTCCGCGCTGGGCGTCGAGCTGCCCATCCGGGCGTTGTTCGAGGCGCGCACCGTGGCGGCGCTGGCCGAGCAGGTGCGCGGCGCGCAGGGCGCCCGACCGGCCCTGGCGCCGATGCCGCGTGGCCCGCAGGCGCCCCTGTCGTTCGCCCAGCGGCGGCTGTGGTTCCTCAACCGCCTGGAGGAGAACGCCACCGGCACCTACAACGTGCCGCTGGCGATGCGCTTGACCGGGGAGTTGCGGGCCGACGCGATGCGCGCCGCCCTGCGTGACGTCGTGGCCAGGCACGAGGTGCTGCGGTCGGTGTTCCCGGACGTGGACGGCAAGCCGCACCAGCGGGTGGCCGACCTGCCGCCGGATCACCCGGCGCTGGAGGTGGCCGAGGTCGCGGAGGCCGAGCTGGGACGCGTGCTGACCGCCGAGACCGACCGCGGGTTCGACCTGGCGGCGGAACCGGCGTTGCGCGCCACGCTGTTCCGGCTCGGCCCGGACGAGCACGTGCTGCTGATCGTCTTCCACCACATCGCGTTCGACGGCTGGTCGATCGCGCCGTTCGCCCGCGACCTGACCGACGCCTACCGGGCCCGCTGCGCGGGGGTGGCCCCGGACTGGGCGGCGCTGCCGGTGCAGTACGCGGACTACGCGCTGTGGCAGCGGGAGCTGCTCGGCTCCGAGGACGACCCGGAGAGCCTGCTCAGTGCTCAGCTCGCGTACTGGACCGAGGCGCTCGCCGCCCTGCCCGAGGAACTGGACCTGCCCACCGACTTCCCGCGCCCGGCGGTGAGCACGCACGACGGCGGCGAGGTCGAGTTCCTCGTCGACGGCCCGCTGTACGCGGGGCTGGTGGCGCTGGCGCGCGAGTCCGGCGCGAGCGTGTTCATGGTGTTCCAGGCCGCGGTGTCGGCCCTGCTGACCAAGCTCGGCGCGGGCACGGACATCCCGCTCGGCACACCGGTGGCAGGCCGGGCCGACGAGGCGCTCGACGAGCTGGTCGGGTTCTTCGTCAACACCGTGGTGCTGCGCACCGACACCGGCGGCGACCCGACGTTCCGGGAGCTGGTGCACCGCGTGCGGGAGGCGAACCTCGGCGCGTACGCGCACCAGGACCTGCCGTTCGAGTACCTGGTGGAGAAGCTGAACCCGGTGCGGTCGCTGGCCCGCCAGCCGCTGTTCCAGGTCATGCTGGTGCTGCAGAACGACGGTGACGGACCGGCCGTCCTGCCCGGCCTGAACGCCCGCGTGCAGCCGGTGGCCGCGCCGCGCGCGAAGTTCGACCTCACCTTCCAGCTCGACGAACTCGTCGCCGACGGCGTGCCCTCGGGCATCCGGGGCGCGCTGGAGTACACGACCGACCTGTTCACCCGGTCCTCGGTCGAGCGGATCGCGGACCGGCTGACGCGGTTGCTGCGCGCCGCGGTGGCCGACCCCGGCGCGCGGCTGAGCCGGATCGACGTGCTGGAGCCGCACGAGCGCGACCGGGTGCTGGGCGCGGGCGCCGGACCGCGCCGCCCGGACGCCTACCGGGGTGTGGTGGAGCGGGTGCGCGACTTCGCGGCCCGCACCCCCGACGCGGTGGCCGTCGTGGACGACGACGGCGAGGTCACCTACTCGACGCTGGTCCGCCGTGCCGCCGCCGTGTCCCGTGAGCTGGACGGCGGTCTGGCCGCCGTGTTGGCCGCACCGGGCGCGCGCTACATCTCGGCCGTGCTCGGCGCGCTCGGCGCGGGTGGCGCCTACCTGCCGTTGGACGTGCAGGCCCCGGTGTCGCGCACGGCCGCGCTGCTGGCCGACAGCGGCGCGCGCGTGCTGCTGACCGACGCCGCGCACCGCCGCCTGGCCGAGCAGGTGGCCGGGGCCGCCCGGGTGGTGGTGCTGGACGACACCGTGCTGGGTGACACCGGGCTGCCGTCGCTGTCGGGTGCGGCGGACGACCTCGCGTACGTGCTCTTCACGTCCGGGTCGACGGGCAAGCCGAAGGGCGCGATGGTGCACCGGGCGGGCATGGTCAACCACCTGCTCGCCAAGGTGGACGACCTGCGTCTGTCCGAACAGGACACCGTGGTGCACAACGCGCCGGTGACGTTCGACATCTCGGTGTGGCAGATGCTGGCGCCGCTGGTGGTCGGCGGCCGGGTTCGGGTCGTGGGCCGCGAGGTCGCCGCGGACCCGGACGCGTTGTTCGGCATCGCGGCAGGCGAGCGCGTCTCGGTGCTGGAGGTCGTCCCGTCGCTGCTGCGCGCCGCGCTGGACGTGTGGGACACCACGGGGTCCGCGCCGGAGCTGCCGTCGTTGCGCCGGCTGGTCGTCACCGGTGAGGCGTTGCCCGCCGACCTGTGCGCGCGGTGGTTCGCCCGGTTCCCCGCCATCCCGCTGGTCAACGCCTACGGGCCGACCGAGTGCTCGGACGACGTGACGCACGCGCTGATCACGGCGCCGGTGCGCGGCACGCGCGTGCCGATCGGCAAACCGGTGCGCAACACCGCGCTGTACGTGCTGGGCGACGACCTGCGGCCACTGCCCGTCGGCGTGCCGGGCGAGCTCTACGTCGGCGGGCTCGGCGTCGGGCGCGGCTACCTGGGCGACCCCGCGCGGACGTCGGTGACGTTCCTGCCCGACCCGTTCGCCGCGGAGTCCGGTCTCGGCGCGGGCGCGCGGATGTACCGCACGGGCGACCGGGTGGTGCTGCGCGCAGACGGCGACCTGGAGTTCCTGGAGCGCCGCGACCAGCAGGTCAAGATCCGAGGCCACCGCATCGAACTCGGCGAGGTCGAGGCCGCGGCGCGGGCGTTGTCCGCCGTGCGCGACGCGGTGGTGGTCGTCGACGCCGACGCCAAGGGCCACAAGCGGCTCGTCGGCTACGTCGTGCTGGACGACGACGCGGACGGTGACATCGCGTTGCTGCGCAAGGAGCTCGGCGAGTCGCTGCCCGACTACATGGTCCCCGCCGCGCTGGTCGCGCTCGACGCCCTGCCCCTGACGCCCAACGGCAAGGTGGACCGCAAGGCCCTGCCCGCCGCGGACTTCGCGCACCTGCCCACCGGACGCGCACCCCGCACCCCGGGCGAGGAGCTGCTGGCCGGGATCGTCGCGGACGTGCTCGGCGTGCCGTCGGTCGGCGTGGACGACAACTTCTTCGCGGTCGGCGGTGACAGCATCAGCTCGATCCAGGTCGTCACCCGCGCCCGCAAGGCCGGGATGCCGATCGCCATCGCGGACGTGTTCGTCCACCAGACCGTCGCCGACCTGGCCGCCGCGGCGGACGACCGCGCGCCGTCGCGGGCCGCGGCGATCTCCGGCGTGTTCGAGGAGTTCGACGCCCTGACCGACACCACGCCGTTCGACACGGTGCTGCGGATGAAGCCGGGCGGCGGACCGGCGCTGTTCTGCCTGCACAGCGGCGTCGGCTTCGCCCTGCCCTACATCGGGCTGGCGCCGCACCTCGGCCCGGACACGCCGCTGGTGGGCCTCCAGTCGCCGTCCATCACCGAGCTGGCCGCGCTGCCGATGTCGTTGGGGCAGTTGGCCTCGGACTACCTGGACCTGATCAAGTCGATCCAGCCGGAGGGTCCGTACCACCTGCTCGGCTGGTCGTTCGGCGGCATCCTCGCCCACGAGGTGGCCGCGCGGCTGGAAGCCGACGGCGAGCGGGTCGGCGTGCTGGCCAACCTCGACGCCTACCCGCCGAGCAGGCACGACCCGCACGGTGACGAGCAGGCGATGCTCGGCTGGGTGCTGGAGCTCGTCGGGCACGACCGGTCGGAGTTCGCGGGTCGCGACCTCACCGCCGAGGACGTGGTCGAGGCGCTGCGCCGCGACGGCAGCCCGCTGGCCGGGCTCGGCGACGAGCGGGTGCTGGCGATGATCGAGGTGATGAAGGTCCACTCGCGGTTCTCCGAGCGGTACCGGCCGTCCCGCTACGACGGCGAGGTGCTGCTGTTCGCGGCCTCCGGCGAGCTGCCCGAGCACGAGCTGGCCGAGCGGGTCGACCTGTGGACGCCGCACGTCGGCGGTCTGCGAGTGCACCACCTGCCCGGTGGGCACGACCACATGATGAACCCGGGTCACCTGGCCCGGATCGGCGCGGCGGTGGCGGCCGGGATGGCCCGCCCGCACGGGAATGGGGAATCGTGAACGCACTGGTCGACGTCAAACCCGGGTTCGGGGCGACCCTGGTCGAAGTCTCGGCCGTGACCGGCCGGAGGCTGCGGCACCTGCGCCGGGCGCCCGGCCGCTTCATCGGGGTCACGCTCAACCCGCTGGTGTCCATGCTGGTGCTCGGCTACCTGTTCCAGCAGTCGATCTCCATCCCGGGCGGCGGCAGCTACCAGGAGTACCTGTTCGCGGGAGCGGCGCTGCAGGTCGGTCTCGCGGGCGTCGGCCCGACCGCCATCGCGGTCGCGACGGACCTGAAGGGCGGGCTGATCGACCGGTTCCGGTCGCTGCCGATCTCGCGGTCGTCCGTCCTCATCGGACACACGATCGCCGACCTCGTCGTCGCGGTGATGGGCCTGGTCGTCGTCGTGGGCGTCGGCCTGCTGCTGGGCTGGCGTTCCCACACCGGGCTGCTCCCCACGCTCGCCGCGTTCGGCGTGCTGATCGTGTTCTGCTACGTGGTGACGTGGGTCGGCGTGCTGCTGGGCATGTCGTCCAAGAGCCTGGAGACCATCGACTCGATCGCGCCGCTGGTCGTGGTCGTGTTCCCGTTCCTGTCGAACGCGTTCCTGTCCGAGCAGAACCTGCCCGCGTGGCTGGCGCCGATCGCGGCCTGGAACCCCATCAGCGCCGTGGCCACGGCCTGCCGCGAGCTCTGGGGCAACCCGGTCACCACCGGCGGCGGCTTCCCGACCGACCACCCGGAGGTGGTCGTGGTGGTGACCCTCGGCCTGCTGTTCCTGCTGACCTCGTTCGTCAGCCTGCGCCGGTACGCGAGCACCGCCAACTGAGGAGAACACGGACATGACCGCCCACCTGGCCGATGTCGACCTGGCCGACCTGGACCTGGCCGACCCGCAGACGTTCCTGGACGTGGACCTGCACTCGATGTGGCGGCGGCTGCGCGAAGAGGACCCCGTGCACTGGAACCCGCCGGGCGACGGCTCGCCGGGCTTCTGGGTGCTGTCCCGCTACGCCGACATCGTCGCGGTCTACAAGGACAACAAGAGGTTCACCTCCGAGCACGGCAACGTGCTGTCCACGTTGTTGCGCGGCACGGACTCCGCGTCGGGCAAGATGCTCGCGGTCACCGACGGCCCGCGGCACCGCGACGTGCGCAACCTGATGATCAAGTCGTTCTCGCCGCGCGTGCTCGCGAAGGTCGCCGAACGGGTGCACCAGCGCACCTTGGCGCTCGTGGGGGACCGGGTCGGGCCGACGTTCGACTTCGCCACCGACGTCGCCGACCACATCCCGATCAACACGATCGGCGACCTGATGGACGTGCCCGTCGCCGACCGCGCGAAGCTCGTGGACTGGAACAACCGGACGCTGAGCCGGTACAGCTCCGAGGACACCGAGATGGAGGAGTGGCTGGCCCGCAACGAGATCCTGCTGTACTTCTCGGGCCTGGCCGAACAACGCAGGCGCAACCCCGGCGACGATGTGGTCAGCGCCCTGGCCAACGGGCTGGTGGACGGCGCGCCGCTGAGCGAGGACGAGATCGTCTTCAACTGCTACAGCCTCATCCTGGGCGCGGACGAGTCGAGCCGCATGTCCTCGATCGGCGGCCTCCTGGCGCTGCACCAGCACCCGGAGCAGTGGCGCGCGCTCAAGGACGGCGAGGTCGACATCGACACCGCGACCGAAGAGGTGCTGCGCTGGACCACGCCCGCCATGCACTTCGGCCGCCGCGCCGTCGTGGACGTGGAACTCGGCGGGCGCGTCATCAAGGCGGGCGACGTGGTGACGCTGTGGAACAGCTCGGCGAACTTCGACGAGGAGGTGTTCGCCGACCCGACGTCGTTCGACCTGTCGCGCACGCCGAACCGGCACATCGCGTTCGGCCACGGACCGCACTTCTGCCTCGGCGCCTACCTCGGGCGCGCCCACGTCCGATCGGTGCTGGAGGCGGTGCGGGACCTGGTCGACGAGATCGAGCTGGCCGGTGAGCCGCGCCGGCTGTTCTCGAACTTCGTCCACGGCTACTCCAGCCTGCCGGTGACACTGCGCTGACCCCGTTCCCACGACCGCCCCGCCGCGGACGCCGCCGCTCCGGCCGACGTCCGCGGCGGGGCTTTCCCTTGCCCGCTGCGGGGATCCGCAAGAGAGGTGGGGACAGCCCTACCCCGACCCGGTGGGCACCACCAGTGCCCGGGTGGTGACGCAGCGGAACGATCTGAAGACACAGTGCCACAACGGAGGAGTTGAGGGTCGTGGGCAGCGTGCCGGTGACCGTGTCAATCGCCAAGTGGAGCGCCACTCATCCGTGGCGCGCGATCATCGGATGGCTCGCCTTCGTCGCGGTGTGCGTCGCCGCGGGCGCCATCGTCGGCGTCCGCGACGCCTCCAGCGAGGACTACCGGGTCGGCGAGGCGGGCCGCGCCGAGACCGTGGCGGCCGACAGCGGGCTGGTGGACCCGATCGTGGAACGGGTGCTCATCACCTCGCCGTCCGGGCCGCTCGACCAGGCCGCCGCCGACACCGCGGCGCGCGAGGTCGCCGACCGGATGCGCGCCCTGGCCGAGGTGTCCTCGGTCGGCGAGCCGACGCGCTCGCCGAACGGCGACGCGGTCCTGGTCGAGGTGACCATGAAGGCCGCGGACCGCACCGCGATGGAGCAGGTGGCCGCGCTGCTGGAGCAGACGGCCGCGGTGCGCGGCGCCCACCCGGAGCTGGTGGTCGAGCAGACCGGCGGCGTGTCGATCGACGTCGGCATCGACGAGCAGCTGGCCGAGGACCTGGCGTTCGCGGAGAAGCTGACGCTGCCGGTCACCCTGCTGATCCTGCTGGTCGTGTTCGGCGCGCTGATCGCGGCCGGGGTGCCGGTGCTGCTGGGGTTGTCGTCGGTGGTGACGGCGATGGCGCTGTCGGCGGTGGCCTCGCACGCGTTCCCCGACGCGGGCGCGACGAAGAACGTGGTCCTGCTGCTGGGCATGGCCGTCGGAGTCGACTACTCCCTGTTCTACCTCAAGCGGGAGCGCGAGGAACGCGCCCGCGGCGGTGGCCGGGCCGACCACGTGACCGCGGTGGAGCTCGCGGCGGCGACGTCCGGGCGGGCCATCGTGGTGTCCGGTCTCGCCGTCATGGTCTCCATGGCCGGTCTCTACCTCGTCGGTGACGTGGTGTTCTCGTCGCTGGCCACCGGCTCGATCATCGTGGTCGCGGTGGCGGTCGTCAGCTCGCTCACCGTCCTGCCCGCGCTGCTGGCCAAGTTCGGACGCTGGGTCGACCGGCCGCGCGTGCCCCTGCTGTGGCGGCTCACCAAGGGCGGCGACGGCCGGGTGTGGCGCAGGGTGCTGGAGCCGTCGATGCTGCGGCCGGGGCGGACGCTCCTGATCAGCACCGGCGCGATGCTGCTGCTCTCCCTGCCCGCGTTGGGCATGCAGCTGGGCCTGCCCGGCAACGACACGCTGCCCAAGCAGGTCGGGGAGATCCGCACCCACGACCGGGTGGTGGCGCTGTTCCCCGGCGAGGGCGCGCGGCACGTGGTCGTGGTGCGGGCCGACCCGGCGCAAGCCGCCGAGGTGGCTTCGGCGCTGGACGGGCTGGTCGCGCGGACGCAGGGCGACCCGCTGTTCGCGCCCGGGGCCGCCGAGCGGGTGTCCGAGGACGGCCGGGTCACCGTGCTGGAGCTGCCGATCCCGTTCTCACCCGAGTCACCGCGAGCCGAGGAGTCGCTGGCGAAGCTGCGCGGCGAGCTGGTGCCCGCGGCGGTGGGCGGGTTCGAGCACGCGGTCTCCGGCGACGTCGCGCGCAACGTGGACACGGTGGCGCACCAGTCCGACAAGCTGCTGCGCGTGGTGCTGTTCGTGCTGCTGCTGACCTTCGTGATGATCGTGGTCGCGTTCCGGTCGGTGGTGATGGCGCTGCTGACGATCGCGCTGAACCTGCTCGCCACCGCGGCCACGTTCGGCGTGCTGGTGCTGGTGTTCCAGCTCGGCTGGGCCGAGGACCTGCTGGACTTCACCTCCGGCGGCTTCATCGTGTCGCGGGTGCCCCTGTTCCTGTTCGTGATCCTGTTCGGGCTGTCGATGGACTACCACGTGTTCGTGCTGAGCCGCGTCCGCGAGGTGGCGCAGGCCGGCGTGCCGTCGTGGCAGGCGGTGCGGGAGGGCATCGCGAGTTCCGCCGGGGTGGTGACCAGCGCGGCCGTGGTGATGGTGTCGGTGTTCGTCAGCTTCGTGTTCACCAGCCTGCTGGAGATGAAGCAGCTCGGCCTGGGGCTGGCGGTGGCCGTGGTGCTGGACGCGTTCGTGATCCGGCTGCTGGTGCTGCCCTCGGCGATGCGCCTGCTGGGCCGGGCGGGGTGGTGGCCGTCGAAGCTGTCACGCCGACCGGACCACTCGGCGGTCGGGCCGGTCGGCGAACCGCCGCCGCAGTCGCAGTCGCACGAGGAGGCGCGCTTGCCGCGCTGAACCTCGTGACGGGGTATGGCCTCCCGGGTCGTGACACCGCCGGACGGCGCGCACGGCCCGGGAGGTCCGCGCGTCGTCGGCACTGCCGCGGGATCCGGTCAGGTATCCGTCAGTGCGCTGTCAGCGGTGTTGACCAGGATCGGGAGCACCCGAGGCCGACGCCGGCGACGCGGACGGAGTACTGACGTGGTGAACCCCTTTGACGACGAGGACGGCACGTTCCTGGTGCTGGTGAACGACGAGGGCCGGCACAGCCTGTGGCCGACCTTCGCGAACGTGCCCGCGGGCTGGACCATCGCGCTCGACGCGGGTCCCCGTGCCGCCGCGCTGGCCTACGTGGAGCGGAACTGGACCGACATGCGGCCCGCGGGCCTGCGCGAGGCAGGCTGACGTGGACGCCGCGATTCGCGTTGAAGGACTGAAGAAGACCTACAAGGGCGCCGAAGCCCTCCGCGGTGTCGACCTGACCGTCAAACCGGGATCGGTGCTGGGCCTGCTGGGCCCCAACGGCGCCGGCAAGACGACCGCCGTGCGGATCATGGCCACGCTGCTCGCGCCGGACAGCGGGCTGGTCGAGGTCGCCGGCTACGACGTCGTGAACCGGCCGGGGGAGGTGCGCCGGCGGATCGGACTGGCCGGGCAGTACGCCGCGGTCGACGAGCTGCTCACCGGCCGGGAGAACCTGACCCTCGTCGGCAAGCTCCTGCACCTGGGCGGCAAGGGCGCCCGGGACCGCGCCGCGGAACTGCTGGAGCGCTTCGACCTCGTCGCGGCGGGGGACCGGCCGGTCGGCACCTACTCCGGCGGCATGCGCCGGCGGCTCGACCTGGCCGGCTGCCTGGTCGGCCGGCCGCAGGTGCTGTTCCTGGACGAGCCGACCACCGGACTGGACCCGGCGAGCAGGCAGTCGCTGTGGAACACCGTGCGCGGCCTGGTCGCCGACGGCATGACCGTGCTGCTGACCACCCAGTACCTGGAGGAGGCCGACTACCTGGCCGACCAGGTCGTGGTCATCGCCGCCGGCCAGGTGATCGCCGACGGCACGCCGGACGAGCTCAAGCGCAAGGTCGGCCAGGAGTGGCTGGAAGTGGCCGTCGCGCTGCCCGACCGGGTGGCCGCCGCGGTGGCGGTGCTCGCGCCGCTGGCCGTGGACGAACCGGGCGCCGACCCGGTCAAGGGACTGGTGAAGCTGCAACTGCGCGACGGCATGGACGGCATCGCCGCCGCCGCCGTCGCCCTCCGGGACGCGGGGGTGGACGTCGCGGACTTCGCACTGCGCCGCCCGACCCTCGACGACGTGTTCTTCAACCTCGTCGGGCACCAGCCCCAAGGCTGACCCACCGACCACCGGTGGTCGGGCTCCGACATCCCCACCTCCACGAACGACACCCGCGGCGCCGACGTCCGAGGCCCGACAGCGAGAGGCGCCATTCACCGATCGGGAAGGAACCTGCCGTGACCATGCGCATCCCCAACTTCGCGGGCAGCCGCGCGCTGTCGATGACCAGGAACGACGTCCACGCGTCGCCGGGGGCGCGAACATGACCGACGTCCTGTTGCGCGTGGGGCACGTGGCCGCCGTCCTGGCGGTCGTGCTGGTCGCGGCGTACCTGGGTCGGGTCGCGGCACGCGCCGCGCGGCAGCCCGAGGTGATCGGCGAGATCCTGGCGGGCATCCTGGTGGTGCCGGCGGTCCTCGCGGTCGGCGGCGCGCCGACCCTCGCCGCGGTGCTGCCCACCGACGTGGTGAGCCCGTTGAAGGTGATCGGCCAGGTCGGCCTGGTGCTGTTCCTGGTCGGCGTGGCGCACGGGCTGCGGCACGGCGGCTCCGGCCTCGGCGCCCGTGCGGTCGGCTGGGTGACCGCGGGCTCGTTCCTGCCCGCCCTGCTCACCGGCCTGGCGATGGCCGCGTGGGTGGTCTGGGCGGCCGACCCCGAGCTGCGCGGTGACGCGCCGGCGCCCGCGCTGGTGCTGATGATCGCGGTCGCGTTGAGCGTGACCGCCGTGCCCGTGCTGGCCCGCGTGCTGGAGGACCGCGGCATGGTCGACAGCCCCGCGGGCAAGCTCGCCATGGCCGCGGCCGTCGTCACCGACTCCGCGGCGTGGGTGCTGCTCGTGGTGGCCGTCGGCATCTCCGGTGGCCTCGTCGTGTCCCTGGTCCTGGTCGCCCTCGGCGTCACGGTGACCGTCGTCGGCCGCATCCTCCTGCGCGGCCGGGTGCCCATGTCGGCCGCCGAGCGCTTCCCCCGCGCCGCGGGCGCCGCCGTCGCCGGTTTGGCGCTGCTGGTGGCGTTCCAGTTCGAGCACTGGGGCCTGACCGCCGTGTTCGGCGCGTTCGTGGTCGGCCTCGCGATCCCCGGCGGCGCGTGGGCCAAGGCCGTGCGGCCCGTCATGGCGTTCGGCAGGCTGCTGGTGCCGGTGTTCTTCGTGGTGGCGGGGATGGGCGTGGCGAACGCGCCGCGCGGCTCGGTGCCGTGGACCGCCATCGCCGTCGCCATCGCGCTGGCCGTCGTCGGCAAGGTCGGCGGCGGCTACCTCGGCGGCCGGCTGGCCGGTCAGGACCGCCGCACGGCGGTGACGGTCGGCGTGCTGGTGAACACCCGTGGCCTGACCGAGATCGTCGTGCTGCAGGCCGGGTACAGCGCCGGACTGCTGTCCGTGCAGCTGTTCCTGGCCCTCGTCGTGATGGCGTTGGCGACGACCGGCATGACCGGTCCGCTGCTCTCGCTCATCGAACGCGCCGGCGCCCCGAAGCCCGTGCCGGTACCCGAGTTGCCCGGGAGCAGGTCATGACCCAGTCGCTGCCCGCGATCGAGATCGCGGAGTTCCGCACCCTGATGTCGCACTTCCCGACCGGTGTCGCCATCGTCACCACGACCGGCCAGGACGACTCGCCGCGCGGCATGACCGTCTCGTCGGTGTGCAGCGTGACGTTGTCGCCGCCGACGCTGCTGGTCTGCCTGCGCAACGGCAGTCCCACCCTGGACGCCGTGCTGGCGCGCGGCGCGTTCGCGGTGAACTTCCTGCACGGCGAGGCGAAGCCCGTGGCGCAGCTGTTCGCCTCCGGCGCGCCGGACCGGTTCGACCTGGTCCCGTGGCTCCTGCCGCCGCGGGCAGGCGGACCGCACCTCGTGCAGGACGCGCACGCCGTGGCCGACTGCAACGTCAGCCGGACCGAGGCCGTCGGCGACCACACGGTGGTGTTCGGCCAGGCGTTCGGGGTCGCGCGGGAGCAAGGCCTGCTGCCGCTGCTGTACGGGATGCGCGAGTACCAGGTGTGGCGGTCCGACCAGGGGTAGGGCCAGCCCTACCGGCAGTTGGAGAACCCCCGATCGCCCCGGCGGCCCCTGTCACCGGGGCGATCGCGCATTAGCCTCGGAAACGTGGTCCGGTTCTCGCCAGTCATCAGCAGGTCCGCGCCGGAGAACTTCGACCTGTGGCCGGTGTCCGGCGGCGACGGCGGCTGGCTGCACCTGGACGGCACGGTGGGCCAGGACGAGGTCGGCGCGGTGCTCGGCACGATGTACCTGGACAGCGGCGGCCGGGACGCGCGCACCGCGGCTGCGGCAGTGCACGAGCTGATCGGCTTCGACACCCTCTACGGGCGCGGAGGGCTGCTGCTCGACGGCGGTGGCGGCGTGCGCGTCGAACCCGGTGGCACGGACCTGTTCGAGTGGCGCACGTGGCTGCACGCGCTGCACCGCGCGCCGGTCGACCTCGGTGACCCGCCCGCGCCCTGGGTCGAGTACGTCGGCGTGGACGTGGTGCGCGTGTGGGTGGACGAGGGACGCGACGTGCCGCACGTGGACCTGTCCAGGACCGTGCTGCCCGCGATGCTGCGCGCCGCGCAGCGCGACCTGGTCGACTTCCTCGGCCCGTTGCGCAGCTGGGCGGGCGTCCACTCACCCCACCAGGCGGAACTCCTGGTGGCGAGCGTGGACGCCGGCCTGCAGATCACCGAGCCGTTGCCGCTGTAGCCGGTGCGGCGGCCGAGTCGCGCGGTTCCATCAGGCGTCCGGCCGTCGAGTGAAATAGATCTTCCCGTCCGGGTGACGGGTGAACGCCATGATCCCATTGCCGTTGCCGGTGGTGTAATCGGTGACGGCCAACCCGTGCGTCTTGACCGCGCCGGAGACGAGGGTCCAGTCACCTCCCGAAGAGGTCGTCTTGCAGCGCAGGTTGTCGGCCAGGTCCTTGGCGAACACCAGTGATTTACCGGGCGGCACGGCCGGTGCTCGCTTCGACAGCAAGGGCGGCTGTATCGCCGACCACTGGGCCGAATTGTCCACCGCGCCGTTCTGGACGAAATACGGCATGTGGTGGATCTGGCTGTCCTCACCCCGGCGGACCAGGCTCAGCGCGTTGCCGAGGCCGGGGCGGTAAGCGGCTACCTGCTGGTCGCTCTTGCCCGGTGCCGTGAGGAACTTCGGGGCGGTCCACGACGTGGGCGCGCCGACGCCGCCCTTGCTCGTGGCCCGCAGCCAGACGATCGACCCGTCCAGGGCGGCGGTGAGGACGACGTACAGGTGATCGGTGGTCGCGCCGGCCTGCGGGAGCGCGACGGCACACGGCGGGCCGCTGTTCTGGGTGCCCGGCACGAAGGTCCACGTCGAGAAGTTCCCCAAGTGGCGGGTGTTGCTGTAGACCGAGAAGTTCGGGGTCATGCCGAACAGGTGCAAGCCGTCCTCCCAGCTGACCGCGCTGAGTGACACGACCGGCTGATCGTCGGCCACGGGCTGCCAGTCGTCCCACGATAAGCCGGCATTGCTCGTTCTTGTCCAGTGCGCTTGCTTCGCGACGCCGTCCACGGCGAACAGATATACTTGGTTGAAATGATTCACTGCGGCCAGTGCATTGTTCCCCGCACCGTTCGGCTGATTTCCGGGCACGACTGCCCAGCCTGTCCAGGCCACGATGATCTCCTTGGGCTACCGGTGTTATCGGAATTCGCCCGTGTGACTCTGCCAGAGCTTCGGGGTGAGTGTCGTCCTCGGATCGAGTGACATGGAGTCCTCGTCCAGCGGTAGGAGCGTGCCGTCGACCTGCCGCCGTGCTCGGCGGCGCCCACCGTCACCACCGAGCACGAGTTCACGACTCCGGGATCCTGCCCGACCCGGAGGGGGTTCGTGGTCGACGTGCTGGTGTCCTCCGCCGGAATCCGCCCGCAGAATCGGGGCTTATCCGAGGATCTCTCCGGCGGTCGCGGTCCACAGGCACGGGCGGGGGATCGGCGTTCCAGTCGGCGATCCAGGCGCGGCTGTCGCGTTCCAGCGCTTGGACGCTGTACTGCGCCCCGCCGGTGATCATCTGCCCGGCGGGGAACCCGAACCAGCGCTCGACCTGGTTGATCCACGACGAGCCGGTCGGGGTGAAGTGCACGTGGAGCTCCGCGGCGCGGTGCCGGCGGTGCAGCTCGCCGATCAGGGTGCCGTCGGCGGTCCCTTGCGGACCGGCAGGCCGTCCTGCTCCAGGCGTCTGATCGCCTCGCGGACCGGCGTAGGGCTGACGGAGAGCCGCGCGGCCAGGCCGCGCTCGGTGACCTTCTCGCCGCCGCGCAGGCCACCGGTGGCGATGGCCTCGCGGATGGCTTCGCCCGACGCGACCGCACCGGATCCTTGGCGGTGCGGTCGCGTCGGGGCCCACTCCCGGCTTTCTGCCATGGGCAACGGCCGGACGAACACCTCCGGACCACGACCCACGACCACCTCCCGCTCGACGCGGGAGGACCAGCCTGGACCGTCAGCCCACCACGTCGATCAGCGGGTCGACGTTCCGAGGTGCCGCACTAGCGCACGCAGTCGCCATCCGTCGGCGTGCGGCCGGGCTCCTCGGTCTCGGTGGCGGGCATCGGCACGGAGAAGCCGCCGGTGGGCGTGCCGGTGGCGCCGTCGGCGAAGAACACCGCCATGAACTCGCGCACCGCCGCCGGGTCGACCGACAGGGCGTGGCCGTGCTCCGAGTCGACCGCCTGGCCGAGCGGGATGATCGCGGTCCGCACGGTCGGGGTGAGCCGCCCGGCGAACTCCACCAGGTTCAAACCCGGGTCGACGCGCAGGTGCCGCGCCGCCACCTGTGCCAGCTCGGCGATCTTCGCGGGGTCGCTCGCGACCACCTTCTTCGCCAAGGCGCGCAGGAACGTCTGCTGCCGCACGACCCGGTCGAGCTCACCGTTCTCGAGCCCGTGGCGCTGCCGCAGGAACGCCAGCGCCTGCGCGCCCGAGAGCGAATTCCGCCCGGCGGGCAGGTCGACGCCGGAGAACTCGTCGCGCGACGCGCGCTTGAGGCAGACCTCCACGCCGCCGACCGCCTCGGCCAGCGTGCTGAACGCCGCCATGTCGACCGCCGCGTAGTGGTCGACCGCCACGCCGGTCAGCGCCTCGACGGTCGCGGTGAGCGACTCCACACCGGCCTCGTCGCCGTCGCGCCCCTCGGCCTCGGCCGCCCGGTGGGCCCGCGCGTACGCCGAGTTCAGCTTCCCCTGACCGACGCCGGGGATGTCGACCAGGGAGTCCCGGGGCAGTGACGCCGCGCTGACCACGCCGTCCGCGCCGACGCGCGCCAGCACGAGGGAGTCGGTGTTCGCCGACCCGTCCAGGCCGATCAGCAGCACGGTCTGCGCGGTCGCCGGCGGTGCGGCCGGGTCGACCGACGACGGCGCCGCGCTCCGGTCCACGGTCAGCGGCACGATCACCGCGACGGCCGCGGCGACGACCGTCAACCCGGCCGCGGCGAACAACGCGAGGGGACGCCGTCGGGACCGCGCGCCGTGCAGGTTCGCCAGCACGGTCCGGTAGTCGACGGCCTGGTCGGCCTCGGCCGCGATCGCTTCGCGGATGAGGGCTTCTTGCCGGGTGTCGGTCATCGCAGCACCTCCGAAGGCGTGTTCTCGTTGACCCGCAACGTGTGCAGCGCGCGGGAGATGTGGCTGCGCACGGTTCCCTCCGTACAGCCCAGGATTTCGGCGATCTCCGCGTCGGTGCTGTCCTCGTAGTAGCGCAGCACCAGCGCGGCACGCTGCTTGCGCGGCAGCACGGCGATGCGGGCACGCATCTCGTCCCGCTCGGCGTGGCGCACGGCCGGGTCGGCGACCGCAGGCGCCAGGTCGTCGAGCACGAGGTGGGTCGAGGACACGTCCCGCGCCGCCCGACGGCGACGCCACGACAGGTACTCGTTGGTCACCATCCGCTTGACGTACAGGTAGGGCACGTCGACCGCCCCGATCCGCGCCCACTTCTGCCGCGCGCGCAGCAGCACGTCCTGGACGATGTCCTGGGCCAGGTGCTTGTCGCACGTCAACGCCGTGGCGTAGCGCAGTAGTCGATCAAGACGCTCGGTGACGAACTGGTCGTAGTCGGCCGGCACGTCGCCCCTTTCCTCCGCTGTCGGTTTCCGTTGCGGACGGGAAACCCTTCAGAGGACGTCTCACGTTGAACCACACGGGTGTGACCTCCGACACGTGTTGTCCACGACCCCTCGTGCGGTTGGTCGAATCGAGGAGGCGGGCGTCATGCCGAAGATCAACCTGTGCCTGCCTGACGACCTGTTCGAGCAGGTCGAGGGGGCGGGCGCGTTCGTGTCGGCCGTGAGCCGGCGATGGACGTCCACCCGGGCCGCGTCACCTTGCCCGAACGGTCCGGCGACGCCACCCGACCGCGTGCGGCCCGACCGGTGGGGAAACGAGTCTGCAAGCCTTTGAACCGCCCGCACGAGAGGTGTTGGTCCGTCACGTCCGTGGCAGCTGTAGGACGGTGGTCCATCGATGGACCCGCAAGTTCGCGAACCGAGGCGCCGCGCGTTGGCGAATCGCGTGACAGTGGTTGTACTGTCGAACCATCTGGTTGTACAGTCGAACCATGCAGAGTGGCGAAGTGGATGCGGCGCAGGAGTCGCTGATGCGGTTCGTCCGCAACTTCGGCCTTCATCAGCCCGACCGGACGCCGTGCGGGCAGCCGCTGCCGGTCTCCGAGGCGCACGCCATGGTGGAAATCGCCCGGGAGGGGCAGCTCCGTCAGGTGGAGCTGGCTCGCCGGTTGCGGTTGGAGAAGAGCACCGTCAGCCGCTTGGTCGCCAACCTGGTCGGCCGGGGTTGGGTGCGCCGGGAGGTGGCCGATGGTGACGGCCGCGGTGTTCTGCTGGTGCTCACCGACGCGGGCGACACCGCTGCCGCCCGGCAGGCCGACGCCCGCCGGGACCGGTTGACGACCCTGCTCGATCGCGTGCCCGAAGACCAACGCGCCGCCGTGGTGCGCGCGCTCCAGATCCTCGCGGAGGCAGCTGTTGAACCGTCTTGATCGCAACCAGGTCGGTCGAGCACTGCTCCTGGTGGCCGCTGTCGCCGCGCTGAGCAGCGGCTGCGCCGACGACTCGTCGACGTCGACACCGACGACTTCCGGTCGGCAGGCCGGGGTCGCCGAGCGGGGCGCGTCGGTGATGCCGTTCGACCTGGAACGGACCACCCACCGGTTCACCAAGACCGACACGGGCGGCGTGCAGACCGTGATCGCGGACGACCCGGGGGACGCCGCTCAGATCACCCTCATCCGGGAGCACCTGACCGCGGAGGTGGACCGCTTCCGACGTGGCGACTTCACCGATCCTGCCCGCATCCACGGCAACGAGATGCCCGGCCTGGAAGCGCTGCGTGCCCATGACGGGCGAATCACCATCGACTACGAAACCACCCCCGATGGAGGACGCGTCACCTACAACACCAGTCGCGCCGAGCTCCGCAACGCCCTGCACGCCTGGTTCGACGCCCAGGTCAGCGACCACGGCCCGCACGCCACCCGCTGATGCGGCAGCTCGGGTTCGTCGAGCAGACGTCTGCCGCCAGTTCCTCGCGTCCGGTCCGACATGGTGCGGACGCGCCACAAACCACAGGAGTGACGTGACCTACGTCGTGCGAGCCGGGACCCCCACGGTCGAGGTGTACCAGCGCCTGCGGGTCGCCGCAGGCATGAGCCCGAAATCGACAGCGGCGGCGGCTGCCGGCCTGGCCGGCGGGTGGCACGCGGTCGTCGCCTACCGCGACGACCACCCGGTGGGCATGGGTCGTGTCATCGGTGACGGCGGCACCGCGTTCCAGATCGTCGACATGTGCGTCCTGCCCGAACACCAGGGACGTGGCCTCGGCAAGCAGATCATGACCGCGCTGATGGAACACCTGCGGCAACGGGCGCCGCGCACGGCCTACATCTCGCTCATCGCCGACGGCGACGCACGCCACCTCTACGCGAGGTACGGCTTCGCGGAGACCGCACCGGACTCGGTCGGCATGGCTCTCCGACTCTGAGCGGCCACTCGGTGACCGTGTAGCGGCCGGCCTCCTGCGCCGGCGCGGCGGAAGCGACGGACCGTGACGTCGGTATCGCGTCGACTGCGAATCGTGGAGAAGTTCCTTCCCCGCACCTACCGGTTGCCGGATCCCGTACGCAGGGTCCGGCCGCTGGGGCAGTAGCGCTCTGACCGGAGGCATCTTCGATGCGTCGACAACGTGAACAGCGGGTTCGCGGACTTGCGGTGTCGGGTGCGGTGACCCTCGCGCTCAGCGCCGCGGTGACCGGCTCGTCCACGTTCCGCGAGCCGACGTGCGAGCGCACCGGTGTGCACTCGAGCCCGGTTCCGGCGGCATCTCGCTGTGGCGGGTACGTGCTGTTCGACGCCACCGACCCGCGTCCGGGCAAGGTGGGTCTGATAGCGGAGAGCGACTACGCGGCGTTGGACGAGGAGCGGTTGGCGCGGGGGCCAGGAGATCGCCTCAGAGGGCAACGCCCACCAGTCCGAGCTGTCGCCGAACCGGAAGTTCATGATCGGCACGGACGAGGGCTTCAGCCCGTACCGCGTCACGGCGAAGATCGACTCCGGTTCGCACGCCGGGCAGGAGGACAACGCCACGTCCGCGGCCGACACCAAGCCGATCGACGACGCCACGAAGATCAGCGGTGACACCACCTACGTCCGCCAGGCTGGTGCAGCGCTCCCGCCGGGCACCGGCACGGCACTGGTCGAACGCGGTGGGTGCACGTTCCAAGCCAAGCTGGACGTGTTCGTCAACCGGCACGCGGGGCTGCGCCTGCTGGGTGTGCCCGGTGTGACGGAAGCGAACGCCTGCACCACGCCGACGCAGGCTGCCGGAGGCGAGTCGACCACGATCAGGTCGGTCTTCGACGGCTGGGGTTACGTGCGCCTGTTCGGCACCGACATCCCGACCCAGCGGGTCGCGACCGGCTCGATCCGGCAGCTCGACACCTACTCGGCGCCCGAGGCGCAGGACCTGGCCTACGCACGCGGGTTCGGTGACCTGTAGGTCCACGAAGTGGCGATGGACCCGGAGAACAACAAGCTCGCTCGGGGTGCTGCAACCCGGCCGGCTCGACTACCCGTGCGGCACGGGGATGTACACCTCCGTCTGAACAGGAGTGTCCACTGTGGCTACGACCACCCTCACGTTCCGCGTCTGCCTGAAGATGTCACCCTCGACTGGCCCCGGAGTGACGGCCTGAGGTAGGCCCGCCCGAGCTCTCGTCAGACTGACGGTTGTCGGTCGAGCAGCCCGACGGGGTCGGTGCTGTAGGCGACCATCCAGGTGGGGTCGATGCGGTACCAGACGTTCTCGTCCCAGAACGGGTCGTCGCTGTCGCCGTCGTAGTGGTTGACGAGGTAGTCGCGGGTTGCCGGCCAAGTCGGGTCGCTGCTCGTCCCCTCGGGGTTCAGCGGAACGGCGTGTCCGTGCGTGAAGATGCCGAGCTGCTCGCCGCGCATGAAGCTCGCGCTGATGCCGGGCCGCGCCGCGAGATGACGGGCTTTAGCGGCCTGGCGGTGGGTGCCGACGATCCAACGGCCGTGCAGGAGGTGCCCGTCGGCGCCGCTGATGCGTGGCTCACCGCGCCGGGTGACTGTGGCGATGGCCAGGGTGCACATGCCTTGGCAGACTCGGACGACCTGCTCGGCGTCCAATGTGCTTTCACCTGGCCGGATGATCGATTTGAGGTGGTTGCTGGAGTCGGCCAAAGACGTGTCGAGCAGGACTTGGAGGCTGTGGAGCTCGTCGGGAGTTTCGAACATTCGGCTAGTTAATCAGCTCCCACCGACAGTGCTCGCTGGCCTTCGGAACCCTGCTCAGTTGCTAGACGTCGTCCTCGACCTTCTCGATTGGTTCCTCGCCGATCACCAGCGACAGGCTGAACTGGCGACGGAACGCCGGAATCGGGTCCAACGTGTAGGACTCGCCGGGCAGCAGCTGCTCGCCCCGCTCCGGGTACCAGGCAGATGTTCCGTCGCTTTCCACTTCGACCTCGAACGTGTACGTGCCGGGGTCGCCGTGGGTCTCGTCGAACAACGCACTGTAGGTGCCGTCCTCGGCCACCAGGTCACCGAACGCCTGGTCGCCGCCGTCGTCGAACCGCAGCGGCGCCGTGCCGCCGTCGGGAAGTGTGGCTATGCCACTGACCGACAACCCCGTGATCGGCTGGCCGAAGTAGACCTGGAGGAACAGCGGCACGACGTCGCCTGGGTTGTAACGGTCCTGCGGCGTGTACATGCCGCCGTCGATCTTGGGGTGCTGGCTGAACGCGAAGAACCGCGATGCCCCGCTGCCCTCGTGGTCCTCCGGCAGGATCCGCACGCGCCATTCGCCGGCGGTCGGGCTGCCCACCTGGAACGCCATGTACGGGCGGTCGCCCAGGATCTGACGCGTGGTCTCGGGGAACGTGCCCACCTTGATCGTCTCGCCGTTCGGATCGGTCAGCTCCAGCAGCAACCGACCCTTGGTTCCCTGCCATGTCACACCAAACGTCGCTAGCTCGCTGCCCGACTCGACGTGCACGGGCAACTCGACGGCGCCGGACTGGTCGACGTTCTCCGGCTGGGTGGTCACCACACCGCCGTCGTCGCGGGCGATTCCGGAGATCTCCATCAGCGCGGTGCGGATGCTGAACTCCTGGGCGGCCACCGACAGGTTGGGGTCGATCCGGTAGAACGTGCCGCCGGTCGAGTTCGCGATCGACTGCAGAAGCGCGGTGTCGATGGAGCGGCCGATCCCCAACGTGTACACGCGCACCCCGTTCGCGACCAGGTCGGGCACCACCGCGGTGGGGTGCTCGCCGCTGTTGTGCAAGCCATCGGTCAGCAGCACGACTACCTGGGTCGCGGCCCGGGTGCCCGCGTTGATGATGTTGGTCAGCCCCGCGCCCAGGCCCCCGCCGATCGAGGTTGAGCCACCTGCGGCCAGCGCAGCGATCGCGTTCTGCGCGTTGTCGCGGTCCGACTGGGTGGTGATCGGGGTCAGCGCGAAGTCCGTACGTGCGTCGTGGGCGAACGACACGACGCACAGGCGGTCGCCTGCCGTCGCGCTGTCTGCCCACCAGTCGGCACCGAACTTCGCCTCCGAGAGCTTGTTGCCGGCCATGCTGCCGGACCGGTCGATCACGAGCACGAGACGCTGCTCTGGCGCAAGGACCACCCAGTTGATCGGTGTGGCACCGCCGGGTGCCGGCCCGGTGGGCGTGCCTCCCGGCATGGTCAACCCGGGGAATGCGCCAACCATCGTCTGCCAACAGCTTTCGCCGTTGATGTCGTGCTGCTCGGTGTCCCGGTCCGGGTCGTGGTTGCCTGGGACGCAGAACTCGCTGACTCGGCCCGTGACGAGCGCGCCGCCGGTGGCCCGGTTGCCGAACCGGTCGCCTTCGTTCCAGGCCGCCTCCATCACGCACGCGTCACTCGTCGTGCCGCCGATGCACTCGGCGGCACTGCCGTTGACGTCCTCGTACTCGTCCCGCATCCCGTAGCCGTAGTGTCCGAACTCGTGAATGATGACGAATGGCTTGAAACGCTCGTCGCCAGACAGGTTCATCCGCGCGGTTTCCCTGCCCAGCCCGCGCACGCTCGACGAGGAGCGCCCGTCCGCATCGAGCAACCAGGCGTCTGCATTCCGGCCCCCGCTGGAGTTGTTGCAGACATAGATCGTGCCGAACTGGTGCTGCCCATCCGTCGCGTCGAACAAGAGTGCCGACGCACGCTCGAACGAAGCCCGCCATTCGCCCAGCCGCACGCCGTCGGCGTTGTGCCGAACGGACACGATCAGGTTGAATCGGCCTCCGTCGAGTCTCCCGATACCCATCGCCGTCCTCCCTCGCGGAACGTTACGCCATGGGTGTCCAGGGTGATCAGAAATCTGTTACGGCGGGAGGAGGGATTCACTCGATCGAGCATGCCGGCGGGGCAGCGCAGACCGGCCGGCAGGGCATCGGCCCGTGGCTTTCGATCAGTCTGAACGGGTATGACCGCCGGGCCGAGGCGGCTGTCCGCGCCACCACCCGTTGGGGCGCAGTGCCTGACGGGTGGGACCGGCTCGTCGAGCAGGAAGGCTATTGCCGTCGCGTGCCGAAATTCTCTAGTGGACTTTGCAATAACGGTATAGGATTGTTCACCGACTGCACGTCGCCCTTCGTTCAACACCGTCGTCGGATCCAGAGGCCATTCCTCGACGCCAGACACTGAACGGCACAGGTACGTCATGGAAGACAGAGTTCTCGTCTACACCCGAACGCCGCTCGACGAGTACACCGACTCGCTGAGCAACAGCATCCACCTCGCGTTGAGCGAAGACGGAGCACCGTTCGAGCCGCTCAACCGGAACTACGGGATCGTGTTTCCCGAAGCCACGGTTAGCGAGCACAACACGATCCTGGAGAAGGGCGCCAGGAACCCCTTCCTGTTCCGCACGAGAGAAGGCGGGTTCGGGCTGGTCGCCGTCCGTGTCGCACCCCGGGGAGCGCGGGACGGGGAAAGCCGTGGCTGTGTCCTGGTGTGGACGTCGACCGATCTGACGGAGTTCCGATCCCGAGGGCTCCTTCGGTTGCACGACTCCCTGCATGTGGATGCCGTCGCGTGTCAGTACGACGAGGCGGTCGGCGCGTACGAGTTCCTGTGGCGAGACGCCGACGGAAACACGTACGTGAACCAGGTCGTCGACCTCGCAGGAGGAGGATCAAAGGGGCCTCGGCCGGCATCCCGGTTCCCGCGGGTTGCGGACCCCTGCAACCTGACGGGCATCGACCCGGGGAACGTGCTCGCGGTGGAACCGTCAATCGCGCAAGCCGTTCGGGACCGGTGGACGCCCCTGACGCATACGGAAACCCGCGTCCCCAAGACTGTCGTCGCGTCCTCCCCGTCGGAACTGGCCGCGGTGAAGGCGACGGCCGTCTACTCCGACGGCTCTACGGTCGGCAAGTCCGTCGCCTGGGACACCAGTGCAGTGGACTTCTCGGTGCCGGGAACCTACCGGGTCCCCGGCATGGTGCAGACTCCCGTTCACCCCTTCCCATTGGCGCGCGGGTACGCGGACCCGGTGATCCTGCCCTGGGAAGGGAAGTACTACTACATCGCGACCAACGACAACGTGGACGACATCGGCCTCTACGTCCGAGGGTCCGAGACGATCAACGGCTTGTTCGACGAGGGGTTCCGCGAGGAGGTGATCCTCGACGCGGACGAGAGCAAGGGCTTCGTGCAGACCTTCTGGGCCCCTGAGTTCCACCAGATCGGCAACGACCTCTACATCTTGTTCGCTGTCAGCGGCGCCGAGTGGGGGCCACAGTGCCACGTGATGCGACTCAAGAAGGGGCACGACATCATGCAGGCCGACAGCTGGGAGACCCCCGTGCGGGTCCGGAAGGCCGACGGCTCCTACTTGGCCGAGAGCGGCAGCATCACGCTGGACATGACCTACTTCAAAGCTGACGAGAGGTGCTTCCTCGTCTGGTCATTCCGGACGGGCCTTGACTCGCCGATGGACTCGGGCAGCATGATCTACATCGCGGAGACGACCGTGGCTGATCCCACTTGTCTCATCAGCGAACCGGTGTTGCTGACGCGCCCGCTGTACGGCTGGGAGAACGTGCAGGGGACGATCAACAACGAAGGCCCGTACCCGTTCCTGACCGACGGGACCGTGTACATCACGTACTCCGGTGGAGCGGCCAGGGGCTACACCTACTCCATCGGGATGCTGAGTATTCCCCGAGGCGGTGACTACCTGGATGCCCCCGCATGGTCCAAGGCGATCACGCCGGTCCTGAACTACCAGTCGGTGGAAGGGCTCTATGGTGCCGGGCACAACTCTCTCTTCACCGACTACGACGGCAACACCTGGATCTGCTACCACGCGGTCGCCTCGCCCGTGGGTCACGGTGTGGTCTCGTCCGCGATGCACCGAGTCCACTTCGGCAGGGACGGAGTTCCCGTCTTCAACCTCAGCCCGGCTCGCGACCTCCGAGAGGAACTGGCCGACGTTCGCCTCGAAGTGGTGGTGCCCTGATGCCGGAGGACGGGTCCTACCTCGGGCTGACGGCGTCGGCGAACGGCCTGGGATCAGGCAGCACTCGCAGTAGCCCGAACGGGTGGGTCACGCCGAGGTAGGCCCCTCGGGCCGGCACTGTGGTCGTACCACGCCCCGTGCTCGGCTTCCGGCTTCGAAACGTTCCACAATCCGGCAGATTGAGAGTCTTTCTCATGTAACTCGGCGCGCTTGTGTCGAAAGGCGTATTGCGGATTCCGTCGCGAGTTGCGCCTTGAAACCGGAGGCACCGGTCGGCAGACTGGAGCGATCCCGAAGGTGAAAGCACGGCAACCGCTTCCACCACACGACCGGCTCGCGTTTGCCCGGCTTCGTCCGCGGAGTGGTGATGACGGAATCGACACCGGCGTTGCATCGCACTATTGCGGTGTTCGACGTGGAGGGGTTCGGCGACCAGCGGAGGAATCTGCCCGACCAATTGGCCGTCCGCGAGGTGCTTTACGCGTCGGTCGTCGGCGCGCTCCAGACGGCCGGTGTGCGCTGGGAGGACTGCTACCACGAGGACCGTGGCGATGGCCTGTTCGTCCTGGTGCCGCCGGAGGTTCCGAAAGCGCGGTTGGTCGAGTCGGTGTCCGGCGCCCTGGCCGGGGCGCTCAGGAAGCACAACTCGTCCGCCGCGCCGCAGCGGCAGGTCAGGGTGCGGATGGCGCTGCACGCGGGGGAGGTGGCGTTCGACCGGCACGGGGCGGCGGCGACGGCGTTGACCACGGCATTCCGGCTGCTGGACGCCGAGGCGGTGAAACAGGCGCTGGCGGGCTCACCCGGAGCGGTCGTGCTGGTGGTGTCCCGCTGGATGTTCGACGAGGTCGTGCGGCACTCCTCCGTGCTGCGGCCGGGCACGTTCCGCGCAGTTCGGGTGCGGGTGAAGGAAACCGACGACCTTGCCTGGGTCGCCTTGCCGGACCACCCGCACCCCGACGACAACTCGCCGGCCGATCGGACACGTGCGGCCATGCCGACCGTCGTGCCGCGGCAGCTCCCCGTCGCGCCGCTGCCTTTCGTGGGTCGGGCGGAAGAGCTGACCCGGCTCGACGCGGCGCTGCGCGACGAACCGGCCACGGTGGTGATTCACGCGATCGGGGGAACGGGAGGGATGGGCAAGACCTGGTTGGCCTTGCACTGGGCCCACCGCAACCTGGACCGCTTCCCCGACGGGCAGCTGTTCGTCGACCTGCGTGGATTCAGCCCGGATGAGGCGCCGATGGAACCCGCGGTGGCATTGCGCGGATTCCTCGATTCCCTGGGCACCGAGCCCGGTGAGGTTCCTGTGGACCTCCATTCCCGGTCGGCTCTGTTCCGCAGCCTGGCGCACGGCAGGCGAATGCTGGTGGTGCTCGACAACGCGGTCGACACCGCCCAGGTCGAGGCACTGTTGCCCGGCAGTCCGACCTGCACCGTGGTCGTCACCAGCCGCAACCGCCTCCCCGGCCTGGTCGTCGGCCGGGGAGCCGACCACCTGTCGCTGGACGTGCTGGCCCCGGCGGACGCACGCGCGCTCCTGGCGGACCGCCTCGGGGCGGCACGCCTGCATGCCGAACCCGCCGCGGTGGGTGAACTGGTCGAGCTGTGCCGGGGCTTTCCCCTGGCGCTGGCGATCGTCGCCGGACACGCCCATACCGATCCGCGGTCGAAGCTGGCCCTGCTGGCCGAGGAGTTGCGGGACCTGGGTGTCGAGGCGCTGGACCGGGGCGAACCGGGTGCCAGCCTGCCCGCCGTGCTGTCGTGGTCACTGCGCGGCCTGACCACCGAGCTGCGCGAGGCATTCCTGCTGTTGAGCACCGCGCCGGGGCCGGACACCGGACTTCCCGCCGCCGCGAACCTCATCGGCCTCGCACCGGCCCGCGCCCGCACCGTGCTGCGTGGTCTCGGGGACGCCTCGCTGGTCAGCCGGAGCCCGAACGGCCGCTACGCCATGCACGACCTGGTCCGCGGGTACGGGAGCGCGGTCGCGGAGCGCGAGCTGCCCGCGGCGGTGCGCGAAGCGGCACTGCGCCGAGCCGTCGACTTCTACCTGCAGACGGCGCACGTCGCCAACCGCCTGCTGGAGCCGCACGAGCCGCCCCTGGAGACCCTGTCCTCGCCACCTGGCATCCGGCCGCACCCGCTGACCGACATCTTCGAGGCGCTGGCCTGGTTCGACGTCGAGCACACGAACCTCCTCGGCGCGCAGAACGTCGCCGCCGCCCAACACCTGCACCGGGTCGTGTGGCAGATCGCGATGGAGCTGAGGACCTATCACCGGTGGCGAGTGCACCTCCGCGAAGCCTTCGTCGTGTGGGAAGCGGCGCTCGCCGCGTCGGAGCACCTGTCCGATCCGGTCACGCCCATCCGCGCCCACGGACTGTTCGGCAACGCCCACTCCCGACTGGGCGACCACGTCAAGGCGCTCTGGCACCTGCGACGGGCGCTGTCGCTGGCCGACCGGCACGGCGACCCCGCCGAGCAGGGCCACATCCACCGCCTCCTGGCGCTGGCTCTGGGGCGTCGAGGCGACGACGAGGGAGCCCTGCGGCACGCCCGGCGCACGCTGACCTTCTACCGGAAGCTCGACCGCCCGGTCTGGGAAGCGGCCGCGTTGAGCATGGTCGGCTGGTACGCCGCGCAACTGCACGACTTCGACATCGCCCGCGAGCACTGCCAAGCCGCCCTCGCCCTGCACCGCCTGCACGACGACGTCGACGGCGAGGCCATCGCCTTGGATGGCCTGGGCTGGATCGAGCACCAGACTGCCAGGTACGAAACGGCCATCCGCTGCTTCCGACAGGCTCTCGCCCTGGTCCACAGGCACGGCAACACCGGGGCGACCGCCGATACCCTCGACCACCTCGGCCACTCGCACGCCGCCCTCGGCCACGACGACGAAGCGCTCGCCGCGTGGCAGGAAGCACTGAGCCTCTACCGCCGCCAGGGCCGCGGAACCGCCGCGGACCGGATTCAACGACAACTCAACAGCCTCCTCGCGGACGCGGCCGACGCCGGGCGACCCGGTGCCCGCGAACAATCCGGCGGCTGATCAGGGTCGTCGTCGGTGGTGGCACCGCCGACCTGTTGTGCCGCTGGTGCCCGCACGGCGGGCGGTGCTGGTCGGGGACCAACAGCAGCTACCGCCGTTCTCCGACTCCTGAGGTTGACGCCGGCCCGCGCATTCGCGCCCTGCTCGCGCGGAGCGAGCACGTCCGAGAGCGCCCAGCCTCCAGGACCACCTCAGCGCCGACGCCCACCACGCCTCCGACCGACTCGCCGCATGCGCAAGAGCCAGGATCCGCACCCTGCGCTGCGACCATCAACTGACCGGCACCACAGCTGAATCGTCCCTTCACACGCCATAGGCGGCGTCCACGGGGCGCCGCCCACGAGCTCTCAGCGCGGTTGACGTGTCCAGGGTGGACATCAATGAGCCAGTCGGTTGACCCGAAGTTCGTCCCGCTGGGTGTCCCGTGCGTCGATGGGTGGTGCGGTGCCACTGTGTGCGGCATCAGGAAATGGGTCGGGCCCGCCGGTGGTTGACCGGCGGGCCCGGGTGGTTCGGTGTGTCGTGTCAGCTGTGTGCGTGGTGGCCGCGCTTGGTGACGACGTGGTAGATGCCGAGCACGATCAGCGAGCCGAGGATGGCGAGCAGCCAGGTGCTCAGGTCGAAGAAGCTGCCGATGTCGGAGCCGAAGATGGCGCGGCCGATGAATCCGCCGATGATGGCGCCGACGATGCCCAGGAGCATGGTGATGATGATGCCGCCGGGGTCCTTGCCGGGCATGATGGCCTTGGCGATGGCGCCGGCGATGAGACCCAGAACGATCCAACCCAGGATGCCCACGGTGGTTCCTTGTCCTCGTGCCACGGCGCCTTCTGCGACGCGGCGTGATCGCTACAGGGACCGGGTTGCCCAACTCTCACCGGTTTCACACCTGTGTGAGCTCCTCGCTGTCACGCCGGCGCCGGCGGACGGCGAGCTGGGTCGTGCACTACCAGCCGATCAGGCGGGTCCGGGGCGGTGGCGGGTCACGAGCACGGCGATGTCGTCGGTGGCGGGTTGGGCGCCGACGAGGCTCGCCATGACCTCGGCGCAGACCATCTCCGCAGTGGCCGGAAACACGTGCCCGAGCAGCTGCTCGAGTCCGCTGTCGAGGTCGGTGCCGCGGCGTTCGACCAGCCCGTCGGTGTAGAACGCCAGCAGCGCGCCGGGGGGCAGGTCGAGGGTCGTGCCCTGGCGGCCGGTGACGGCCAGGTGGTGTCCGATGGGCGGTCCGACCGGAGCCTGGACCAGGTGGGACGGTTCGCCGGGGATGGCCAGCACGGGTGGCAGGTGGCCGGCCAGCGCCAGGTCGACGCGGGCGGCGGTGGTGTCGATCACGGCATAGGCGACCGTGGCCATGGTGTGGGCCTCGAAGTGGCTGGCCTTGCGGTCGAGCTTGCCGAGCACCTCCGCCGGGTCGGGGAACTCCAGGGCGTAGGCGCGCAGGGCGCTGCGCAGTCGTCCCATGACGATGGCGGCCGGTAGCCCGCTGCCGACCACGTCACCGATGACCACGCCGATGCGTTCGCCGGGCAGCGTGAACACGTCGTACCAGTCGCCGCCCACACCGTTCTCCGCGCCCGGCACGTAGCGCGCCGCGAACTCCCAGTCGGGCGTGGTCGGCAGCCGGCCGGGCAGGAGGCTCTCCTGGAGCAAGGCCGCCGCCGCCAGTTCGGACCGCGAGCGGTGCAGGTGCGCCGCGGTCGCCAGCCGGTCGGCCGCGAGCTGGAGCAGGTCGACGTCTTCGTCGGTGAACCGGCGCGCAGCCGTGCTGCCGATGTGCAACACACCGATCAGCCTGCCTTCGGCCACCATCGGCACGCCGAGCATGACCTGCAGACCGCGCTCCCACAGCAGGGGGTTGACCACGGTGGTGGGATCGACGTGGTCGATCTGCACCGGCTCCCGACGGTCGGCGACCGTGCCGGCGAACCCCGAGCCCACCGGTATCCGCACGCCTTGGAGGACTTCTTCCTCCAGGCCGGAGGTCGCCCTGGCCACCAAGTGCCCGCCGCCGGAGTCCACCAGGAGCACCGTGGCGGTGTCGACCTCGAACAGCGACCGCAATTGCTGCAGCAGCACGTCGAACAGCTTGTCCAGGTCGAGCTCGCGCAGCCCGCTGTCGGTGATCGCCTCCAGCACCTGCAGCCGCCGAGCCAACCGCCCGGCATCCATCATCCGCCCACTCCGCCCTGATCGTCGGTGCACACCCGAAGGACAGCACGAGCGTGTGACAGGAGCCATGCGAGCCGGCGCGGAACGACTGGTGTACCCGTGACCGTAATACGGCCCGCGGACGAGTTCCACCGCGGGCCGGCTCGGCGATCGGACGCCGATGCGGATCGGCTGCGTCCAGCAGACCCTTCCCGCGTCCTGCCGCGAGCGTTCCGCGGTACGACAACGGGGCAGCGCACCTCCTCGGCGCCGCCCCGACCCGGTTGATCGGGGTGCCGGTGACCGAGTACGCGGCAGCCCGGTTGTTCTCCCAGCCGGGGATCAGCGACTGGGAGTGGTCCGCGGACCCCGAAGGGCTCGCTGTGGGATGGGCGCACCTCCGCCGGTCCGCGACCGCAGAACTCCGGTGGCGATCCCGAAGGGCGCCCGTTCGGCCATTTGCGGCGGATCGACGAGCACGGCCCGTTCGCAGGCTGCTGGGCCGGCCGGCACGTCACGCTGGTCCCGGACGCCCGCGCGGTGGTCGTGACCACGGGCGACCCCGGGTTCGACCCTGGCCCACCACCACGTCACGGACTCCCCGGTTCCCGCCCTCGGATCGGCTCGTGTCGGAGATGGCTTGACGCAGGACGCGGGCAGCGTGTTCCTCCTCGAGCCCGCACCGGCGGCCGTCACCACGGACCGGGCCGGCCGCTTCCGCAGGTCAGGTCTGGGCAGGGGCTGCGTCGGCTACGGGCAGCGGTCATGATGGTGCAGTGAATGCTGCTGACTCGCCCACTCCGGAGTTGACCACCGACTCGCACGGTGACGCGATGATCGTCCGCGTTGTCGGGGACATCGACATGGCCAACAGCGACGATCTGCGCGACCGCTGCCTGGAACTGCTCGACAGCGGAGCCGGTGCGCTGGTGATCGACCTGTCCGGGGTGACGTTCTTCGCCTCCTCCGGCATCGCCGCGCTCGGCCACATCCGTGCGCACAACACCTCGCTCCAGCGCGGACCGGTCCACGTGGTGGCCAGCCGCGCTGTGCGCCGTTCACTGACGGCTACCGCGATGGACAAGCTGCTGCCGTTGCACGAGACGCTGGAACAAGCACTGGCCGACGTGCGAGCGGACGCTCTGTAGAACTGGAACGGAGTCGATCCCTCCCGCGGTCTGATGCGAGCGGGATCGACTCCCGGGCGGTCTCGCGGTTGAAGAGCGGCGACGATGTGGGGCCGTGGTGTGGACGGCGGTCCAGTGCGGACCTCGCTCGGCAGGGTCGAGCCACCAGGGGCGCAGCGCCCCGCTGCGTCGCCACTCCGTGAGCCACATCACCGCCTAGTTCGCACGGGGCGATCAACCGGAGAGGACGGTGCTCGGGCGGCGGGAGTGGTGGGCCAGGACGGCCCACACGGTCTTGCCGACCGCGTGGCGCACGGCTCCCCACTGTCGGCAGATCCGGTCCACAAGCAGCATCCCGCGACCACGTGTCGCCCGCACCGACGAGTCGCCCACCACCGGTACCTGTGGTGACAGGTCGGTCACTTCGATGCGGATCAGGTCGCGGCTGCGTCGCAGCCGCAGGTGCAGTGGGTGTTGGCCGTGCTCGTAGGCGTTGGTGACCAGCTCGGACACCACCAGCTTGGCGTCGGCGATCTCGTCCTCTGCGAGGTCGGCGAGGACATCGCTGGTCCACTGCCGTGTCTCGACGAGATCGGGCACGTCGCCCGTCAGTTCGAGCGTCATCGCTTCGAGTGGCTCAGCGGGTCGAGGTCTGGGTAGGTAGGCGGCGTCACCGGCCGTCATGATCGTCCTTCCTGCCGAAGACGTGGAACGTTGTGACCTGGTACCCCCGCAGCTGATCGACAACACCCGCGTCGTGATCACCCGATGCGGGCCACCAGCCCACGACGACCCGTGCGCACCCACCGCGATTGCGGCCCTGATCGTCGGGTACCCCGCCTTGCCCGGCAGAGGCGACCCCGCGGCGCGCTGGACCTCGCTGGACCTGGCGAGTGATGCGCAGGAGACGTGCGCCGTGCCGTGCGGGGTGGTGTGGACGCGCACCGGGTCGGCGCGCTGGTTGATCATCGGCGGGCCCCGTCGATTCCGGGGCCGAGAGGGTCACCGTGACCACCACCGTCAACCCGCGCGGCACCGCCGGACCGCTGCGCTACCCACCGCTTCTCGATCAGCCACCACGACATCGACTGCGTGAACGACGCCGAGCTGGTGGCCACCTGCACCACTCCCGTCGACGGGAAGGTGCTCAGCGTCGGTGAAACCCATGGTGGTCGTGGCCCGTGGTTCTTGCTGGACGTGCCCGAGCGGTGGCGGCCGGTTCAGAGCCAGTCTGCTTCGATTCCGCGGGCACGCAGCGTCTCCAGCGCCTCCTCGTTGCCCGTGTAGAACAGTGTCATCGACTTCAGGTTGGGGAAGTGCCGCAGGTCGGCGAACTCGTCGACGTCGAACAGTCCGTCCTCGCCGTCCCAGTTCGGCGCGATCTCGAGGTAGATCTCGTTGCCGCCGTCCATCTCGATCTCGGTGACCTTCTCCGCGAGCTCGACGGGGACCTCGAGCGCCTCGAAGTAGGCCAGAGCCCCAGGCACCGCCTCGACGCTCCCGTCGTCGTAGGTGAAGCCCTGCTCGGCGGCGTGCTCGCGCAGGTCGAACCTCGGCAAGAGGCCCTGGTTGTACATCAGCTCCTGGACGACGGCGAGCTTGAAGTTGAGGTCGGTGAACGGGATCGGCTGGCTCATAGCCGAACCATATAGGCGGCGATGACACCGCCGACCGGGAAGTCATGTTCAGAACAGTGATCCGGCGCCGTGGCGCCGGGCCTCAGGTCAGGTGCACGACCTCGCGGGTTCCCAGCGGGGCGGCCGGCTGTACCGGGACGACCGACGCCGAGGCGATCGCCACGCACTCCCTGCCGGCCGGCCCGGCCACCGAGCCGTCCGAGCCGTCCGAGCCGCACGCGCTCAGCGCGGCGCTCGTCCCGACCAGCGGCAAGGCCGCCAGTCGGGACGACCACTGCACCAGCATGCCGCAGCTTCGCGGTTTCCTCCCGGTGGCCGCGGAACCGTCGGCGTGGGCGGCTTGATCCCGAGCACGAGTAGTTCGCCGTGGACGGGCCGGTGGTCCCGGGCGCGGTTCTCCGTGCCAGGCGCGGCACGGGGAGTCGGCGTGCTCTCCGTCGCGGTCCGCTCGACGAACGCGCTGGTGACCGAAAGCCGGTGTTGCCAGGGGTCTCCGCAGAGGTCAAGGAGGAGCGGGCCTGGCCGCCGACGACCGATGTGGGGCGGGCACGTCAGGCGAAGACGTAGGTGCCGCTGCCCGAGGCCGTGGTGAGCCCGGGTTCCGCGAGGCAGGCCAGGAGGTTGAGGTTGAGCAGCTCGACGACGTGCGTGGTGGAGTCACCGGTGAACTTGCCCGCCGTCACGGTCCCGTTCTCCACGATGACCAGGGTCCCCAGGACGTAGTTGGCGGACCGGTTGTAGGCGATCGTGCTGGTTTCACCGGTGTTCCAGGTGATGGTGTACGAGCCGCTGCCTGCCGCCGCGAGGTCGCCGCACGAGCGGTTGAGGCCGCGGATGGTCGCCTGCACGTGCCCTCCTGTCACGGCCGGATCGGCGAGGGACGTGCACGAGAGGACGTTGTACACGCTCACGTCCACCGGCCGAGGCGTGGTGAGCAGGCCGGGGGAATAGGTCACCGACTCGTTCTCCACGCAGGTGAGGTCGCCCGGCGCCGCGTGCGCGAGGGACGGTGGGAACAGCAGGGACGACGTGATCAGTGCGACCGGGACGAGCAGACCTCGGATGCGTCCCACAGCTAGCACCTCCATAGGATGGGCCACCGAACGTACGCAACACCCTGGCGCGTGAGAAGACTGCGATCCATGGCGACATCGACCGGTGCGCGGGCGCCGTGCGGCTCCGCCGCCCCCGCCGCCCGTCGGGTCACAGCACGGCGGTGAAGGTGGCGGTGCCGCTGACGCTCGTCAGGCCTTGTGGGGTCAGGCAGGCGGTGAGGTCGGTGGCGGGCAGGACCTTGGTCTGGACGACGGTGGCACCCAGGAACAGCCCGTCGACCACGGTGCCGGTCAGGACCAGGACGGTGGTGCCGCCGGGCTTGAGGTTGATCTCGAAGCCGCCCCGGACGGTGCTGCTGTGCCCGGTGTTCCAGTGGTAGGTCGAGGTGTTGGTGGTGGAGCCGGACAGACAGCTGAACGTGCCGCTCACCAGGGCGGTGAAGGTCGCGCCGGTGAGGTCGGGGTGGCCGGGGGACACGCAGCCACCGAGCGTGCCGGTGGCGCTGAAGTCGATGTGCCTGGGCAGCAGCGTCATGCCGGGTGAGTAGGTGCCGACCTGGGTGCCCAGAGCGCAGTTGACGTCCACCACGGCTGCGGAAGCGGGCACGTGGAACAGCCCCGTAGCACCGAGCAGGGCGCCGACCGCAGCGACGATCAATGAACGCAGACGCATGAGGATTCCCGTTCTTCGGAAGTGTGCCGGGGGACGAGTCTCGCGGCTCGATCCTCCGTCCTCAATCGGCTGAAAGGCTTGCGGCGGAACACTGTCCGTGGATGTCCCTTGCCACGTGCCGCCCAACTGCGGAGTCGATTGGCGCACAAGTGCTTCCCCCGGTGGCGGTGAGGTTTCCCGGTGGGATGACCGACGGCCGGTCGGCCGCAGGCCGCTGTCCCCCGTGAGGACTACAGGAAAGTGTCCACACCAAGGGGATTCGTGGCACCGCGGTCTCCCATAGGTTCCGGTGGCGACGGCGTCAGTGTGTTGCGGCACGCCGAGAACTGGAGGGCAAGGGCGTTGAGGAAAGTGCAACGGTCAGCGGGAGCCGGTATCCCCGGGAGGTTCACCAGGGTGGTGATCGCGGTGACGCTCACCGTCGCCGCGGTGGCGGCCTGTGACGCCGCCGCGGAAGGAGACGCGAGGGGTGAGGACGCACCACCGGTCGTCGCCGAGTCGGCAGACACGCCGCGCATCACCTGGGACACGTGCCCGGAGTTGGCCGAGGGCGCCAGTCGCGACCCCCGGCTCACCTGCGGAACGGTGGAGGTTCCGCTCGACTACCGGAACCCCGGTGGCGAGAAGATCGAGGTGGCCGTCTCGAAGCTGCCGGCAGCGAAGTCCCGCGACCGCCGCGGTGTCCTGCTGCTGAACCCGGGCGGCCCGGCGTTGCCAGGCCTGGGCACACCGGGCGTCGTGGCACCGACCCTGCCGCCGTCGGTGTTGGCGGCCTACGACCTGATCGGCTTCGACCCGCGCGGGGTCGAGCACAGCACCCCGCAGAGCTGCGGCCTCGATGACCCGTCCCTCGCCGGTCTCTTCCCGTACCCGGCCGCGGACGGCTCGATCACCGCGAACGTCGACCAGGCCCGCACCGACGCCGAACGGTGCGCGACGAACGCTGGCAAGAAGCTCCGGTACTTCACCACCGCCAACACGGCCCGCGACATGGACCGCATCCGCACGGCGCTCGGTGAGAAGAAGATCTCCTACTGGGGTCAGTCCTACGGCACGTACCTCGGCACCGTCTACGAGTCGCTGTTCCCGGAGCACGCCGACCGGGTGGTCCTCGAGGGCAACGTCGACCCCACGAAAGTCTGGGTCAGGGCGACGGACAACTGGGGCAAGGCCATGTCGGAACGCTTCCCCGACGCGGCAAGGGTCGCCGCAGCGCGGCACGCCACGCTCGGGCTGGGAGGCACCGTCGACGAGGTGACCCAGAAGTACCTCGCACTCGCCGACCGCCTCGACCGCACCCCCGCGCCCATCCCCGGCACCCCACTGGCACTGACGGGTTCGACGCTGCGCACCGTCACCTACAGCCTCCTGCTGCACAACGAGACCCTCCCGGTGCTCGCGCAGTTCTGGAAGGCCGCCGCCGGGCTGGCCGACGGCGTGCTCACCGAGGCGGACGGCCAGGTGCTGCAGCAGGTGTTCACCACGCCGCCGCCGACCCCGGGCGTGCCGGCCGACAACCAGGCCACCATGTTCCTGGCACTGACCTGCGGTGACGCGCCGTGGTCCGACGAGGTCGACGAGTACGCCCGCCGCACCGCCGAGGACCGCGCGGCCTGGCCGCTCACCGCGGGGATGCCCGCCAACATCCGGGCGTGCGCGTTCTGGCCGAAGCCGATCGAGGAGCCCGTCCGCGTGACGGACAGGGGACCGCGCAACACGCTGATCCTGCAGAACCGCAGGGACAACGCCACACCGTGGGAGGACGGCCTCGGGCTGTACGAGGTCCTCGGCGAGCGAGCGGCTTTCGTCGGCGCGGACAACGGCGGGCACTACGTCTACCACCAGGGCTCCACGTGTGTGGACGAGGCGACGGTGACGTTCCTGACGACCGGTCGGCTGCCGGACGAGAAGGTCGACTGCACCGACGTCGCCCCGCGGTGACCGCGGTTGCCGGTGGCAAGTGATCGGTCGGTGACTTCGCGCATGACGGTGTCGACGAACCGTTCGGCATCCAGGCAGTCCCGGTGATCCTGGTGGGTGAGGTTCACGTGCGGCGGAGGGGTGTTCGGAGCCCGGTGACCACCATGTGGATCAGCAGGTCGTAGGTCTCGTCCAGCTTTTCGGGTCGTTGGAACGCGTTCTCCGCTTGCAGCACCGCGAAGCCGTGCATGGCCGCGCGCAGGCAGCGGGTCGCGTGGATGGCTTCGGTGTCCTCCATGCCGTACGCGCGCAGGGCGGCCAACATGATGTCGACCAGCCGCTGCCCGGCCCGCGCCACCATCGGCTCGGGTGTCTGGACGAGCGCGGAGTAGCGGTGTGGGTGCTCCGCCACGTACTCGCGCCAGGTTGTCATGAGCGCGCGGATCGCCTCGTCGGCGGATCGACCGAGCACCGCCCCGCCGATCCGCTCGGCCAGGTCGTCCATGATCTGCACCGACATGAGCGCGCGCAGCTCGGCCAGGTTGCGGACGTGCTTGTAGAGCGACGGCGTGGCCACGCCCGCGCGGGAGGCCACTGCCGCCAGGGTCAGCGCGGCTGGCCCCTCTTCGTCGACCAAGCGCAGCGCGACGGCGACCACCGCGTCCGCGGACAGCGCCGCCCTAGCCACGGGCGCCTGCCCCGAGGAAGGTCACGACCGCCGCGGCGACCTCGGCCGGGAACTGCACGTGCGGGTAGTGGCCCGCCCCCTCGATCACCTCGACCCGGCCCAGCCCTGGCGGCATGGCCGCCACGATGCCCTCGCCTTCGGCGCGGGCATCGGTCCAGTCGGGGTCCAGGGAGCCCTCGACGACCAGCGCGGGGCAGCGGATGTCGCCGAGCCGGGCGCCCGCGTCGGTGGGCGCGGACATGCCCATGCTGCTCACCACCGCCATGCGGCCGGGCCTGCGAAGGTCCGCGTCGAGCGCGGCGACGTGCTCGGCGAAGACCGCCGGCTTGGCGCCGGGGTAGGCGTGGTCGAGGTAGCGCTTCCACAGCCCGACGCTGCGGAACACCCCCGCGCCCATGAGCAGCGCCATTCCCTTGCGGTAGCGGGAATTGGAGAGCAAACCGCCGAAGTCGACCTTCTGCGCCCGGGTGAACGGGCTGATCTGCACGATGGCGCTGACCGACTCGGGCTCCTGCGCGGCCGCGATGGTGACGGAGCCGCCGGTGAACGAGTGGCCCACGAGCACGGCCGGACCGCCCAGGTGTCGGACCACGGCGAGCAGGTCGGCCGCCGAGTCGGTGCGGCTGTAGGAGGCCCAGCCGGTGCTGGACTCGCCGTGGCCGCGCTGGTCCACGCCGGCGACTCGGTAGCCGGCGTCGGCCAGTCGGACGGCCACCTCGCGGTAGGCGGCCCGGTTGTCGCCCATGCCGTGGGCCAGCACGATCAGCGGCCCCTCGCCGATCACGTCGTAGGCGAGCCGGCCGCCGTCCAGCTCCAGGAACTGCGTCATGTCGATCCCCTGACAGCTAATGAAGGTAGCTTAAAAGCTAATGCCATTAGCCTCGGGTGTCAACCGGCTCCTGTGGGCGGAACCGCCGCGCCGACCCCGAGTGTGATGGGTCGTCGTCGGCCGGTCGGCGGACGAACACCGAGATGAATCCGAACGGGAGTTCCTGGGCAACGCGCCTTCCCCACAGCGGAGCAGACGGAGTGAACGAGACCCACCCGGGAGTCGAACCCGGAACGTCGACGGCTTTGCAGGCCGCCTCACGACCGTCGTGACGTGGGTCGGGACGATCGCGACCCACGTCACGGAGGGCGTGGGTCGCGATCCGGTCGCGCGTCCTGGTGTCGAACCAGGCACCCCGGAGATATGAGCTCCGGGTGACCGCCGGGTCACGCGCGTCGACCAGCCGTGCCGAGGGCTCCCGGCACGGGTCGTGGTTGGGGTGACCGACCGGACTCGCACCGGCTTCGACCAGAGCCACGATCTGGCGCCTCGTCAACTTCGGCTTCGGTCACAGTCGTCCCGCCAGGAGTCGAACCTGGGACCCTCCGCACGTCGGGCGGATGCTCTGCCGGCTGAGCTACGGGACGTCACCACCCCGTGATCAGGTGGTGGACAGTGCGCGTACCAGGACTCGAACCCGGTCCTCCCGAGCAACAGTCGGGCATGCGGCCTGGTGCACTTCAGGGGAATGGCGTCGCGTGCCCCCGGCAGGACTCGAACCTGCATCTCCGCCGTCGGAGGGCGGTGTCGTGTTCCGTTGGACCACGAGGGCTTGTGGTGGGTCGCCGGGCACTCGAACCCCGCACCCGTCGCTTAAGAGGCGACTGCTCTGGCCTGATGAGCTAGCGACCCGCGGAGGATGCAGGATTCGAACCCGCGCGACGCTCCCGCGCCGACTACCGCTTTCGAGACGGCTGCCTTACCGGACTCGGCCAATCCTCCTTGCACGACAACGGGTTCGGCCATGTTGTCGTGGTGGTCGAGGTGCCAGGTGTCGAACCTGGTTCGGACACTTCATCAGAGTGCCGCACGGACCGCCGTACCACCTCGTCGTTCCTGCGATCCGGCACCTCGCCGCTCGGCCGGCTCCCGGTCGAGGGTTCGAACCTGGACTCGACGCGTGCTGAGCGCGTTGCCTTCTCCGTCGGGCTGCAAGCGCCGGTGCGCCAGGACCGTGTGCCGCAGTCTCCGGCGCGAGTGTGCTGCGAGCCTCTCCCGGGACTCGAACCCGGTCCTCCCGCTTACGAGGCGGGTGCTCGGCCTGTCGAGCTGAAGAGGCAGGCGGGCCGTCGTGGGGCGGCGGCATGCCGGACCCGTACCTCGAGGTGCCACCCTCGACCCGGCTCGTAGCGCGTACGGGATTCGAACCCGCGTCACCGGAGTGAGGATCCGGTATCCGTTCCCCTGGACCAACGCGCTGTGGTGAACACCCCGCGGCGGGGTGCACCGGCACCCGGATGGCTTGCGCCGCTCGGTGCCTTGTCGGATGCCCGCGAGTCGAACGCGGTGCGTCCTGATCCCAAATCAGGTGGGGTCGCCGTGCCCCTCGCATCCGTCTGCCCCGTCGACGGCTGTCGCCGGCGGGGTCGCGCTCACGACGGGACTCGAACCCGCGGATCGCCGCATCGACAATGCGGTGCCCTTGCCGCTGGGCCACGTGAGCATCTCGACGCCGCCGTCCCGCGGACGCCGGCACGTGCCCCTGCCAGGACTCGAACCTGGGAACCTCCGCGTTCGTAGCGCGGCGCTCTGTCCGACTGAGCTACAGGGGCTCGGTGGTGGAGGCCGGAAGTCCGACCGGGCAACGCCGGAAGGCGCCCGATCGCAGTCGGGCCGGGCGGTACCGCCCGTCTCCACCAGGAGGATCGGCACGCCCGGGGTGTCCCGGTCGGCTCTTCCCCGCGCCGCCTCGGGTCGAGTGACGACCAGAGGCGAGGCGCATTGATCAATGTCTGCTCCGCTGTGGAGTTGTCAACGAACACGCCGAACCCATCGGGAAACGGGCGGCATTCAGCAGTGACGGAAAGGGGTGAACCCTCTGGCAACGGTTTTGGAGGCAGTTTGGCTTCCTGGCTGCGTCGCCAGGAAAATGATTACCGGCGCCGCGAACGAAGAAGCCGCCCGGATCGGTTTCCCGATGGGCGGCTCCCTGTCCACATGACCCGATCCCGGGTCAGGGTGGGGAGTCCGCGCCGTTCAGCGGCATTTCACGCCGGATCGAGACGGTGTTGTGCCGATCGAGGGACGGGCACTCGGCGCCGATCGCGGGACGCTGACTCGAGCGCTGCGACCCTCGCTTCCACGTGCTCGTCATGACTTCGGCTCCTCGTCTCGTGGTGTGCCTTGATCATGCATCACTGGTGTCGGCTGCCGCAACGCATTTATTTCTTCAGCGGGACTGGGCCACCCCGATGCGCCGTTGGTCGGAGCCGATGACACCGGTGGCCATGTCGGCGACGGTGGGGGCGCGGATGTCGGGGCGTGGCCCGCCGTCGCAAAGGCGGCGACCACAGCCTGGCCGCGCTGAGATCGATCAGGGCGGCCGGACCGGACGGGCGCCGATCCCGGGATGGAACACCGGTGTGTCGGGCGGCGGGACCTGAGGCGGGGAGCTGCGGTCAGACGAGGCTTCGCAGAGCGGTGACGAGGTTGGTGGACGGTTGGTCGGCGGTGGGGGTGTTGCGGATGTTGTTCACGACGTAGCCGAAGGCGATGCCGGTCGTCGGATCGGCGTAGCCGAGGGAGCCGCCCAGGCCGGTGAACCCGAACGAGGTCGGCGAGTGCCAAGCGGTTGCGGGGGCGGGTAGGCCGAACCCCAGTCCGACGTGGAACGGCTGGAGCGTGACGAGGTCGGGACCTGAGGTGTGTCCGGTGGTGGCGGCGGCGATGGCGCGGATCGGTTCGGGCAGGTGGTCGATGTCGAACGCGGCCGCGTCGAGGTCGAGCTCGGGCTGGACGAGCCGGCTGACGCGGTGCTGTTCGGCCTTGGGCAGTCCGATGTGGAAGTCCAGGCCGAGTGGCTGGGCGATCTCGTCGCGGAAGAAGGTGCCGAGGCTTCGGCCGGAGACGCGGCGGACGACCTCTCCGACGAGCCGGCCGAAGGTGAGCGCGTGGTAGCCGTGCTGGGTTCCCGGCCGCCACTGGGGACGTTGCGCGGCGAGCGCTTCGGCCATCGGGTGCCAGGCCAGGGCGTCGGCGCGGGCGACCGGGCTGTCCAGTGCCACCAGGCCCGCCTGGTGGGTCAGCAGCCAGCGGACCGGGATGTCCTGCTTGCCTTCCGCGGCGAACTCCGGCCAGTAGCGCGCGACCGGTGCGTCCAGGTCCAGTTCGCCGCGCTGGACGAGTAACAGGGCGCAGACCGCGGTGGCGGCTTTGGTGGTGGAGTAGACGATCTGCGTGGTGTCGCGTTCCCACGGCCGGCCGGTGGCCGGGTCGGCGAGCCCGCCCCGCAGGTCGACGACCGGGCGGCCGTGGAGGAACACGCTGACCGCGGCGCCCACCTCGGCGCCCTCGGCGAAGTTCGCCGCGAACGCCTCGGCGACCGGCTCGAAACTGGGGGCCGTGTAACCGTCGATCTCAGGCACTGTGCTCCTCCGAGTGGTGGTGGTTCATGCGCCGACCGCACGTCGGCAGAGCGCGACCAGTTCGCGGGTGTAGGCGGACACGTCCAGGTCCGGCGTGGTCAGCAGCCGCATCAGGGCACCGGACAGCAGGTCCCTGATGATCACCGCCACGACGCGGGGCACGAAGTCGCCGCGGAACTCGCCGTCGCGCTGACCGCGGGCCAGCACCTGCTCGATGCCGTCCAGCTCTGCGTTGTTGGCCTGGTCCACCCAGCGCTCGCGTGCCTGCGGGTGGCCGTTGAGGATCTGGATCAGCGCTCGCATGTGAGCGCGGTGCGAGTCGTAGAACGCGACGCTGCCCCGCACGAACGCGAGCAACGCGTCCGCGCTGGACCCGGCCTGGGCCGCGCTCGGGCGGATCTGCGCGCCGCCGGTGCGGTAGACCTCCGCCACGACCTGGCCGACCAGTTCGTCCTTGTCGGCGAAGTGGTACGAGATCAGCCCGGGACTGCTCAGCCCGGCGCGTTTCGCGATCTGCGCGAACGAGGCGCCCGCGTAGCCCAGCTCGGCGATCGTCTCGATCGCCGCCGTGACGATCTGCCTGCGGCGGGCGCCCTCGGTGAACGTTTGGCCGCCCGACCTGGGTTTAGGTTGCACAACCTAAACCCAGCTCAGTCGACCTGACGGCGGCGGGCGCCCGCCCGGAGCAGGGCGATGATCAGCGGAACATGCCTTCGAGCGTGGCGGTCTCCGAGGGGGCGATCTTCTTCGCGCGGGCGTGGGCGATCAGGTCCATCACGTAGGGCTTGAACCGTTCGAGCGCGTCCGAGGGCAACTCGACCAAGCGGTTCACCGCATCCGTGACGAGTTCCCGCTCGCGTGCCGAGGTCAGGCCGTCGTGGACGGCCTGCGACACGATGGGGTGGATCACGAGCCCCGCTGGAAGAAGGCTCACGAAACCGTACTGGTTCAGCGTCGCGATCGCGTCGTCGAACGCGGTCCGGCCACCCGGGACGAGGCGTTCGGCCAGTTCCCTCGGCATCGGCACGGCGTTGAGGAGCACGAGGATCTGGAGGACCTCCTCCGCCCGGGGGTTGGCCTCGCGCAGGAGGTCGAACGACCGTTGGAACGTCAGCATCACGGTCTCCTGCGGCGGTGTCGAGCTGAGGTCGTCCAAGCGCGTGAGGTAGTCGCCGGGATTCAGGCCCGAGTGGCGGAGGTAGGCGCCGGCCGACGAGAGCGCGAGGGGGAGGTGGCCCAACCGCGCGGCGAGTGCCTTCGTCGCCGGTATGTCCTCCGAGCCGGAGATCGCGGTCAGCAGCTCGACGGCTTCCTCGTCGCGCAGCGGCCCCACCTCGACGATCGTCGCGTACTCGTCCCACTTCCGGTTCCGGGAGGTGATCAGCACGTGGCCGTTGCCCGTCCGGGGCAGGAGGTCGAGCACGTCGTCCAGCCGGTCGGCATCGTCGTAGACGAGCAACCACCCGCTGCGTGAGGCGAGTTCGTGGAACAACCCGGTGCGGGGAACGCCCAACGCCGTCGCCAGGTCCACGAGATCGTTCCCCGCCTGTTCCGCCCGCACCCACCAGGTGATCTGGTACTCGGCGGCGCGGCTGTGCGCATAGCTCAGAGCGCTCGTCGTCTTGCCGCTGCCGCCCAAGCCGAAGAGCACGCACATCGTGGGCCTCCTGACCTCCTCGGACGTGGCGAAGCACGCCGAGATGCGCTGCTCGACATCGGGACGCGGCACCAGGTGGATCGGCGCGAGTGGAACGTTGTTGAGCGCGGCGCCGCTGCCGGGGTAGTGGACCTGGACACGCCCGTGGACCGTTCCCGCCGCTACCGCTCCGCCACCGGCCGCGATCACCCCGTCGCCGAGCACCGCCGACGACCCGTCGACCGGCCTCCTGAACCCGCGCACGAGCACCTCACCCGCGGCGTCGTCGTCGAGCCCCACCAGGTCGACCAGCGCCTGGGACTCCAGCACCTCCGGGACGTCACAGCGTTCGACGCGCACCACCACGACCCTCGTCTTGGCCGCGATGGCGGCGGCCAGCACCCGCTGGTGCCCCGCCGATTCGGCGGATCTCGCGCTGAGGATGCCGACCACGTGGTCGAACGACGCCATGTCCCGGTCCGGGTCGGGCACCTGGGGATCGGTCACCGACACCGCGAACCCGCGCCCGGCGAGCAGCTCCCGCACCCACCTGCCCCAGCCGGCGTCCGACCGGACGCAGCTGACCAGGACCCGGTCGAGGCCGTCCTCGGTCACCGCCGATGTGACCTGCTCCACCACCGTCACCGCGTCCACGAAGGACAGGTACCGGTCGAGGGAGACGCCCTCGAACGAGTCGTCCTCCGTGACCTCGTGGCACATCATCGCCCGCAACGCCGGGTAGCGCTGCGAGAACTGCTTCACCTGCTCCACGAACACGATGTCCGTCTCGTCCGTCGCCTCCGGGTCGCGGTAGGCGCGTTCCAGCTTGCCCAAGAGCGCCGGGTCGTCGACCGCCGCCCGGTACACCTGCACGAACTGGGCCTGGATGATCACCAGCTTGGCCAGCACCGCGGGCACCAGTGCCGGCCCCGCCAGGTCTTTCAGCAGCGAGAACGCCTGCACGCTCCGCTTGATCCGCCTCGGGTTGTACGGCGGCGTGCCCCGCAGGATCGGCACGCAGGCGTGCACGTCCGGGTCGGCGGACAGGCTGCGCACGAACTCCTCGACCGCGCTCTCCGCGGCGGGCGGCAGGGAGTACGGCAGCTGCACGACCTTGTCGAAGTACGTCTCGCCCAGGCGGCGGCGGGTGTCGGCGTCGGACAGGTCCTTGTACTTCACCGCGATGGCCTGCTCGACGACCTCCCGGTCGACCGCCAGCAGGAACACGCAACCGGGTTCGTCCAGGAACAGCTTGAGGGTCTCGATGATCTGGAGCGTGTGCTCCGGCAGGCAGCGGTCGAGGTCGTCGATCACGACCACCAGCGGCTTGTCGCGGTAGGCCACTTCGAGCAGGTGGCGGAACTCGGTGTTGAAGTCCTCCAGCACGGATGACTGCTCGCGGTGCGAGCGGCTGCGGCGGAACTTGGTGAAGTCGGCGCCCAGCTTGATGTCGAACAACTTCAGCAGCGCGTCCGGCTTCATCCCGAGCAGCGCTCCGACTCCCACCAGTGCCTTCGTGCCGGGGAACTGCCAGGCGGTGGACAGCCAGCCGCCCGCGAGGAAGTCCGTCAGCGAGCTGTTGACCGGGTTGCCGGCGACGGGCACCAGGCTGACCGCGGCCAGGACCAGCAGGACCAGCATCGCGATCCGGAACAGCAGGACGGACGACTTGCGTGCCACCTCCCACAAGCCCGTCCGCAGGTTCAGCGACTTGCCCCAGACCCTCAGCAGCATCCACCAGCGCCGCCGCCGCGGGATGGCCTTCTTCGCGCCTTCGAAGACGGTCTGGATCAGCGCGGCCCACAGCTTGTCGTCGTGGACGTACTTCCACGCGTCGAACCAGATCGGCTGGATCCCCGACTGCTTGAGCGCCTTCTCCACCATTTTGAGGAAGCTCGTCTTCCCGCTGCCCCACTCCCCGTAGACACCGACGGTCCACGGGGTCCGCCCGCGCTCGATGGCCGCGATGTTCGCGGCCAACGGCTCCGCGAACCGCTCGAAGCCGAGCTTGTCGTCGGCGGTGGGGGCGTCCGAGATAGCGGCCGAGGCGGTTTTCCGATCAGTCACCCGGATCGCACCTCCGTTCAGTCGTACGGCAGGTGCATCGGAGCGGTCAGCCGATCCGTTTCAGCGACCGAATGGTCCACAGGCAACGACGTCGATGTGCGGAACACTGTCCGTGGGCGAGCGTATACGGAGAGGCATGAAGTTGCGCAACAGATGGAACCCATCCCGCGTCACCGCCCTGTCCCTGGTCTCGGCCCTGGTGGCCGCCGGGGCGTTGACGGGGGCCGCGGGTCCGGCGTCGGCGCAGACGACCGCGGTGCGAATGGACTACGCCTGCACGACCTCCCTCGGGCCGAGCGCCCAGGTGACCGTGTGGGTCGTCGGCGGCCTGCCGGACGAAGGTGCGGGCCTGAACACCGTCGCCAGCCACGACCACGCCCACATCGACGTGGACTTGGACCTGCGCGAGCTGCGCCCGGCCTTGACCTTCGCCGGCGGGGTGCGCCTGGACGGCGACAGCACCGCGACGCTCGACGCGAGGATCATCGGCCCGGACGGGACGCGGACCACCCAGGCCGCGTTCACCCTCGCGCCCACGTGGCTGACGACCACCGAGAGGACCGCGGTGCGGGCCGCGGGCGCGTTCCCGGTGCAGCGGCTGAGCACACCGGGCAACTACGACCTGCGCGTGGACGACCTGGCGCTGACACTGCGCCCCGAGCGCGCCGACGGCACGCCTCTCGGCACGGTCACCGCGTCCTGCTCGCACGACCCGGCGCAGAACGACCTGCTGGGCACCGTGATGTCGCAGGCGGCCCACTTCGAGCGCCCGCCGCGCCCGAGCTGGCTGCGGGTGGTCTCCACGACCCCGACGTCCGTGACGCTGGCCTGGGAAGGCTATCCCTGGTGGAACCCCACCCGGGGCTATGAGGTGTACCTGGACGGAGGGCACACCGGCCTCGTCACCGAGGAGCAGGTCACGCTGACCGGGCTGACCCCCGACAAGCAGCACCGGGCGAAGGTCGTCACCGTGGACGTGCAGGGCATCCGCTCGACCATGAGCCAAGGCCTGATCTTCACCCTGCCACGGGCCTGACCCGCACGACTGCGTGCGCGGGCGGGCTCGGCTTGGTGCCGAGCCCGCCCGCTCCAGCTCCACCTGTTCCCGATCGCTCACCCGGTTCGGCGTACGCCGGGAACACCGGTGCTGGACCTGTGTCACACCACTGACTAGCGCTGCAGCGTCAGCACGCCCGGCCGGTAAGGCAGCTTGCCGTAGTCCATGCCGTCGGAGCGGGGGTCGCGCCCCTGGTAGAGGAACTGCAGGTTGCAGGGATCGACGGACTTGGTCTGATCGGGGTTGGTGCGAACCAGGTCGCCGTGGCTGATGTCGTTGGTCCAGGTCGCACCGCTGTTGACCTTGCCGGCGAAGGGGTTGCTCTCGGTGGCGGCCTGCGGGGTCCACGTGCCGTCCAGGCTGGAGGCGGTGAACGAGCGGAAGTAGCGTCCGTTCGCCCCCATCGCCTCGACGATCATCAGGTACTGGTTCTGGCCTTGGACCTTGTAGACCTCAACCGCTTCGAACAGGTTTTCCTTCGTGTCGCTCATGATCGTGGTGTAGTTCGAGCCGAAGCTGCCCGGGAAGTTCCCGATGGGCATGCTGGCCCGGTAGATCTTGCCGAGGTCGTCGGCGAAGAACATGTACATGTTCGTGTCGTCGGCGATGAGGGTCTGGTCGATGGGCGCCCCGGCGGGGAGGGTGCCCGTGAACAGCGTCTGCTGCGCGGACCAGCTGTTGGGGTTGGTGGGGTCGCTCGAGGTGCGGTAGGAGAAGGTGTCCGGCCAACCCCACTGGTAGGCGATCACCCAGATGTTCTTCGGGGCGAAGTAGAACAGCGTCGGCGCGACGGCATTGAAGGACAACGTGTGCTGGGTGGCGGTGGCCATGTCGGACCAGTTCGTGAAGGGACTGAAGCTCATCCCTCCCCAGCTCTCCCCGGTGTCGTGCGACGTGCCGTAGACGAGGTTCCTGCCGTTGTGGACGACGGCACTGAAGTCCTTGAGCGACACCCACCCCGACTTCGGGTTCGCCAGCGGGCCGGTCGACGTCCAGCGGTACGACGACGGCAGCGTGCACGTGCCGCTGCCCCCGCCCACCCGGACGAGTTGCCACTGCTGGTTGCTGCCGCCCCAGTCGCTGAACTGCACCACCCTCGCGCCGTCGGCGGTGGAAGCGCCCTGCACCTCGACGACCTTGCCGCTGTTGCGGTTGACCAGCCGGACGTAGCCGCTGTCGGAGTCGGCCAGCCGGAACTGCTGGTTGACGCCGCCGTGGTCGGTCCACTGGTGGATGGCGGCGTGGTCGGCCGTCGACCAGTTGGACACGTCCAGCACCTTGCCCGAGTGCCGCGCCTTGATCCGGTAGTAGCCACTGCCCGAATCGACGAACTGGAACTGCTGGTTGTTGGCGTTGGTGCGGGCCCACTGGACGAGGTTGGCTGCGTCGGCGGTGGACGCGCCGTTGACGTCGAGGGCCTTGCCGGTGTTGCGGTTCACCAGCACGTACCAGGCGTTGGTGTCCACTGTGGCGGCCGATGCCGGCGTCGTGGCCACCGTGAGCAGCCCGCCCGCGAACGCCGCGGCAGCCGCAGCGGCCAACCCCGACCGCAACCGACTACGCCACCTCGCGGTGCGCGCAAACCCAACCGACATAGGGTCTTTCCTTTCGTCATGGGGACCGTCGACAGGCACCGGGGCGCGTCGGCGCGGACGCCGACGACAACCACGTGCACGGGCCAACGGGAACCTCGTGTTAGCGCTAACATTCGCCGGGGCGGCGGTCCGGGTGGGAATATGTGGATATATGGTCGATAGGGGGGGAAGTCAGCAATGCGCTCTAACGTGCCATGGCGAACTGTGAACGATAACAACGACCCGCGTCAAGATGTGACGGGAAGGTTTTCCGGAGAAGTCCCAGATGAGACGCTGGGGCGTCGCCGAGGCTCGGCGGCCGTCAACCTGACCTCAGCCTTCCGCAGCCCGGCATCCTTCGCCGCCTCGCTGCGCGGCACGTCTCACCGCGTGTCCGTCGGCAGGTCGAGTTCGGCCCACAGTTCCTCGGGAATGGCGATTCGCGCGTTCACGACGTTCTCGGTGACCTGCCTGGCGCTCCGAGCGCCGATGACGACGCCGGCCACGGCGGGGTGGCGCAGAGGGAACCTCATCGCCGCGGCGGCGAGGGGGACGCCGTGCGCCGCGCACCGTGCGGCCAGGGTCTGAGCGCGCCGCAGGACGTCGTCGGACGCCGGGGCGTAGTTGTAGCCGGCCCCGGCCGTCGGGTTGGCGAGGATGCCGCTGTTGAACACGCCGCCGACCAGCACACCGACACCGCGTGACGCGCACAGCGGAAGCAGTTCGTCGTCGGCGCTCCGGTCCAGCAGCGAATACCGGCCGGCCAGGAGGAGGCAGTCGATGTCGGTTTCGGTGACGAAGCGGGTGAGCATCCCCACCTGGTTCATGCCCGCACCGATGGCACGCACCGCACCTTCGGCGCGCAGCCGTTCCAGCGCCGGGTACGCCCCGGTCACCGCTTGCTCCCAGTGGTGGTCGGGGTCGTGGATCAGGACGACCTCGAACGCGTCGAGGCCCGAGCGCTGCAGGCTGTCCGCCAGCGAGCGGTAGACACCTTCGGCGCTGTAGTCGTTCACCCTGACCAGACCCGGATCGCCGTGAAAACCCCAGTCGCCGGGTGGCGCGTCACCGGGCACCAACAGCCGACCGACCTTGGTGCACACGGCGAAGTCCGCGCGTGGCCGATCGGCGAGGAACGCGCCGAGACGCCGTTCCGACTGACCTGCCCCGTAGTGCGGCGCGGTGTCGAAGAGGCGGATGCCCGCCTCCCACGCCTCCGCCAGCGCCGTTCGCGCCTCGGCCTCGTCGACCGGCGCGGACAACCCACCGAGAGGTGAGGTGCCCAGACCCAGCTTGGTCACGCTGACACCGGAGCGACCCAACGACGCCCGTTCGGTGAACCACGGCTCGGCCATCACAGCCACCCCGCCGCGGACGGCGTGCTCCCGGTCGGGGGCGCCGAGGCCACCCGGTTGTTGCGCCGGACTTCCACGCCTCCTCCTTCGGGTGGTCGGGTCGAGCACGGGGCACTCACCCCTGCCACAGGACCTTCGGTCGGGACGACTCTGCGCACATCTCCTGCGGCTGTCAACGTCGGCGACGGCCGGCCGACGTCGGATGTCCGCGCAGTTCCGCCGAATCCGTCGAGCGTCCTGGTCAACTGCGATGTCTTCCTGCTTCTGTCCACTGCCTACCCGCAGGTGAAGATCGGCGCGTGGCCGGGTGCGACGGTCGAGGACGTTGTCCTGCAGCAGGCCGAAGGAACAGCAGACCCGGCGTTCGTCGGGAGGTGCGATCCAGCGGCAGGTCTGGTTGTTGCTCTGCGGTGTCACTCCGGGCGGAATGTCGCCCGGTACGCGGTGGGGGTGACGCCGAGGACGCGGTGGAAGTGTCGGCGCAGGGTGGTGGCGGTCCCCATGCCGCAGCTGGTCGCGATCTGCTCGATCGAGGCGTCGGTGCGTTCGAGGAGTTCCTGGGCGCGGGCGATCCGCTGGTGGTGGAGCCAGTCCAGCGGCCTGGTCCGGAGTTCGGCCTGCATGCGGCGGGCGAGGTGGCGGGTGCTGAGGTTGGCGTGTCCGGCGAGGTCGCTCACGGTCAGGGGTTGGTCGAGACGGGCGCGTGCCCACTCGAGGGTGGGTGCCAGACCGTCCTGGCGTCGTGGCTGGGTGGGTGGGGCGGTGAACTGCGCTTGACCGCCGCTTCGGTGGGCGGGCACGACGAGTCGCCGCGCGATCCCGTTGGCGGCCGAGGCGCCGAGGTCGCGCCGCACCAGGTGGAGGCAGAGGTCGAGTGCCGCGGTCTTGCCGGCCGAGGTGAGCACGTCGCCCTCGTCGACGTAGAGCACGTCGGGCCGGACGTCGACCTGCGGGTAGCGGCGGGCGAGGTCCTCGGCGTGCATCCAGTGCGTCGTCGCGACCCGGCCGTCGAGCACTCCGGCGGCGGCCAGGACGAACGCGCCGGTGCACAGGGAGGCGATGCGGGCGCCGCGGTCGCGGGCCGCGCGCAGTGCGTCGAGGAGCTCGGGGTCGGGGTTGTCGCCGAGGTCGTCGGACGAGGGCACGACGACGGTGTCGACGTGGGCGATCCCGGCGTACGACGTGGTCGGCAGGTGTGCCAGCCAGGGGTGCGGAGCGCCGTCGGCGGTGCAGACCACGAGGTCGTACCACTGGCCGGTGGGGGACAGGTCCGAACGGTCGACGCCGAAGATCTCGGACGCGATCGCGATCTCGTAGAGCATCGCGGAGCCGTGCAGGACGAGCGCGACCCTGAGCATGTCTCATATTGTACGGTCCACGTCGTTTCGGACACTCGTCCCGGACGGCGTCCCGCCCGACGATGGTCTTGTGAACGCAACCGATCGAGTCCTCGTCTACGGCGCCACCGGTCACACGGGACGCTTCGTCGTCGACGAGCTGCTGCGGCGCGGGCTCGTTCCCGTGCCGGCCGGCCGCAGCGCCGAGCGCCTGGCCGCCGTCCCACCGCGACACGCGGCCCTCGAACACCGGGTCGTCGGCATCGACGATCCCGACCTGCTCAGGCGGGCGGTGGCCGGCGTCGGCGCGGTCATCAACTGCGCCGGGCCGTTCCTCGACACCGCGCTGCCCCTCGCCCGCGCCGCGGTCGAAGCCGGGGCCCACTACCTCGACGTCACCGCCGAGCAGCCGGTCGTGCAGGCGCTCTACCGCGACCTCGACGCCCCCGCCCGAGCCGCGGGCGTCGCCGTCGTCCCCGCCATGGCCTTCTACGGCGGCCTGGCCGACCTGCTGGTCACGGCCACCCTCGACGGCGGCTCGCGCGCCGACGAGGTCGAGGTCGCGATCGGTCTGGATCGCTGGTGGCCGACCGCAGGCACCCGGGTCACCGGGGCGCGCAACACCGCGACCCGCCTGGTGATCCGCGGCGGCGCGCTGACCGCACTGGAGAGCCCCGCACCGTCCGGCACCTGGTCCTACCCGTCGCCGTTGGGTGAGCAGTCGGTCGTGCAGCTGCCGTTCTCCGAGGTGATCACCATCGATCGACACCTCGACGTGGGCGAGCTCCGCTCCTACCTCAACACCGCCCCGCTCGAGGACCTCCACGACGACGCCACGCCGCCGCCTGCCCCGACCGACGAGCACGGACGATCGGCACAGCGGTTCGTCGTGGACGTCCTCGTGCGCCACGGCGCCGACACCAGGCGCACGAGTGCGACCGGGCGCGACATCTACGCCGTCACCGCGCCGATCGTCGTCGAAGGCGCCGTCCGACTCCTCGACGGACGCCACCGCGGCTCGGGCGCCGCGGCCCCCGGCCAAGCATTCGACGCCGCCGGCGTCCTCGCCACCCTGGAACAGGATGCCCGTGCCATCGCGGTTCGGTCCGACCAGGAACCGTGCGAGACGAAGCGATAGCCGACCTGCGGATCGCAACCGCAACGCCCGACTGACTCGCCTGCGGGCGCCGGCGCCGGTCGGCAACGCGATCGTCGGGATCGGCCTGGCCGATCCCGAACAAGTGGTGGTGGTGACCGACCACGACTCGAAAGTAGTGGCGCACACTACCTTTCGCTGCCGCGCCTGGAACCTCGGGACCGCGTTGGACCGGGCCCTTGGCTGTGCCGGCACAACACCAACGCCCGCCATGCGCCGGGGCGGACGACCGGCGAAAATCGCGTGACCCCACCAAGGGCACTGGCGACACTGACGCCATGACCGGTTCCGCACCGCCTCAACTGCTTCGACCGCGTGCCCTGAGGCCCGGGGATCTCGTTGTCATCGCATCGCTGTCCGGTCCGCTGCCGGCCGCTCACGAGCCCAACGTCGAGCGGACGGTGGTCGTGCTCGAGCGGATGGGATTCCGCGTGCGTCGGGCTCCGCTGCTCGAAGTAGGGCGGCGCCATTGGTGGAGCGCGGCTACGCCCGCGGAGATCGCCGGGGAGCTCAACGGCCTTCTGCGTGATCCTGAGGTGCGCGCGATCATCGCGAGTGACGGTGGCCAGACGGCGTTCGGCTACCTCGACCTGATCGACGTCGAGGCGATCAGGGCCGACCCCAAGCCGATCCTGGGCTACAGCGACATCTCGCTGCTGCACCTGGTGCTCTATGCGCGCACGGGTCTGGTCGGGTTCCATGCCGACATGGCGGTCCCTGGCTTCGGCGGGCACTGGCAGTCTGCGCCCGTGGCGCGCCAAGCGGAACTCGAGAAGCTCTACTCCAGGTTGCTGACCGGTACCGCGGCGATCGGTGCGCTGCCTGTGAGCCCGTCGTGGGAGTGCTGGCGTCCCGGTCGTGTCGAAGGGCGGCTGATCGGCGGGGTGATCAATCGCATCGTGCTGGCGCAGGCGACGCGTTTCGCGCTGCCGCTCGAGTGGTTCGATGGTGCGGTGCTGTTCTGGGAGGAGATGGGCGGCCTGGCATCGTACGTGTGGAGCTATCTGCAGGTGATGCGACACTGCGGCATCCTCGATCGGATCTCCGGCATGGTCGTTGGCGTTCCGCGCGAGATCAGCGGACTCGAGCCCGGCGCCTCCCCGACCCTGCCCGAGATGGTCCTCGACGTCCTCGGCGACCGTGACATCCCGGTCCTGGGCAACGTCGAGTTCGGGCATGCCGGCCCGAACCTGCCGATGCCGGTCGGCATCCGCGTCGGTCTCGATGCGCAGCAGCGGACGTTGTCGCTGCTCGAACCGGCGGTGGGGCCGCACGCGATGACGGGACGGGTCAGCTGAGCGCCGCGCCGCCACAGTGCCCTCGGCACGCTCATCCCCATCGAGCACGAACGGCTTCACACCGTCCCAACCGTGGCCTCGAGTCCAGACAGCCGACTCACGCAACCCGGGGCGCATCAGAGTCTCTGTCGAACCCGGCGCGGTGCACGCCTGTCAGTTGCCGGTGCAGGGCGGTTGGTAGTCCGCGTCGGGGAAGTGGGTCTTCCACTCGTCAGGTGTGATCACCGGTGCGGCCATCGTGCACAAGCGTTCGCGGGCGAGGTTCAGGTCGGACTGCCAGAGCCGGATGGCCTGGTTAGCGCCCGTAGTCACCAGGGTGCGGTCGGCTGGGTTGAACGCGACGGCGTAGACGGTGCCGGTGTGGCCGCTCAGTGTTCCCGCCTCGGTCGGGTTGCGCGGGTCGGCCACGTTCCACAGTTGGATCGCTTGGCCGGGGCCCGGGACCGCGAAGCGCGTGCCGTCGGGGCTGAAGGCGAGTGTCTCGATCGGACTGCCCAAAGGCATGGTGGCGATCTCGTGGACCTCGCTGGGATTCGTGGTGTCCCAGAATCGAACGGTCTGGTCCCCGCCGCCGCTTGCCAGGATCGTGCCGGTCGGGTTGAACGCGAGGGCTCCCACACCGCTCGTGTGCTTGTCGAGCGAGCCGCGCGGGCGGGGGTTCCGGGGGTCGGTGACGTCCCAGAGCTTGATCAGCTTGTCCGCCCCCGCGGTCGCGGCGGTTCGCCCGTCGGGGGTGATGGCCACTGCTTGAACCGGCACGTCATGCTCACGGAGCCGGGCGGATTCTCGTGGACGGACGGGTTCGGAAAGATCCCACACCGCGATGGTCTCGTCCGAACCCGCTGTGATCAATGTGCGGTTGTCCGGGCTGACGACCAGTGAGTTGACACCGGCGGCGTGTCCGACGAAGCCGGTCACGCGGACCGGTTTGGCCGGGCTGGACACGTCCCACAGCAGGATGTTCCCCTGGCTGCCTGCGGTGATCAGGGTCTTTCCCGTGCGATCGAACGCCAGCGACCACACCCCATCGGGATGATCATCTATTCTGGCGAGCCGGCGGAGGTGGCCGTCTGGGCCGGTGGCCCACAGGTTCACCGTGCTGTCGACCCCGCCAGTGGCCAGGACGTTGCCTTCGGGGCTGAACGCGGCTGCGGTGACGACATCGGTGTGGCCGCTGTGCGCTCGCAGGTCGCGCAGATCCTCCAACCGGGCGGTTCTGTCGTCACTCGCGGAGGCGAGCGTTCGGCCATCGGGGCTGAACGCCAGAGACCGGACGACGCTGCTGTGGCCGGTGAGGATGCCAAGTTCTCGGGGGGAGCGAGGTTCGGTGACGTCCCACAGCCGGACGTGCCTGGCCCATCCGGTGGCCGCGAGTGTGGCGCCGTCGGGGCTGAAGGCGACTGCCTCCACGCCCTCGACACTGGACTGCCTGCCCCCGAGAGCCGCCACCTGGCTGGGTGCGGTTGGGCCTGACACGTCCCAGACGCGGGTGATGCCGTCCTCGCCACCGGTGGCGAGAAGCCTGCCGTCGGGGTTGAACGCCACTGCCTGGGCGCGTCCGGTCGGGTTGGGGAGGACGGCGATCTGCGCGGGTTTCGAGTGGTCGGAGACGTCCCAGAGCCGGGTGGTGCCGTCCCACCCGGCGGTGGCGACGGTGTGACCGTCCGGGCTCAACCTGCCTTCACGGACGAGCTCTGTGTGGCCTGTGAGCACGGACAACGGGCGACCCGAAGTCAGATCCCACAGCCGCGCCGTGGTGTCCTTGCTCGTGGTGATGGCGGTGTTCCCGTCCACGCTGAAGGACACGGACAGAACCTGATCCGTGTGACCGGTGAGGGTGTCCGCGTGGTGCGGCTCGCTCGCGTTCGTGATGTCCCACAGGCGGACCGTTCGATCCTGGCCGGCGGTGGCGAGGACGAGCCCGTCCGGGCTGAAGGCGACCGACTGGACGGCGCCTGCGTGCCCCCGAAGCACTGACAGCACCTGCGGCGCGAACGGGTCGGCGACGTTCCAGAGCTTGACGGTGTGGTCTTTGCTGCTGGTGGCGAGGATGGTGCCGCTCGGGCTGAAGCCCGCTTCGGACAGGGCGTCGTCGTGGCCGAGGAGGCGGACGGCGGACAGGGTCGGATGGCTGAGCAGGCCGTCTCGGCTCGACGCACTGGGAACCATCTGGTGTGCGGCGAGCCGGAGCTGGGTGGCAAGCCTCGGATCGACGGACTGCACTCTGTCGGCTTCCAGCAGTGCCTTCTGCGCCAGGCTGTTGTCCCGCTGATCGTGCATCGCCCGTTGTGATCTGACTGCGAGAACCGATGTCGTGAACGCCACGACGAGCAGGCCGCAGAGCACCGCGACCAGCGAGCGCAGGCGTCGCGCGGTTCGGCGATCGGCCGCGTGTGCTCGCGCATCGGTGTCGAGGCTGGTGTTCAGGAACTGCCGTTCGGCGTTGGTCAGCGCGTGACCGTTCTTGGCTGCCCATTCCTCCGCGCTCGTGAGTCGACCGCCCCGATACAGGGCTCCGGGGTCGTGGTCCAGGGAGATCCAGGTGGTGGTCGCTTCCGCCAGTTGGCGGTGAATGCGCAGACCCTCGCGGTCTTCGGCCAGCCACGCCCGTAGCCGCGGCCACGCCCGGAGCAGTGCCTCATGGCCGATCTCGATCGAGTCGTGGTCGACGGTGAGAAGACGTGCCTGCGTCAACCGGTCGAGGACGACGGTGAGGTCACCGCTCTCGTCCAGTTCCTTGCGGTGGAGCTTGCGTCGGGTGTCGTCGGAGTCCTGGCCCAAGGCGGTGAGGCGGATCAGCAGGTGTTTGGCGAGCTGTTGCTGGGCCTCGTCGAGTTCCTCGTACACCTGCTCGGCGGTGACGGCCACCGCGCGCTCGATGCCGCCTGCGGCTTCGTAGCCGCTGAGGGTGAGAGAGTTGCCGCGCCTTCTTCTCCAGGTTTCGAGCAGGACGTGGGAGACCATGGGGAGGACGCCGGGTCGGCCGGTGGCTTCGCTGATCAAACGGGTCACCAACGCGGTTTCGACTGTGCAGTTCGCCGCGGCGCTCGGTCGGACGATCGCTTCCCTCAACTCGTCGGTGCTCATGGCGCCGATCACGAAGTGGCCGTCGCTCATGGCCTGGGCGAGGTCGGGGTGCGCAGCGCATCGCGCGTAGAAGTCCGAGCGGGTGACGATGAGGACGCGGCATCCGCGGTCATCCGCGCGGGCCGCGGCGATCAGAAGTTCGATGAACTGGGATCGTTCAGCCGGGTCGTCGCAGAGGGTGAAGACCTCCTCGAACTGGTCGACGACCACCAGCAGACCCGCGCCGTTCTCTTCGACGGTCCTCGTCGACAGCGCCGCCATGTGCGACGCCAGCTCGCTCACGGGCGTTGTCCCCGGCGTGAGGAGCACCACCCGGCCGGATCCGGCATCGGTCAGTCTCGGAATGAGTCCGGCGCGGAGTATCGAGGACTTACCCACTCCCGAGGGCCCGAACACCGCGAGCAAGCGTCGCTGGTCGAGCCGTGTCATGAGGTCGTCGAGGAGACGCTCACGTCCGAAGAAGCGCCCCGCGTCGGCCGGGCCGTAGGCCCGAAGCCCCACGTAGGGAGCGTCGACCACGCCCAGGCGACGTTCGTCGCGGTCGTCGGTGAGTTGTGCCGAGACGGCGTGCCAGCGGACTCTCCACTCGTCGGGAGTGCCATCGCAGGCCGCCACGTAGGCCAGCGTCACCTCGAGACTGGGCAGCCGATGCCCGCCGGCCGCGTCGGACAGGGTCGTGGAGGAGTAGTGCGCGCGTCGTGACAACTCCCGGTAAGGCGGGTTCCCCGCCTTCTTGCGGAGTTTCCGTAGGTCGGCGGCGAACTCCGAGAGCGGCGACCCGTTCATGTCCAGCGGACGTTCAGCGCGCGGCATGTCCCCACCCCTTGTGAACCAGCACGTGGATTGTCCGGACGTTGATGTCCGGCGTCCAGCCCCCGGCGCCGGACAACGCCCGACCTGCAAGATCAGCCTCGTTGTCCGCGAATTCCTGAACCGGCGTCAGGACGACCGGGGCCGGGTCTCGGCGGGATCGCATCCCGTGGACTTGTCCCTGAGCGGACGCACCCGGGTCGTGGGCGCGACGTTCGCGGCGGTGGAATGCCCCTCGCAACCGGGGTGGACCCACCCGGCGGCAAGCAGGAAACCCCTCGGGGTTGTCAGCGACAATGCGACCGGGTGTAACGATCTGTAATCGCATGATGACTTGTTGTGGCCGGGCGTGCGCCCGTCACTCGAAGAACGGGAGTGTTGTCAGCATGGTGAAGCCGAAGAACAAAGCGACGACGAAGAGTCGCACGAGGAAGCTCGGCGCGGCCGTGGCCGCGATGGTGTCGGTTGCCGGGATGCTCCTCGCGGCGGCACCCGCCACCGCCGCCGCCTACCCCACCACCGACTTCTACGTCTGGGACAGCAAAGGGAGCTACTACTCCGGCACAGTCACCTGGTACAACCGGTCGGTCGGCATCACCGGAACGTTCAACACCGTCGGATGCCGGCGGGTGTACGGGGAAGCGTGGGCGAACACCCGCCGACTGGACTGGGGCAACTCCGCCCTCTGGTGCAACCACCTGAGGACGCAGTCCATCCCCCTTGACGCGAACGTCGCCGGCGGGGCCACCACGGTCGTGGTCGGGATGGCCGACGAGAACGCGGTTACTTATCTGGACTATGTCACCTGCTACCGCGGCGACAGCGTCTGCGAATGGGGGGTCGCAGGCGCTGTGAGAGCTGAGCAAGACAACTGAACCCCGTATCGCCCCAACGGATCCCCGGCGGCAGGACTGGTCAGCAGGTCGGCCGGCCAGGTCGGTGCGGGTGGTCCGCTCCACGACGCGGAGCCGCAGCCGGGGTCTCGCGGGCGGCGGCCCGTCACCGAACAAGCCCACCGCGGCGGTGAACGTGCGCACATCGGCGGAAGCGGAAGTCGGCGGTGAGATCGGTGCGGGTCAGGAGGGAACGCACCGGCTGAGGAGCAGGTACTCGGCGGTCATCGGGCGCAGCGCCAGGAACAGGGCCGACGCCGCCGCGGCGGCGACCACGACGGGAACCGCGACGAAGACCAGGGCCGCGTTCGTCGGTTCGCCGGCATCAGGTGCCACTACCACCAGGGCGTGGAGCAGGTAGCCCGTGCAGACCCAGAGCTCCAGCGCGGCACCGGTGACCAGCGCGCGCCGCCCGCAGCCGACCGCGAGCCGCACCCCGCCCGCGATCAACAGCACCGCCGCCGCGACCTGGGTGACGACCACCGACCACGCGAGGAGCGCGAACCAGCCCGTCCCGGTCGGCTCGGGCAGCACCACACCGGCGATCACGCTGCCGATGAGCGTCCCGATCCCGACGAGCACGCTCAGGACCGCGGCGCACGTCGTCGATCCCGGCCGCCACCCCGCCTCGTCCACCAACGCGTCCAGCCCCGTCATGGCGCTCCTCCGGCTTGATCGCTCCGCCCTCCCTATCGTCGAGTTCTCCCCGACCGTTGCGCTCGTCGGCAGAAGCGGGCGTTCCCGGAGCACCCGGTCAGCGGCATGGTGCGACGTCGTCCCACCCGGGGTCGGTGAGGTGACGGCGTCCGGCACCACCGCGGTGTCGTCGAACAGGGTGTGGACGCCGAGGTCGAGCTCGTCGTAGTAGCCGGGGAGCGGCAGCTCGCGGCGGATCCACCCAGCCTGTTCGCGGTCGTGGAGGGCCTCCCGTGCGCCCATGTCGCGGATTCGATCGCGTTCGGGCGGGCAACTCGCCGGCGGTGACGGGCAACGCGCGACTGCGGGAGCGGCTGCACGCGGCAACGGCCGACGCGTCGGCTGCCCCGGTGGCGTGGCCTCACCGTTCGCGTTCGCGGGCCTCGTCCGGATGGGCCCGCAGGGAGCCGGCGTGTGCCTTGGCCGACGGGTCGCGGCTGGTCTTGACCAGGCTGGCCACGGTCACCACCAGCAGGACGACCACGATCACGCCGAGGCTGACCGGGGTCGGGATCTCGGGCACCCGCTCGTCGATGTCGACGTGGGCCCAGTGCAGGATCAGCTTGACGCCGATGAACGCCAGGATCAGCGCGAGCCCGGCCGAGAGGTACACCAGTCTGTCGAGGAGGCCCTTGACCAGGAAGAACAACGCCCGCAGGCCGAGCAGGGCGAACGCGTTCGCGGTGAAGACGATGTAGGGCTCCTCGGTCACGCCGAAGACCGCGGGGATGGAGTCCAGCGCGAACAGCAGGTCGACACCGCCGATGGCCACCAGCACGACGAACAGCGGAGTGGCCACGTGCTTGCCGTCGATCCGGGTGAGGATCTTGCCGCCGACGTAGTCGTCGGTCAGCGGCAGGATCCGGCGCGCGGTTTTGACCACCACGTTGTTCTCGATGTCGGGGTCCTCGTCGCGGTGCCGGAACAGCTGCACCGCGGTGAAGATGAGCAGCAAGCCGAACAGCAGGAACATGAACGAGAACAGCGCCAGCAGGGTGGCCCCGACCGCGATGAACACCGCGCGCATGAGCAGCGCGAGGATGATCCCGAAGGTGAGCACCTTGTGCTGGTGCTCCTCGGGCACCGCGAAGGTGGTCATGATGATGACGAAGACGAAGAGGTTGTCGACCGACAGGCTCTTCTCGACGATGTAGCCGGCGAAGTACTCCGTCCCGAACCCGCTGCCGTGCGCGGACCAGAACCAGATGCCGAACCCGACGGCGACGAGGATGTAGAAGGTCGACCAGAGGCTCGCTTCCCGGAACCCGACCCGGTGTGGCCGTGCGGCGGCGAGGACCAGGTCCACCGCGAGCAGCAGCACGATCAGTGCGAGGGTGACCGTCCACGTCAGACCGCTGATCTGCAGCATGGGTCCACAGTAGACCAGACCTGTCCGGGTCGGACTCGTCACAGCGGATCACTGCTCGGCGCCGCTGAGCCGCACGCCTCGACGATCGAGCCGGGTCTTCGCGGATGGCGCGGCGGTGGTGGCCGCGTGGAGCTCCGTGGTCCTCGTCGGCTCGGGGGTCGGGTCAGGGGAGGACGATCGTGAGCGCGTAGCGGGCCGGGTCGGGGCCGGGGCAGCGCCACCGGGAGCCGCCCCAGAGCCGGAAGCGCAGGCAGTCCCCGGTCCGGGCCTCGTGCGCCGTGCCGTCGACGGTGACCTCCAGCGCGCCGTCCAGGATCCAGACGTGGTGTTCCAGGCCCGGTACGGGCGAGCCGTCGTAGGCGATGTCCGCGCCGGGTCGCAGGGTGACCTCGATGACCTCGCCGCGCAGTCCGGCTGACGGCGGCGACACGGACCTGCGGGTGATCCCGGCGTCGTCGTCCCGCCACACGGCCTGCCGGTCGGCCGGCACCAGCGGCGAGGGTGCCGGTTCCACCTCGGCCAGCAGCCGTGACATCGTCAGCTGGTAGGTCGCGCACAGCTTGCCCAGCAGCGCCGTGGTGGGGCTGATCTCCGCGCGTTCCAGTCGGGACAGCGTCGATCGGCTGACTCCGGCGCGTTGGGCCAGGTCCTCCAGCGACCACGCCCGTTCGGTGCGCAGCTCGGCGAGCCGGGCGGCCAGGCGCAGCTCCAGCGGGTTGTCGTGGCCGGCGCCACCTTCCTGGTGTCCCATATAGGGGATACTATCCCGGATATGGGACACCACGACGCGCTGCCGGGAACGCCGGCCGTGCTCGCGTTGACGATCGAACCCGACGACCTCACCCGCGAGCCGGTTCGAGACCTGATCACCGAGCACCTCGCCGACATGTACGCGACCTCGCCCGCCGAGAGCGTGTACGCCCTGGACCACGCGGGACTGCGCGAGACCGGGGTGTCGTTCTGGACGTCGTGGAGCGAGGGGGTCCTGCTCGGGTGCGCCGCGCTGAAGGAGCTCTCCCCGTCCGAGGGGGAGATCAAGGCGATGCGGACCCGGCCGGAGGCCCGTGGCCGTGGTGTGGCCGCGCACATGCTCGCCTTCCTGATCGGGGAGTCCCGCGGGCGCGGCTACCGCAGGGTCAGCCTGGAGACGGGCAGCCAGGACTTCTTCGCGCCGGCCCGCCGCCTCTACGCCCGGCACGGATTCGTGTCGTGCCCGCCGTTCGCGGACTACCGCCCGGATCCGACGAGTGTGTTCATGGCGCTCGACCTCACTGTCACGACACCCACCGAGGACTGACGCGTGAGCTCGCGTCGAATGATCACCGGCGTGGGCTCCGAGAAGGTGGTGGTCGCCGCCGCGGCGGACTCGGGCGCGAGGCTGTTGCTGTTCCCCGAGTTTTTGTCGTTGACCGGTTGCGACCTGGACCGCCTCGGCGATCCGGCGTGCTGGGTCACCCCGGTGTCCCGAGGCACATGGTCGGTTCGGTCGAGGTCGTCGGGTTGGCGGCCCTGCCGGACCGGTTGCGGCACTGGAATCGTAGAATCGGCACTCAGGAGGTTCCGTGTTCACGCTCGGCCGGTCGTCGTTCGCCTGGGACGTCGAGCCCGCATCGTGGGAAGTCGTCGACGACGTCCTGACGGCGGTCGCGGCAGCCGAGACCGACATCTTCCGCAGTCCCCTCGGGCCGCAGGTGAAGGACAACGCCGCGCGGGCGCTCACCGACCCGCCGCGCGGTGACTGGCAGTTGCGGGCTCGACTGAGGGTCGACTTCCACGCCGACTGGGACGCCGGGGCGTTGTTCCTCTGGAGCGGCGAGCACACCTGGGCGAAGGTGAACCTGGAGTTGGCCCCCGGTGGGACGCCCTCGATCTTCTCGGTGGTCACCCGCGACGGCCGGTCGGACGACGCCGTGGGGGCGGCGGTCGCGGGCGACACCGCGTGGTTGCGGATCAGCAGCCTCGACGGCGGGTACGCCTTCCACTCGTCGGCCGACGGGGTGACGTGGCGGTTGGAGCGGCAGTTCGCCCTGGACGGCGACGTGCGCGTCGGGTTGGAGGTCCAGTCACCGGTCGGCGCGGGCTGCGAGGTGGTCTTCGACCACGTGGAGCTGACGGAGAGCCGGCTGCCGCACCTGTTCGACGGCCGCTGAACCCCCTTCCTTCCCAGCGCGGGTCTCGAGCCGGTCATTCGCCCGCGCCCCGCAGGCGGCGCTCAGGGACCTGGCACGTCCCGCCGCAGCGGACCGTTCGGAGTCGTCGTGCCGAGATCTCGTGCGCCGACCCGTCGCTGGAAGCGGTTGGTCCGTCGGTGGGCCGTCAGCGGGACCCGGCTCGGCGTCCGGTCAAGGCGGCCACCAGGTCGGGCAGGGACGCGGTCGCCAGCCCGATGGTCGAGTCGCTCGCGCCGTAGGGGATCACCAGCGTGTCGCCGTGCCGCAGGCTGCCGCATGAGTAGACGACGTTGGGCACGTAGCCGTCGCGTTCGTCGGCCGTGGGCAGCAGCAGCGGTTCGGGCAGGCTCGCCAACACCCGTTCCGGGTGGTCCAGGTCGAGCAGCATCGCGCCCATCGAGTAGACCCGCATCGGGCCGACCCCGTGGGTCAGCACGAGCCAGCCCTCGGGGGTTTCGATCGGCGAGCCGCAGTTGCCGACCTGGACGAGGTCCCAGTCCTCGCCGGGACCTTCGACGGGTCGCGGATCGTTCCAGTTCCCGATGTGGTCGGAAGCCACCACGGCCGTGCTCTCCCCGTCGCCGCGCGACAGCGCGAAGAACCGGCCCCCGATCTTCCTGGGGAACAGCGCCATGCCCTTGTTGCGCGCGGCCGAGCCGGTCATCTGCGTGACCCGGAAGGTGCGGAAGTCGTCGGTCTGCAGCAGCTGCGGCGCGACATCGGTGCCGTCGTACGCCGTGTAGGTGGCGTAGTAGGTCTGGCCGCCGTCGTCATCGGTGAAGCGCACGAACCTGGCGTCCTCCATACCCTGGCGCTCCGACGGACCGGTGGGCCAGAGCACTCGGCCGCTGACGTCGGTGTCGTCGGGGAACTCCGAGGTGTAGTTGCACGCGGCGATCCACCGGATCAGCTCGACGGTCCGGTGCGCCTCCTGACGGGCGACCAGCCGCGGGTGGAGGTCGGCCAGCACCCGGTCCAGTTCGGCGTCGGTGAACCGCGTGGGCAACCACCGGTTCAGCACGGCGGAGACCTCGTCGTCGTGGCCGAGCTCGGCGAGCTTGGTCAGGAAGAGGGTCTTCTCGTACGCCGAGTCCCGGCGCAGTCCCGTGGTGACGACTTCCCGGGGTGGCTCGACGGTGAGCGCGCCGCCGGGCCCGACCACGCCGGTCCGGAAGCCGATCGACGACAGGTGGCCCTCGCCGATCCCGCGGACGCTCAGCACGAACTTCACGTGCCCCGGCTCCACCCCGTGCTGATCCGGGTGCGCGACCATGGACGGGTTGCACAGCGCGGCGCCCTCGACGGCGTACTCGTGCGTGAAGTACGCGCCGATGAGCAGGCGACGGGACTCGGACAGCTCGACGCCGGAGGGGAGGCGGTGGCTGACGCTCGCGAAGTGGTCGGCGAAGGTCGCCCGGACGTCGCGGTGCCGACCCTCGAACAGGTGGAGCGTGCGGGTCAGCGCCGCGCACGCGGTCTCCTCGTGGAGCGCCAGCACCCGCCGGATCACGGCAGCGGACCTCGACTCGTGCTCGGGCCGTTCCTCTCCGGGGACGAACATCTTGGTGATGACCCGGCGGGGGTCCGGCCGCAACCGCGGCGAGGCGCGGGTGACGATGGCCCTCACCCAGTGCTCCCCAGCAGGGTGCGGCCGTGTTGCAGCGTGGAGATCAGCGCCAGGGTCGACTCGGCGCCCTGGTTGCGGTTGCACCCTTCGCGTCCCAGTCCGTCGAGACCACCACCGGTCTCCGGATCACGCAGTGGCACGCCGATGTCGTTGTCGCCCTCGAACCACGCGACCGCACGGCGCACGCCGGTGAGCCACATCCGGTCGCCGGTCACCACGTGGGCGCGCGCGCAAGCGTCGGCGAGCGCCGCGACCTCGATGGGTTGCTGGTCGAACGCCGGACGGGGTTCGCCGACGCGCCAACCGCCGGCCGGGGTCGGCGAGAGGTGACCGTCGCGCGATTCGATGATCAGCAACCAGTCCAGCAGTCGCAGGCCGTCCTCGCGGATCTTGTGGTTCTCCAGGAGGTCGCCCGCCGCGATCAGCGCCTCGGGCAGCGCGGCGTTGGCGTAGAACAACCGCCGCTCGGGCCAGCGCCAGTTTGGGACCTCGCTCGGTTCGCCCACGTGCGCCGCGACGTCGCCGAGCAGTTTCGCCGCGAGGGCGTGGTCGGGATCGACGCTCAGCACCTCGGCGGCGCCCAGTGCGGCGAAGGCCATCGAGCGCACCGACGGCGGTCGGTGGTGGGCGCTCACCTCGAAGCGGGCCAGGGCAGCCGTGCGGATCCAAGGCACGTGGCAGCGAGCCGCGGCGGTGCCCAGCCCCCACAGCGCGCGTCCCCACCAGTCGCCCAGCCCCGGCTCGTCCCGCCACTCGCGGTCGGGACCGAGCCGGTTGTGGAACCGCCCGTCATCGACCTGCGCGTGTGCGGTGAAGGCGAGGTAGCGCTCCACCAGCACGACCAGGTCGGCGGGCAGCTCCGGCTCGCGGCACAGGACGACCAGGCCGCGGGCGACGTCGTCCAGGCAGTAGCCGTGCTCCCTGCGGGGCAGCGGCCCGTCGGCGTGCTCGTGCAGACCCGTGTCGTCGCTGAGCCGGAGCAGGTGGGCGAAGCTCGGGCCGGTCACGTGGTCACGACGACGCGGGCGGCGAGCAGGCTTTCCGCCAAGCCCCGGTACCGGTTCGCGACCGCGGTCCAGCTCAGCTCGGGAGCGAGGCTCGCCGCGCGGTCGCTCATCCCGGCCGCGAGTCCCGGTTCGGTCAGCACCCGCCGCAGGGCCGCGGCGATGGCGGCCGGATCGCGGTGGGGCACCAGCAGGCCCGCACCGTCCGCCAGCAGTTCGACGGCGTGCGGGAACCCGGTCGCGACCACCGGCTTGCGAGCGGCCAGGGCTTCGACGAGCACCCCGGAGGTGACCTGCTCGGACGAGTCGTAGGGCAGCAGGACGACATCAGCCTGACCGACCAGCTCCGCCAGCGCGTCCACGTCGCGGTAGATCGGGTCGAACTCGACCAGGTCCGTGACGCCGTACGTGGCTGCGCGGTTGCGCAGGTTCCTGCGGTAGGTCTCGCCCTCGTGCGCCAGCACCTTGGGATGGGTCTGGCCGGCCACCAGGTAACGCGGCTTCAGGTCGCGCAGCGCACCCAGTGCGGAGATGCCCCACTCGATGCCCTTGCCACGGCCCAGGAGACCCCAGGTGAGGATCAGCGGCCGGTCGGTGGACGGTTCGCGGGCCGGTGGCTCGACGGGCAGCGCGCCGTGCGGGATCACGACGACCTCGTCGGGCCGCTCGACGGTGTAGCCGTCCACGAGTCGGCGGCGCGCGGCCTCGGACATGGTCACCACCGCGTGGGCGTGGCCGACGACCTCGTCGAGCACCTGCCGTTGGCCGGGCGAGGGCATGGTGAGCACCGTGTGCAGCACGACGATCACCGGCACCCTCAGGCGGGCGAGCACGCCCAGCACGTCCTCACCGTCGCGGCCTGCGTAGATCCCGTACTCGTGCTGCACCACGACCACGTCGCACCCGTTGAGGACCTCGGCCGCGGCTTCGACCGCGCCGGGAACCATCCGGTGCACCACCGCCGTCCCGTCGGCGACCGCGGGTTCGTCGTCCGGTCCCGCGAGGACGCGGACCACCCTGCCCCCGCCACCCGGCGTCACCGCCGTGAGGTGGTGCAGCAGGGCGGCGGTGAACGTGGCCAGTCCGCATTGGGTGGGCGGGTACGTGCTCAGGAATCCGTAGGTGCGGGACATGCAGGCCTTTCAGGTCAGGCGGAACGCGGGCCTGCGCCGCACGGCGGGACCACGCCGTGCGGTGCGGTCGGGGAGTGCTGCCGGTGAGGGCGTCGCGTCACCGCCGGGCAGGATCGGGAGCCCTTTGCGGCGTGGACGGCCGTCGGGGTCCGTCAGCGGACCTTCTCCGGGATGCGGTCCAGCGCGTGCAGGACGTGCACAGCGAGACCCCGTGCGTCCTTCCGGCTGAGCGCGGAGTGCGCTGACAGCACTTCCTGCACCAGTTCGACCCTGCGCTCGTACGCGGACAGGTAGGTCGGTGTCGTCATGAGGTGCGCCTGCTCGTCTGCTCGGGGACTCGGCCGCCGTCCGCTTCCCAGCCCAGGAGTGCGATGTGGGCCGGGTCGGTCGCCTGCCGTGTCGGTGCGGTTGTGCTGACCCCTGCGGTGAGCAGGTCGTGCACGGTCTGGACGTTGTCGCGATCCGCCGCGAGCGCCATGGTGCGGTGCGCCGCGACCGGGTCGGTGTCCGACGGCACGACGAGCAGCGTGAGGCGGTGCCTGTCCGCTGCGACCAGGTCGACGGTGTGGGCGGGTCGCGAGGTGAACCCGTCGAGCCGGACCTGACCGCTGTCGGCGGTGACGCGGCGCGGCGCGGTGCTCCACTCGGAGAGGTTGTAGCTCACCCGCATGACGTCGCCCAGCCGAACCACCAGCACCGCGAGCAACGCGGGGAGTTCGGCGACGAGGTCCCGGGAACGCGGCCACCAAGCGCCGTCGACGTGCCCCGCGGTGGAGGCATTCGGCCGCAGCCGCAGTCGCCGGGGGTGCGCGGGCTGCTCGGTGACAGCGGTGATGAGAGGGTGGGGTGCCGACGTCACGTCGGACTCCCGTCTCCAGCCGGGAAAAGGCCGGTTTCAGTTTTCACCGAGTACGACATGGGCTTGACCGCCCAGGTGCGGGATGTTCTCGACAACTCCACCCTACACTCATTTTGGCATGATCGATCGGAATGGTGTCGAGCGATTTCCGGCTGGTGCCGGTCACGGTCGAAGAATATCTGGAAGATTGCCGGCGATTTCGGCCCTGCCGGGGTGGTGACCCTTCAACGGGTCGGTGGTCGCCAGACGGCACAGCCTGCTCGAAGATCGAGAGCGCCGGTGCCGCCACGCGGGTTTGCCGACGTCGTGCCACGGGTACCCGACCGGTGTGATCCGGGGCTGCCTGTCGCGGCACCCGCCCAACCCCCACACCGATCGCCCCGGACCCCGGCGACGGAGAACAATGCCGTTGCCGGAGGTACGAAACATGAGCACGAAAGTCCGATCGGACGTCCTGCGAGCCGATACAGCGCCGCAGCCCGTGCTGGCCGGGGTGAAGTCACCGGCCGAGATGTTCCTGGTCAAGTTGTTCGCGGTGATCCCGGCGCTGGCGCTCGCCGCGGCGGTTCCGCTGGTGTGGGGCTGGGGTCTGGGTTGGGTCGACATCGGCCTCGCCGTCTTCTTCTACACCCTCACCTGCCTCGGGGTGACGATCGGGTTCCACCGCTATTTCACCCACGGCGCGTTCAGGGCCAACCGCGGGCTGAGGATCGCGCTCGCGGTGGTCGGCAGCATGGCCATGCAGGGCCCGGTCATCGGCTGGGTCGCCGACCACCGCAGGCACCACGCCTACGCCGACCGCGAAGGCGACCCCCACTCCCCGTGGCTCTTCGGGACGTCGGCAGGCGCGCTGGCCAAAGGTTTCTGGCACGCCCACATGGGCTGGCTGTTCGAGCGGGAGCTGACGAACGCCGCCCGCTTCGCCCCCGACCTGCTCGCCGACGAGGACATCCAGCGCGTCAACCGCTGGTTCCCCGCGCTGACCGTGGTGACGCTGCTCGCGCCCGGGCTCGCCGGGGGCCTCATCACGTGGAGCTGGTGGGGTGCGCTGACCGGGTTCTTCTGGGCCGGCCTGGTGCGCGTCGCCGTGCTGCACCACGTCACGTGGTCGGTGAACTCGATCTGCCACATGATCGGTGACCGCCCCTTCGCCTCGCGCGACAAGTCCGCCAACTTCTGGCCGCTGGCGATCCTGTCGATGGGCGAGTCCTGGCACAACTCCCACCACGCCGACCCCACCTGCGCCCGCCACGGCGTGCGACGCGGCCAGATCGACATCTCCGCGCGGCTGATCCGGGTCTTCGAGGTGTTCGGCTGGGCCACCAACGTCCGCTGGCCGCGGCCGGAGCGGCTGGCCCGGACCCACAAGGCCTGACAACCGCGGTCCGGTGCGGACCGGTTCCCCGGTCGACGCCGACCGCATTCCACAAAGGACGGACAGTGCATGCATGACGCCCCCGAAGGCGCGACGGTCATCGTTCAGCGCCTTCAGCTCGCGACCGGTTTCCTCGCGTCCGAGCACGACTGGGTCTCGGGACACCTGGCCTCCCTCGGATCGCGGTTGCGGTCGTTCCGGGCCGATCAGGTCGACCTGGAGATCAGCCTGAAGGACCGCCAGGGCGCCGAGCAGCGGGTCACCCTGGAGTGCTGGATCAACCGGAGCCCTCGCCTGCACCTCGTCGCCACGTCCTCGAAGCGGGACTTGCCCGCGGCGCTGAGCGAGGTCCGCGACGAGTTGATCCGACAGGTCGACGAGGCCAAGACGCGCACCGAACCGCGCCACAACCGCGCGCTGAGGTCGGTGCCCACGCTGCCCGAGCACGACTAGGCGGCCACGAACGACCCTCCCCGCACCGGCCCCGGTCAGGACCTTGGCCAAGCGCTCGGTTGGCGTTGTCGCCGCCGTTTCGTGGGCCGGCTCGACGATCACGACTCGTTCCCCGACGGGGAAGAACCGCTCCCGGCACGACGCGGGCCGGGCGGGAGGCCGTCGATCGGCCTTTCCGCCCGGCCTCGGCCTGGCTCACTCACCCGGTGTGCCACCGGAAGCGGTCAGCCGGTGCAGTTGGGGACCGCGGGAGTGCTGCCGACGCAGTTGTTGGGGGTGTTGGCGGTGATGGGGGAGTCGGTGGTGGTCATGGTGCCGCCTCGGCGGTAGACGCCGCCGGACTGGCCCAGGGTTGACAGCGCGTGGTTGTCGGTCACGGCGGTCTGGGTGAGGGTGGTGGCGGTGGAGTTGATCGCGGAGATGCCGCCGCCGCGGCCGGCGCTGTTGCCGGTGATGAACAGCGGGCTGCCGGTCACGCCGGTGACGGTGAGGGTGCCGCGCAGGCCGTTGTAGAGGCCGCCGCCCTCGCCGAGCGGGGTGGTGTTGCCGGACACCGGGCTGTTGGTGAACGTCGCCGCGGGGGCCGTGCCCGACGGGGTGTCGACGTTGGCGAGGCCGCCGCCGTTGCCCGAGGCGGTGTTGCCGGTCAGGGTGCTGCCGGTGAGGGTGACCGCGCCGCGGTTGAGGATGCCGCCGCCGTGGCCGACGACGTTGCCGCGGGTGAACGCGACGCCGGTGGTGAGGGTGAGGCTGCCGGTCGGGCCGACCTCGGCGATCCGGAACAGCCCCAGCCGGGAGGCGTTGGTGACGGTGGCGGGCCCGATCATCTCGATCGGGGTGGTGATCACCGGTAGCGCGTTGGACGCGCCACCGTGCGCCGTGGTCATGCTGTAGGTGCAACCGCCCGCCAGGGCGAGGGTGTCGGCGGTGGTGGTGGAGTTGGCCAGGTTCACCGCCGCGACCAGTGCGTTCTCGCCGCACGCCACCGGAATGGTGATGGCCTGCGCCGGTGGTGTGACGGCGATCAGGCCCCCGGTCATGACGGTGGCGCCGATCAAGGCTTTGACGGTGGTGCGGATGTGTCGCATCGGAATTCATTTCCTGGAGCAGGATTGAGGGCGACCTGCGTGGCGCGGCGGAGCCGGTGCGTCCGGCATGCCCGGGCACCACCGCAATTCGAGTGGCTGGTGCTTCTCGCCCGTGCAAAAACCCCGGCTCGCCAAACACCTCTGCGATCTGCGCGGGAGGTGTTTCGCCACCGGGGTCCGGGGTAACAATGCCCAATCTATACCATCGGCCGAACGGGCGACTCCTTGTTCACCCGAACGGTCGTCGACGTCCCGACGGGACCGGCCCGCCGGCTCGCGTCGCCGCCCCTCCCCGTGTGGCGGGGCGGGCGGAAGGCGCGGCAGCGCGAGCGTAGCCGTGGACGGCGGTCGACAGCACGGCCGCCGCGAACCCGACGTACCGCGGGTCCGCGGGCCGGGCCGGTTCGGTGCAGACGACACCGGTGATCGCGGCGAAGTCGGTGGCGGCGAAGAACGCCGCCCCAGGCGGGCACGGGCTCGTCCGACGTCCGAATTGAGTCGTCCCGCGCGCGGGCCGACGAGACGACACGACGGTGGTTCACCGGGGTCCGGGCGAACGACCGGAACATCCCGCAGTCCCACAGCGGGGTGTGCGGCTGTTGACCGGTGGTGATCGGACCAACGCGCGATTCGGAACAGGTCGACCCGACCAGTGAGCCCATGACCTGTTGATCGGGTGATGGGCGGTATTCGTCCGCACGGATAGTCGGGAACAACCCTCCAACTGCGGACTCGTTCGCATTCAGGGGAGTGCGTATCGCATTCGGGTGACCGGCGGCGTTGTGCCTTTCGCTGGTTCCGGAGAGACGCGCACGCTGAGCCTTCGAGGGTGTTGGTCGTCCCGGTGCCCTCGTTCATCGGCACCGGATACGTGACCCCGGACCCCGGTCATCCGATCACCCCCCCGCGGGTCCGCGGCATCGGCTCGGACCCACCTCACGGGTGGAGATTGATCATGAAATTGAACTTGCGCACCGGCACGGCCGCGCGCTGGGGTCGCGTCCTGGTCGGGTTGGGCACGGTGGCCGGTTTCGCCTTGGTGGCTCCGGGCACGGCCCTGGCCCTCCCGGTCGGGTGCACCCAGACCGGCAACAACTTCGTCTGCACGGCGGGCATTCCCGCCGGCGACGTCCTCACCGGCACGTCGGCGAACAACACCATCACCATCACCGGCGGACCGGTGAACGGGACCGTCAACTCGCTCGCAGGCAACGACACCATCACCGTCACCGGAGTGGCGGGCGTCGCCGGCTCGAACGGCGCTCCCGGAGCGGACGGCACCGCGGGCACCCCGGCCGGCAGCGCCGGTGGCAACGGCGGCGTCGGCACCGGGGGCGGTGTCGCGGTGGGCGGCTCCGGGATCATCGACGGCGGCACGGGTACGGACAGCATCACCGTCACCGGTGGTGCGGGCGGCAACGGCGGCAACGGTGGCACCGGGGGGACCGGCCTCAACAGTGGTGCCGGTGGTGCCGGTGGCAACGGTGGCGTAGCCGGTGTCGGCGGTGCGGGCAACACCGGGACCATCCACGGTGGCACGGGCAACGACACCGTCAACGCGACCGGGGGCAGAGGCGGCAACGGCGGCCTCGGCGCGGTGGGCGGCAACGGCGGCCTCGTCGCGGGAGGCGCGGGCGCCGGTGGCATCGGTGGTGCTGCGGGTGTCGGCGGCGTCGGCAACTCCGGAACCGTCAACGGCGGCACCGACGCCGGTCTCGACACCGTCACCGCGACCGGTGGTGCGGGTGGATCCGGCGCCGCGGGTGGCGTCGGCGGCTGCGGCAGCGGCGGCGGAGCGGGTGGCGTCGGCGGAGCCGGGGGTGCGGGTGGCATCGGCAACAGCGGGACCGTCAACGGCGGCGCCGGAGTCGACACCTTGAAGGCCAACGGAGGCGTCGCCGGTGCCGGCGGCGTCGGTGGCAAGGGCGGCAACGGCATCAGCGCGACCCAGCCCGGTGGCGCTGGTGGTGTCGGGGGTGCGGGCGGCGCCGGTGGCGCCGGCAACTCGGGAGCCGTCAACGGCGAAGCGGGTGTCGACGTCATCACCGTCACCGGTGGCAACGGGGGTAACGGCGGTGCGGGCGGCAACGGCGGCACCGGGTGCAGCGGTCCCGGTGGCGCGGGCGGCCTCGGCGGCGCCGCGGGCGCGGGCGGCCCGGGCAACACCGGCACCGTCGAAGCCGGCACCACCGTGGTCAACGGCAGCAGCGGCTCCGTCGGCCCCAACGGCGCAGCCGGTGTCAACAACGGCGGGATCTGCTCCTGCTGATCGACCGCGGTCACGCGGAAGCACCCGGGCTCGCCGGCCACGCCGCCGCGAGCCCGGGCCCGACCGGCGCGACGCGCTAACGCCCCGCGCGCCGAACGTGACGAAGTGTCGACTCCGCCAGTCCTCGGCGGGCGCCGCGACGGCGTCACGCGCCGGTAACGCCCAAGGGAACACGCTGTGGTCATCCGGATTCCCGGAGACGAAGCGGAGGACGACATGCGAACTCGACAGCTCTACCCGATCCTGGCAGCGGGCGCCTTGGTCGTGGGCGGTTTCATGGGAACCGGCGTCGCCTCGGCGGCGGTCCCGTGCACCATCGGTCCCAACGTGACGCAGAACGACACCACGGTGTTCGGTTCCGGTGGGAACGACACGATCGACTGCACCAGCGCCAACCCGGGCAAGACCGTCTACGGCAGCGGTGGCAACGACACCATCACCGGCACCGCCTACATCGACACGATCTACGGCGGCGCGGGCGACGACACGCTCACCGGCCAGGTCGGCGACGACCTGCTCTACGGGGACCTCGGCACGGACACGCTGAACGGCTCCGCGGGCAACGACACGCTCAGCGGTCCGGGCACCGATGCCGCGCAGGACACCCTCAACGGCGGTGACAACACCGATTCCTGTGGACCCGTCGGCGTGCCGCCGGACCTCCGCAGCAGCTGCGAGTCGTAGCGCTCGGGCACCCACCGAGTGACGCGTGAACACGACAGACCGTCGACGACCCGGCCCCGGATGGGGACCGGGTCGCTCCTCGTGTCGTCCGGGCTCCGGCAGCGAACCCCCGAACGGGTGGTTTGAGGGGCGGCGCACCCTGCCTCACACAGGACGGATTCCAGCGGTGGCAAGGGTTTGACCCCCGAGTGGGGCCGCTCGCCCGTGCCCGCGCTGGTAAGCTGGTCCGCAGGACGTCAGTCGACGGTTCCACCGCAGCCGGCTCCGATTCGGCCGCGAGCGCGCAGCTCCGCGCACACCTGCAAGTCAAAGCCGAAAGGTCTTCCGTGATCATTCTTCCGGGCCTCTTCGACACAACCTCGACACCGGGCTCATGACCGCACTCGCGGCGCCGGGAGCGCGCTTCGCGTCCCACGGGCACCAAGCGGGTTTGCACGTCGCGCTCCTCGACGGGTTCCGGCTCACCGGGGGAGCCGACGCCATTCCGGTCCCGGGCGGAGCCGAGCGCCTGCTGGCGTTCATGGCGATGCGCCGGCGGGCGGTGGGGCGGCTGTTCGTGGCGAGTTCACTGTGGGGGGACGCCACCGAAGGCCACGCCTACGCGGCCCTGAGGTCGACGTTGATCCGCATGAACCGCGCTTGCCGGGACACGCTGCTGGTCACGCCGTCGAGCTTGGAGCTCGCGCCCGGTGTCTCGGTCGACCTGCGCGACGCCCAGGCGCTCGCCCACCGCCTGCTCGAAGCCGGTCCGCACGCCGTGGGGGACCTGAGCGTCGAGGCGGTCGCCACCCTGTCGTCGGAACTGCTGCCGCTCTGGTACGACGACTGGCTCGCCTTCGAGGTCGAGGACTGGCGCCAACTCCGGCTCCACGCGTTGGAGGCGGTGGTGGACGGTCTGGTGGAGGCGAGGCGCTTCGGAGATGCCACGGCAGCCGCGAGCGTGGTCGTCCGCGCCGACCCGTTGCGGGAGAGCGCGCAGACCGCCCTCATCCGCGTCCACCTGGCCGAGGGCAACCAGTCCGAGGCGGTGCACGCGTTCGACCGGTTCAGCCGCCTCCTCCACGTGGACCTGGGTCTGGCACCCACCCCGCAGCTCCGAGACCTGGTCGGCGGCCGGACGAGGCCACCGCGCCGCTGACCGGCCCGTGCCGCCGTCCGGTCAGCGTCGAAGCCGTCCGGTCCTGGCGGGCGCGTCGAGGAGTTGCGGCGTGTCGATGTCGCCCGCGACGACGTCGTGGGCGACGCCGCTCAGCTTGAGGTTGTGCCCTCGGGCATAGCTGCGCAGCGCGGCGAACGCGGTGTCCATGTCGACCTGGAGGCGTTCTGCCACCAGCCCCTTGGCCTGTTCGACGACCACCCGGCTGTTCAGCGCCGCTTGGAGCTGTTCGGTCAGCACCTGGTGGTGGTGGATCGAACGTTGTTGCAGCAGGCCGATGGTGGCGACGTCGACCAGCGCGGTGGCGGTGCGCAACGCGCCGGCGTCCAGCTCGCCGGGCCGGTTCCGGAAGAGGTTGAGCGCGCCGATCACCTCGCTGCGCAGGCGCATGGGCACGGCGTCCACGGCGGCGAACCCCGCCTCGGCGGCCACCGCGGTGAATCGCGGCCACCGCTCACCCGCCTCCGCCAGGTCGGGGTGGCTGACCCTGATGCCGGTGGCGAACGCGTCCAGGCAGGGTCCGTCGTCGTTCTGGAGCTGGAAGAGCTCCAGCAGCCGGGCCTGTTCGTTGGACGACGCGATCAGCTGCAACCTGCCCCGCTGGTCGGCCAGCAGCAGCCCCGCGGCGTCGACGTCGAGGAGTTCGACGCACCGGTCCACGAGCATGTGCAGGAAGTCGATGACGTCGAAGTCGTCGACCAGGGTGTCGGCCAACTCGACGAACGTGTCGACGAGACGGTCACCGTCCATCGCAGCCACCTCCGCTGGTGTGCTCAGAGCGCGGTCTTGTTCCGTACGTGTTCACTGTCATCCTCCGTCGCGGGCGAATCGCCGTCGGCGGGCCACGACGTCGGCCGCCAGCGCGCTCAGCGGCACCTGCTCGGCGAACGCCCGGGCGCGCAGGTGGGCGAACGCGTCGGCCATGCCCAGGTCCAGTTGCGCCGCGACCATCCCGGTGGCCTGGTGCACGTGGGGGTTGTGCAGGGGGAGGCCGTCCTCGGCGACGTCCGCCGGGCTCAGGTCGGCCTGCTCGTCCAGCAGCAGCCGCAGGGCCAGTTCCGCGAACGCCAGCGAGTCGGTGAGCGCCGCGGCGGCGAGGTGGCCGACGTCGAGCCGGTACAGCGACAGCACCCCGGCCCGGATCGCGCCGACGCACAGCGGGAGCGCGAACAGCGCGGCGGCTCCGGCTTCGACGGCCAGCGGCGCGAACATCGGCCACCGGGCCTGGCTGGACGGGGCGTCGAGATCGGCGACGAGCGCCGGTCCGCCTCCGCGCCAGACGTCGACGGCCGGTCCTTCGCCCACCGTCACCTGCAACTCGGCCAGGCGTTCACCCATCGCGTCCGTTGCGCACCTGACCTCCGGCCAGCCGGACGTGTCCACGGTGAGCACGGCGCCGCTGACACCCAGTCGCGCGACGGCGGCCTGGCAGAGGGCGCCGACCGAGACGGGCGTGCCCAGGTCGGCGGCCGCTTCTGCGATCCAGCGGCTCACCTGCGCCAACCGACTGGTGGTGTACCGGGCCATCCGGAGACCTCCCAGTCACCTGGTCGCAGGGCACGACCCGACCTCCCGCACCGTGGACCACGACCGTCCCACTCTACGCGCCGCAACCCCGCAACCCGCCGACCGGAGCGGGGCGCCGGAACTCTCACCCGAATGCGCGGCGAGGTCGTGCGACCCGCGCGGCCGGACGGCCGGCGAGGGCGATCAGCGCTGGGCGGGAGGCGGTCGCCGACGCCGGCTCACGTTCACCCGGACACGCCTGCGCCACAGCGGCGCGCGGGACGCGACGACGCCGATCGGTGAATCGGGCGCCGCCGCTGGAGGAGGCGTTGCCTCCGCCCCGACGGGGTGGGGGCGGTCACGACGCGGCCTCGTCCTCGTCCTCGTGAAGGAGCATGTCCCGTCGAGGGCCGCGCTCGACCGTCCGCCGGCCCGGGAGGGCGGCGGCGCGCATCGCGGCCCGTGCGGCGCCACCCGGTGTGGCCGGCGGGATCACCAGCAGCCGGGTCCGGACGCGGTCAGGTCCGACCATGGTGACCGTGTGCGGCTGCGTGGTGCGGCAACCTTCCATGCGCACCACCGTGCCGTGCACGGTGAGTTGCTGTCCGCGGCGTCCCACGCATCGAGGTCGTGGGAAACACGCTGCACGGGCAGCCCCGGGGCGGCCATGGCGGTGATCAGCGGGGGGAACTCGGTCGCCGGGTCGGTGGACCACGGCCACCAGCCACCGTCGACGGAGCCCGACTCGCCGGTGTGAGGTTTCACCGCCCACCGGCATCGAGGCCCTGTGGTCGGGCGGGTGGTGGGGGCCTGGCTGGTTCGAGGTCAACTCGGCGTTCCCGTCTCCGGCCGGACCGGCCGGAATCGCGGTGCGCCCAAGGCGGTGCCGGCTCGAATGCCGGCACTCGACGCGCCCCCGGTACTTCCCACATTACGCCGGTGAACGCCTCGAAAATATCTTCGAGGCGTTCGGCACGAGGTGCAGAAGAGTCCGGAGTGCTCGAAATTCATTCGGATGAGGTTGGAAACGCCTTGTGCGGGGATCTCGCCGGGCGATACGCTCGAAACCTGAAACTCGTCAGCCGCCCGGACCCCGCGGACGCCACGCTTCGGCGAGGAGAGCCCGTGAGTGCCGACGTCCGAAGTGCCGCTCGACCGCCGTTGCGGGAAGCCGTGGTCCCGTCGCCCGGCGAACTCCTGGCGGTCGCGGTGCGGTCGCTGTCGGCTCACGCCGTGCTGTGCGCGGTGTCCGGTGAAGTGGACCTCTCCACCGCGTCCCACCTGCGCAACCACCTCTTGGAGCAGATCAGTTCCCACGGTCCGGACGTGGTGGTCGACCTCAGCGAGGTGGGCTTCCTCGGCGCGGCCGGTCTCACCGTCCTGGTGGAAGCCAGGGCCGCGGCTGCGGCGTCCGGGGTGGGACTGCACGTCGTGGCACGGACCCGTCCGGTGCTGCGGCCGCTGGCCGTCACCGGACTGGACGTCGAGTTCAAGGTGTTTCCCCGAGTCGACGACGTGCCGTCACGGGGTCCCGCTGAGGCGTCCTCCGCGCGCCGAGGTCCAGCGCCGGCATCAGGCGCGGTCGCTGACGTTCCCCTGGCCTGACTTGCCGTAGGTCGCGCTGCTCGACTCGGTGGAGCACAGGCAACCCCGGTGCAGGTCGCCCGCCCGTGTCGCGGCGCAGAACCGCTGTGCGAGGGCGTCGTGGGCGTCCGCCGGATGCGGGCACGCGGGGCAGGACCCCTCGGCCTGCCTCGCGGCGTCGGGTGCCAGGGGGGCGATCGGCACGTGGGTCGTCGACATCGGTCCGTCCTTCGTGTGGTCGAGGCGTGGTGTCCGATGCGCTGCCGTCGCGGACGTGGGACCGCGGGCGGGAGGATTCCCCCGACTCGTTCTCCGGGAACACATCGAATGAGATCGACTTCGCCGGGGGCCGGGGCGACACCTCAAGGGTACTCCGAATACCGCGACCGATTATCGCCGGACGTCATTTCCGCCATTTCGCGGCGGGTCGTTGTCCGCCCGCCCGGTCGTCCGATCGGTGAGCAGCCGCTCCACTTGCGGAGACGAGCGGCCGGTGCGACCGTAGAGGTCCACCGCGGTGGCGCCCTGGGATTCAACGGCGTCGCCCGCCGTGGGACATCCCGCCCCGGACCCTGGCGGCCTGTGGACACACCAGGTGCGATCGGGGGTTTGCGGTGAACGGACCGGCATGTGCCGTGCGGCACACGGGGACGATTGTGGGAACCGGCCGACTGTCGGCCGCGTTGGCTCGATGACGGGCAAATCCGGTTGCTGCGCACCCGCCCACCGAAAACCCCTGGGCGTCCAACGGCCCGCAGTTCCGCGGGCGGCCTTGTGATCCTCGCGAACGGCCACGCCGGCCGACCCACCTCCCCCTCCCAGGCCCCACTCCACCCCCAGGTCGCGGACACCGGGGTAGTGGAGCGGACGCGTCCGTCCACCCGGAAAGCAGATGTCCATGACCTCCTCACCCACCGCCGAGGCACGACCTCCCGATGCCCGGCAGGGCAGTGACTTCGCCCGCTTGACGCGGCAGCTCAAGGACGCCGGCCTGCTGGACAGGCGCCGCGGGTACTACGCGACGAGGATGGCGATCAACGTCCTGCTGCTCGCGATGGCCGCAACGGCGATGGCGCTGCTGGGCGACTCGTGGTGGCAGGTGCTGACCGCGGTGCTCCTGGCCGTGGTCTTCACCCAGTTCGCCTTCATCGGCCACGACGCCGGGCACCGGCAGATCTTCCGCTCGCACCGCCACAACGACCTCGTGGGGCACCTGCACGGCGGTGTCACCGGGATCAGCTACCAGTGGTGGGTCGGCAAGCACAACCGCCACCACGCCAACCCCAACCACGAGGACCACGACCCCGACATCGAGATCCACGCCATCGCCTTCAGCCGTGAGCAGGCCGGCGACAAGCGCGGCCTGTACCGGTGGATCACCAAGTACCAGGCCTTCCTGTTCTTCCCGCTGCTGCTGGCCGAGGCGGTCGTGCTGCGGATCTCGGGTCTGCAGGCGCTGTGGCACGGCGAGCTCAAGCACCCCTGGCGGGAAGCCGCGTTGCAGCTCCTCCCGGCGGCGGCGTACCTGACGGCGGTGTTCCTGCTGCTGTCCCCGCTGAAGGCGGTCGTGTTCATCGCGGTCCACCAGGGCCTCATGGGCGTATACCTGGGCTGCTCCTTCGCCCCCAACCACAAGGGGATGCCCATCATCGCCAAGGGACAGCGCCTGGACCACCTGCGCAAGCAGGTCCTCACCTCGCGCAACGTCACGGGTGGCCGGTGGGTCGACGCGCTGCTCGGTGGCCTCAACCACCAGGTGGAGCACCACCTCTACCCGCACATGCCCCGCCCCAACCTCCGCCGCGCGCAGCCCGTCGTCGAGGACTTCTGCGCCCGCAACGGCATCCCCTACAGCAAGGCCGGCCTGCGGTCCTCCTACGCCCAAGTGCTGCGCCACCTGCACGACGCCGGCGCGCCCCTGCGCTCCGGGCACCGCGCGCCGTTGGGCTGAGAGCGGCGGACGCGAACTCCACCAGCGACCACGACCGGGGCCGGTGTGCCTGGCGATCGCCAGGGTCAGGCAGCTGACGCCGCCGTCGGTGGGCGCCTTGGCGATGACCGCG
>NZ_JBFAFR010000037.1:0-83917 GCF_040639675.1 Actinosynnema sp. NPDC023794 | reverse complement strand
GAGGTCGCCGCTGCGCACGTCGCCGGTGTGTTGAGCCTTGAGGACGCGTGTGTGTTGGTGTCGGCGCGGGGTCGGTTGATGCAGGGGTTGCCGTCGGGTGGGGCGATGGTGTCGATCCGGGCTTCCGAAGAGGAAATCTCCCTCGTCGACGGCGTCGAGATCGCGGCCGTCAACGGACCCGACGCGGTGGTGATCTCCGGTGACGAGGACGCGGTGCTGCGGCTCGCCGAGGTGTGGCGGGAACGGGGCCGCGAGACGCGGCGGTTGGCGGTGAGCCACGCGTTCCACTCGGCGCGCATGGAGCCGATGCTGGCGGAGTTCGAGGGGGTCGTGGAGGGGTTGGCGTTCGGTTATCCACAGATCCCGATTGTGTCGACGGTGTTGTCGGGGGGTTCGGGTAGCGTTGAGAACAGGGATCCCCTGGGCGGGGACCCTTCCGCAGGCGCGGTGTTCGATGCCGGGTATTGGGTGCGGCAGGCGCGGGAGCCGGTGCGGTTCTTTGATGGCGTGGAGTGGTTGCGTGCCAATGGTGTGACGGCGTTCTTGGAGATCGGGCCTCATCCCACGCTCGTGCCGATCGGGGTGATGCGGCGTGGTCACGACGAGCCCGAACGGTTGCCGGCCGCCCTCGGCCGGCTCTGGGAGCAGGGTGCGGACTGGCGTCCGCCGGTGCCGCCCGTCCACCTCGACCTGCCCGCCTACGCGTTCCAACGCGAACGGTTCTGGCTGGTCCCCAGCGTGCCGGCGGACGTGGCCGGCGCGGGCCTCGACGCGCTGGACCACCCGTTGCTGCGGGCCTCCGTGACCCTGCCCGACGGCCAGGGCGTGGTGCTGGCCGGTGTGCTGGCCCGGTCGGCGCACCCCTGGTTGGCCGAGCACACCGTGCTCGACACGGCCCTGCTGCCCGCCACCGGCTTCGTGGAGCTGGCGTTGCAAGCCGGCGGTCACGTCGGCTGCCCGGTGCTGGCCGAGCTCGTGCTCGAAGCGCCACTCCCACTGCACGACACCGTGCACGTCCAGGTCACCGTCGGCGCGCCGGACGAGACCGGGCGGCGTCCGGTCACGCTGCACTCGCGCACGGCCGCCGAGCCGGACGACTGGACCCGCCACGCCACCGGCGTCCTGCGCCCCGAACCGGCCACCCCGCCGCACGGGCCCGCCACGTGGCCACCGGCCGACGCCGTCCCGATCGACATCGCCGCCCTCTACGACACGCTCGCCGACGCGGGCTACGACTACGGGCCGACGTTCCAGGGCCTGCGCGCCACCTGGCGGCACGGCGACGACCTGCACGCCGAGGTCGCGTTCCCCGCCGACCACGCGCAGCTCACCGGCTACGGCATCCACCCGGCCCTGCTGGACGCGGCGATCCAGCCGCTCACCCTGCTCACCGGCATCACCGCCGAGGTCGACGGCCCCGGCCAAGGCCTGGCCAGGCTGCCGTTCTCGTTCGCGGGCGTCTCGATCACCGGCACGGCCGCCACCCTGCGGGTCGTGCTGTCGCCCACCGCGCCGGACACCTACGCGGTGCACGTCACCGACACCGCGGGCACCCCGGTGGCCACCGTCGACTCGCTCGTGCTGCGCCCCGTCGAGCTGGGCGGTCTCGCCGTCGCCCGCCACCCGGACGCCCTGTTCACGCTCGACTGGACGCCGTTGCCGATCACCGACGCGCCGGACGTCCCGGTGGAGTTCCGCGAACTCGCGCGCGCCGCGGGAGACCCGGTCGAGCAGACCCACGCCCTCACCCGCCAGGTGCTCCACGAGGTGCAGCGAGCCCTGGCCGACGACACCCGCCTGGTGATCGTCACCAACGGCGACGACCTGCCCCTCGCCGCGGCTCAGGGTCTGGTGCGCAGCGCGCAGACCGAGCACCCGGGCCGGTTCCTGCTGGTCGACCACGACGACACCGAGGCGTCCCGCCAGGCGCTCCCGGCCGCCGTGCGCACCGCGTTCGCCCAAGCGGAACCACAGCTGCGGCTGCGCGACGGCGCGATGTCGGCGCCCAGGCTCACCAAGTCCGCCAAGGGCGGCCCCCCACGCCGGCTGCGCGGCACCGCGTTGATCACCGGCGGGCTCGGGGTCCTGGGCGGCCTGACCGCACGCCACCTCGTCACCGACCACGGGGTGCGGCACGTGGTCCTGGCCGGTCGCCGTGGTGACGCCACCCCCGGCGCGGCGGAGCTCCGGGACGGGCTGGCCGGCCTCGGCGCGACCGTCACGGTGGCCGCGTGCGACATCGCCGACCGGGACGCCCTGGCCGGGCTGCTCGCCACCATCGACGACCTGCGCGTGGTCGTGCACACCGCCGGGATCGTGGACGACGCCGTGGTCACGTCCCTCACGCCCGACCAGCTGGACGCCGTGCTGCGGCCCAAGGTGGACGCGGCCTGGCACCTGCACGAGCTGACCCACGACCTGGACGCGTTCGTGCTGTTCTCGTCCGTGGCCGGGGTGCTGGGCAGTCCAGGTCAGGCCAACTACGCGGCGGCCAACTCGTTCCTCGACGCGCTGGCCCGCCACCGGCACGCGCTCGGGCTGCCCGCCGTGTCGCTGGCCTGGGGATACTGGGCGCAGGAGAGCGGCATCACCGGCCACCTGGGCGAGGCCGACCGGCTCCGCCTGGCCCGCGCGGGCCTGCTCGCGCTGCCGACCGACCGGGCGCTGGCGCTGCTCGACGTCGGCCTCGGAGCCGGCGCGCCCGTGCTGGTGCCCGCCCACCTCGACCCGGCCACGGCGAAGACGCCGCTGCTGCGCGACCAAGCGCCGTCCCGGCGGGCGAAGGCGCCCGCGGTCGCGCCGTCCGACCTGATCGGCCGGCTCGCCGCGCTGGCCGAACCCGAGCAGCGCGCCCTGCTGCTGGACGTGATCAACACGCACAGCGCGGCCGTCCTCGGCCACACCACGCGGCTCACCGCCGACCCGCAGCAGGCGTTCCGCGACCACGGCGTCGACTCGCTGACCGCGATCGAGCTGCGCAACCGGCTCAACGGGGCCACCGGCCTGCAGCTGTCCGCGACCGCCGTGTTCGACTTCCCCACACCCGCCCAGCTGGCCAACCACCTCTACGGGCAGCTGCGCGGCACCGCCAACCGGGACGCGGGCCCGCTGGAAACCCTGCTGCGCAAGGCGATCGACGTCGACCGCACGCGCGACGGCGTCGAGCTGCTGGCCACTGCGGCTCGGCTCGGCCCGCTCGCCGACCGGCTCGACGTCACGCCGGTCAAGCTCACCACCGGGTTCGTGCCGCCGGCGTTGATCTGCCTGCCGTCCGCGCTGGCGTTCACCGGCGTGGAGGAGTACGCGCGGTTCGCCGCCGCGTTGGAGGCGATGCGGGACGTGACCGCCGTGCCGCTGCCCGGCTTCACCGGCGGCGCGCTGCCCGCCACCGCCGAAGCCCTGGTGGACGCGCTGACCGACGCGGTCGCCGAAGCCGCCGTCGGCGAGTTCGCGCTGGTCGGCCGGTCGGTCGGGGCGTGGCTCGCCCGTGCCGTCGCCGGTCGCCTCGAAACCAGGGGCGTGACACCGGCCGCCCTCGTGCTGATCACCCCGACCGGACGACCGCCGCTCGACGGCGTGCTCGACCCCGAGCACCAGGTCCACCCCGTCGACGACGACCGGCTGGTCGCGATGGGCCGCTACCTCGACCTGGCCGGGCAGTGGGAGCCGGGACCGACCGGCGCGCCGGTGCTGCACGTCGGCACCGCGCAGGAGCGCCCGCCGTCCGGGCAGGAGTCGGTCGTGGTCACCGGCGACCACTTCTCCGTGCTGGAGCAGCACTCCGCCTCCACCGCGCTGGCGATCAGCAGCTGGCTCACGGACTTCCGCGGGTACGGCGCCGGGTTGTCCGAACTCAGGGAAAGGGACGTCCATGATCTGGGATGACGTGTTCATCGGCGGCACCGGGCACTACCTGCCGCCGCGCACGCAGGCGACGGACGCCGTGCCCGACACCGACACCATGCGGCGGCTGCTCGCGCTGTCCGACTTCACCTCGTTCACCCGGTCCGACGACCTGACCGAGCACGCCATGGCGGTGCGGGCGGCGATCGGCGCGCTGCGCCAGTCCGGGCTGACCGGCGCCGACATCGCGATGGCGGCCTACGCGCAGATGGACCACCAGGACCACATGGCGTCCTCGTGCCACCTCCAGCGCGTGCTCGGCCTCGGTCACGCCCTGGTGTTCGAGGTGGAGGCGACCAGCAACGGCGGCTCGGCCGCGCTCCAGGCCGCCGCCGCGCACCTGGTGGCCGACCGGTCCGCCACCGCCACCCTGGTCACGGCGACCGCCCGGTTCCTGCCGCCGCGCTGGGAGCGCTGGCAGCCCACCGTCGGCATCTTCCTGGCCGACGGCGCCGCGTCGGCCGTGCTCACCCGCGACGGCGGCCGGGCACGCCTGGTCGCCACCGCCAACAGCTCCGCCACCCAGATGGAGGTCCTGGCCACCCCGTCCATCCCCGACCCGCTCGGGCACCGCAACCGCACGCCCATCGAAGTCACCGGCCTCGCGCCCTACCTGACCCTGATGAGCGAGGCGCTGGTCAACGCGGTCGAGCAGGCCGCCAAGGAGGCGAACACCGCGATCGCCGACATCACCCGGTTCGTCATCACGGGCCTGGGGCTGGCGCAGCTGCAGGTCGTGGTGCTGGAACCGCTCGGCATCGACCTGGACCGCACCACCTGGCCGTTCCTGCGCGAACTCGGCCACGTCGGGCCCTGCGACCAACTGCTCGGTGTCGACCACCTGCTCAACGACGGCGACCTGAGGCCGGGCGACACGATCATGGTGATCGGCCTCGGCATGGGTTCCCGGTTCACGGCCGCGCTGCTGGAGGTCACCGAGCCGCCCACGCGCGGCACGACGTTCGTCGCGCAGTCCGTCGAGCTCCCACCGGTCGAGCGGTACACCATCGACCCGTCCGGCAGCGACATCTTCGGCGAGGCGGCCGAGCTGCGCGAACGCGGCCACACCACGCCCGTCGAGCTGCCCGGCGGCATCGGCGCGTGGGCGGTGACCGGTCACGAGGCCGTCAAGGCCGTCCTGCTGGACCCGGCCGTCTCCAAGGACGCCAACCGGCACTGGCCCGCGTGGCGCAACGGCGAGATCCCGCCCGACTGGCCGTTGATCATGTGGGTGGCGATGAAGAACATGTTCACCGCCTACGGCGAGGACCACGCCCGCCTGCGCAAGCTGGTGGCCAAGGCGTTCACCGCGCGCCGCATCGACGCCATGCGCCCGCGCGTCGAGGAGATCACCGCCGACCTGATCGACCGGCTGGCCGCCGTGCCGCGCGGTCAGGTGGTCGACCTGCGCGCGGAGTTCGCGTTCCAGCTGCCGATCCGGGTGATCAGCGGCCTGTTCGGGCTGTCCGAGCAGACCGGTGCCGACCTGCGCCGCCTCGTGGAGGCGGTGTTCAGCCTCGACGCCGACCCCGACGGCGTGCAGGGCGCGTCCGCCGAGCTCTACATGCTGCTGAAGGGTCTGGTCGCGGAGAAGCGCGCGAACCCCGGCGACGACATGACCACCGACCTGATCGCGGCGCAGGAGGAGGACGGCAGCCGGCTCAGCGAGCAGGAGCTGCTGGACACGTTGCTGCTGACCATCAGCGCCGGCTTCGAGACCACGGTCAACCTGCTCGACAACGCCGTGCACGGGTTGGCCGCGCACCCGTCCCAGCTCGGTCTCGTCACGGCCGGGACGAGCACCTGGGACGACGTGGTGGACGAGACGCTGCGCTGGCAGGCACCGGTGCCGAACCTGCCGCTGCGGTACGCGGTGGACGACGTGGAGGTCGACGGCGTCGCGATCGCCAAGGGCGACGCGATCCTGGTGTCGTTCGGCGCGGCCGGCCGTGACCCGGCGCGGCACGGCGAGAACGCCGAGGCGTTCGACATCACCCGGCCGTCCCGGCGCGACCACCTGGCGTTCGGCCACGGCGTGCACTTCTGCCTCGGCTCGCCGCTGGCGCGGATGGAGGCCACGGTGGCGTTGCGGGCGTTGTTCGCGCGGTTCCCGAACCTTCGGCTGGCCGTGCCGCCCGCGGAGCTGGAACCGTTGGGGTCGTTCTTCACCAACGGCCACAAGACGCTGCCCGTGGTGCTTGAGGAGGACTGAGGTGACTCCACCCACGTCCGACGGCGCGAGGCTCCGGGCACGCCGCGCGGAACACGGTGGAAGTGGCCGACCACGAGGTGATCACGCATGCACGACAAGCCTGCTAACGGAGGGGAGGTGGCGAGGGATGCCCGGCACGGGCGAGGACGACTGGTCCCGCACGGTGCCGGCGATCCACCCCGCGGTCAGGGCGGTGTGCTCCCTCGCCGAGAACTGATGGCGCACTTCGCCTTTGTCAGCGCGCCCGCGGCCGGGCACGTCAACCCCACCCTGCCGCTGGTGGAGGAGCTGGTCCGGCGCGGCCACCGGGTCAGCTACGCCACCGGGCCCGCCACCGCCGACGGCGCGGCGAGGGCGGGCGCGACGCCGGTCGTGCTGCCGTCCGAGCTGCCGCCGGACCTGGACGCGCGCGGCGAGTTCACCGCCGAGCAGCTGGCCGTGACGCTGGGGTACTTCCTCGACGACGCCGAGGTGTCGTTCCCGGTGCTGGCGGCGCACTTCGAGACCGACCGGCCGGACGTGGTCTGCTACGACTCGGTGACCTTCACCGGGCGGATGCTGGCCAACCTGCTCGGCGTGCCGGAGGTGGCGCTGGTGCCGACGTTCGCGGAGAACGAGCGGTTCTCGGCGACGCAGGTGTACCTGCCGCCGTCGTTCGACCACCAGCACCCGGAGCTGGTCGCGGCGATCGGGCGGATGGCGAAGTTCGCCTCCGGCTTCAGCTTCCTGGACGACCCGAACCTGATGTTCGGCCACGTCGCGCCGATGAACGTGGTGTTCGTGCCGCGCTCGTTCCAGCTGTCCGCCGAGACGTTCGACGACCGGTTCCACTTCGTGGGGCCGTCGCTGGGCAGTTGGCAGGACGCCGAGGAGTGGTCGCCGAAGTCGGACTCGCCGGTGCTGCTGATCTCGCTCGGCACGGTGTTCAACTCGCGGCCGGAGTTCTACCGGGCGTGCGTCGAGGCGTTCGCCGACGGGCCGTGGGAGGTCGTGATGTCGATCGGCGACCTGGATCCCGCCGGGCTCGGGCCGCTGCCCGCGAACGTCTCGGCGCACCGGCGCGTGCCGCAGGTGGCCGTGCTGCGCCACGCCTCGGTGTTCCTCAGTCACGCCGGCATGAACTCGATCATGGAGTCGCTGTACCACGACGTGCCGTTCGTGACGGTGCCCCAGATCCCGGAGCAGCGGGCCATCGCGGCACGGGCCGCCGAGCTGGGCCTCGGGGTCACGCTGGAGGACCAGACGCCGGCCGGTCTGCGTGCGGCGGTGGCCGCGGCGTCCGCCAACCGGGCGGCCGTGGCGGAGATGGGCGAGGTCGTCCGCTCCAGCGGTGGTGCGCCCGCGGCGGCGAACGCGGTGGAGAGGCTGCTCAGCGCGTAGCACGGCCTTGACGAGTAGCACCGACCTAGCGAGTGGAGTGGGAGAGCCATGCTGACGTTGGGCATCAGTGGACACTTCGACCTGTTACCGGACCTGTTCCGGAACTACATGCACGACGCCGCCGCCTGCCTGGTGGCCGACGGCGAACTCGTCGCCGCGGTCGAGGAGGAGCGGTACAACCGGATCAAGAAGACGAACAGGTTCCCGACCGGCGCCGTCCGCGCCTGCCTCGACCTGGCCGGCGTCCGACCGCAGGACGTCGACGCCGTCGGCTACTACTTCACCGAGGAGCTCCTGGACCAGGGGCTGCGCAACTTCCAGCTGACGGCGCCCTTCTACCAGGTCGGCTCCGGCATGGACCTCCTCCTGGACCGGCTGCGCACCCGGTTCGACTGGGACCTCGCCCCCGACCGGGTGGTGTTCGCGCGGCACCACCTCGCGCACGCCTGGTCGTCGTTCGCCCGGTCGGGCATGTCGGACGCGCTGGTCGTCGTCATGGACGGCCGCGGCGAGGACGTCTCCACCACGGTCTTCGCCGCCGGGGCCGGCGAGATGCGCGAACTGCGGTCCTACCCGGTCCCGCACTCGCTCGGCCTGTTCTACCAGGACGCGATCGGCCACGTCGGCTACGGTTTCGGCGACGAGTACAAGGTCATGGGGCTGGCGCCGTACGGCGACCCGGCGACCTACCGCGAGCAGTTCCGCAGCCTCTACGCGCTGCTCCCCGACGGTGGCTACGAACTGATCCCGGGCCTGCCCGACATCAACCCGACCGTGGCGCCGTTCTACGCGATCGGGTTCCCGTCCCGGACCGCCGGCGAACCGGTGACGCAGGAGCACAAGGACTTCGCCGCCGGGCTCCAGGAGATGCTGGAGACCGTGGCCATGCACGTGATCACGCACTGGGCCCGGCAGACCGGCGCGACCAGGCTGTGCTTCACCGGCGGCGTCGCGCACAACAGCAGCCTCAACGGGGTGATCCTGCGCTCGGGCCTGTTCGAGGAGGTCTTCGTGCACCCGTCGTCGAACGACGCGGGCTCGGCGGAGGGCGCGGCCATCGTCGCCGCCCAGCACTTCGGCGCACCGCTCACCCGCGTGGCGCGGATGACCGCCGCGAGCCTCGGACCCGACCTCGGCACACCGGACGAGGTCGAGCGGCAGTTGTCGGCGTGGAACGGGATCGTGGACGTCGAGCGGCCCGCGGACATCGTCGACGCGACGGCGGAACTGCTCGCCGGCGGCGCGGTGGTCGGCTGGGCGCACGGGCGTTCGGAGTTCGGGCCGCGCGCGTTGGGCAACCGGAGCATCCTGGCCGACGCCCGCCCGGTGGAGAACCGGGACCGGATCAACGCCATGGTGAAGAAGCGGGAGGCCTTCCGGCCGTTCGCGCCCGCCGTCACGACGGAGGCGGCGGCCACCTACTTCGACCTCACCGGCACCGCCGCGGAGCACGGGTTCATGTCGTTCGTGGTGCACGTCCAAGAGGACCGGCGGGCCGAGCTGGGCGCGGTGACCCACGTCGACGGCACCGCGCGGGTCCAGGTGGTCTCGCCGGAGGCCAACGCCCGCTTCCACCGGCTGATCACCCGATTCGGTGAACTCACCGGCACTCCCGTGCTGCTCAACACGTCGTTCAACAACAACGCCGAGCCGATCGTGCAGTCCGTGGACGACGCGCTGACCTGCTTCCTGACCACGGAGATCGACGTGCTGGTGGTCGAGGACTTCCTGGTCCGACGACGGGAACCGGTGGACCGGGCGCTGGACGACCTGGTGCCCGCGTTCCGCCCGGACACGCGGCTGCGGAAGGACTGGCAGCCGGGCGACGACGTGAGCGGCGAGATCTACCTGAACTTCTCGTTCGGCCCTTCGACGACCGTCTCACCGGCCGTGTTCGACCTGCTGGCCGCCGTGGACGGCGAGGCCACGATCGCCTCGCTGGCGGGGGAGCTGACCGACGAGGCGCGCGCCGAGGTCCTGGCCCTGTGGCAGCGGCGGTTCATCACCCTCACGCCCAAGCGGTGAACCGGGGCGCGGACCGCGCCCGGCTCCACGGCGGGTGACGTCGATCCCGCGCGGGTTCTCGAAGAGCGGCGCGTCGCCGGCGGATCCGTTGTCCACCACCACGGTGGCGGTGACCGCCGGCGAGCCGCCGCCTTCGACGTCGCCGCCGACCTCAGGAGGTTCCGACCGGCAGCAGGTAGACCAAGGTGTCGTCCACGCCGTCCAGCAGGAACACGTCGTGCGCGAGGTCGTCGTAGAACCCGCCGACCAGCCCCAGCGACAACGACAGGCCGGCCGCGACCAGGGCCAGGTTCTGCGCCAGGTGACCGGCCTCGGCGAACCCCAGCCGCACGGCACGCAGGCCGTAGTCGCGGCGCAGGTCGCCGATCCGCACGTGCAGCCCGAGCAGCGCCGGTGTGGTGGCGATGTCCACGCCTCCCGTGAGCGCGGCGGCCGGTCCGAACCAGCTCGACGTCCGCTCCACGTCCTCGACCGTCGGCGCGGGCGCCACTGCCACCAACCGCCGTTCGCCCTCGTCCACGTCGTAGAGACCCGGCTCCAAGCCGTCCACGGACAACGCCGCCAGCCGCAGCCGCGCGGTGTACCGGGCGCCGGCGCTGGGGTGCGGACGCCTGCCGTCGGGCAACCGGCCGTGCGCGGTCCACAGCAGCGCCGCCAACCGCGCGGCGTCCAGCGGACCCCGCAGCGCGTCGCCCCGGCCGGTGCGCCGGTCGCGCAGGACCTCCCGCAGCGACGCCGGGGTGTCCGGTGGGTCGGGCAGCCGCACCGCCCGCCGCCACGGCGGGAGCGCTGGTCGGTCGTGGGAACCGTCCTTGCGCGGTCGCTGCTCCTCGACCTCCGGCCGGTACTTGCTCGCCTCCAGGTAGCGGCGGTCCGGCGCGTCGGCGCCGTCGGCGTGGAACTCCGCGACCCCCGTCGGCGCGAGCGCGGTGGCCGCGACCAGCCAGCAGATCGTGCGCTCCTCGTCGGCGCCGATGCCCAGCCGGTTGAGCAGCATGTGGAGCTGGGACCCCCAGACGTGGCGCGGCAGTTCGGCGCGCACCTGCCGCGCCCAGTACGCCACCGCTCCGGTCGGCGCGGACTCGACGCGGTCCCACCGGGCGCTCAACCGCGCCGCGCCGGTGGCGTGCAACCGGTGCGCGGCCAGGTGGGAGGACATCGTCGGCGCGGAGGCGGGTTCGCGGCTCGTCCGCCAGGACGCGGCCAGGGTGCGCAACCACGAGGCCGCCGCCGGGCGGTCCAGTCCCAGCGCGGAAGTCGTGGCCATCACCAGTTCCACCGCGGCGCTGAGCTTGGCCTGCGGCGTGCGGGCCGCGCGCAGCACCGCCACCGCCACGTCCGTGCTGCGGCAGAACACCTCCTCCGCGATCGGCATCGCGGCGGGCCCGCCGTAGCGCTCCACCTCCGGTTCGTAGGGCGCCTCGCGCACGTCGCCGTGCGGCAGGAAGTCCTCGCCCGCCACGCCGAGGGCGGCGTGGAAGCTGACCGGGTCCACCTCCACCTCGGGGTGGCCCGCCGCCGCGACCAGGGCGCGCAAACCCTCGGCGATCACGCCCGCGTGCGTGGCGGCGTCACGCAGCCGGACGCGCAGGTGCGGCCCGGACCGCCAGTAGCGGAGGAAGAACCAGTCGGAGATCCGGCCGGCGGCCCGGTGCTCGGCCATCGCGGGAGCGAGCACGTCCGCGATGAACGCGTCGACGGTCTCGGCCCGCCACGACAGCCGCACGTGCAGCCCGGTCCACGTCATGGCAGTTCGTCCAGTGGGGTGAGGTCGTAGGTGAAACCCGTGGCCCGCGGCCGACCGGCGACGAGCAGGTAGAGCACGCTGTGCCCGGCGGGCGCCCGCACCAGCGCCTCCAACTCCTCGTCGCGCAGGCTGCGCAACGGGCGGCAGAACAGGCCCGCCTCCGCGGCGGTCGCGCCGACCCGCTGGGCGGCGGAACCGGCGGCGCGCAGCAGTGCCCGGTAGCCGTCGGGCCCGGCCTCTGCCACCGCCGCCGCCGGGTCGCCGGTGATCACCAGGGCCAGGTTCGCGCTGCCGACGTCGACGATGTCCGGCGGGTGCTGGAAGGCGTCCCGGAGCCGCGCCACCACCGGCCCCGCCGCGACCAGGCGATCGGCGTCGTACCAGCCGTCCGGGACACCCTCGACGTTGCGCACCGCCAACCGGTGCTGTACGTGCGCGAGGCGTGGCAGGGCCGTGACCACCGCGTGCAACGCCGACGCGGGCAGAGGTCGTGGATCGGCGGACACTCCGCGCGGCCCGAACCCGGAACTGCGCGCCGGCAGTGGCGGCCCCGGCGCGCCGGTCTCGCGATCCGAGCACACCTCGACGCACTCGCGGACCACGCGCGCCCGCAGCCCCAGCCGGGCCGCGCGGTCCGCCAGGGCCGCGAGCAGGTGCCCGAGCTCCAATTCCACCAGCACGTCCGCGAACTCGCCGTACCCCGCGGAGAAGCGCTCGGGACGGCGCACGAGGTCGAGCCGGGCGCACGTGCCGAGCCGGTCGGGCGCGCCGCCGACGAGCGCCCGGCGCGCCGGGTCCAGCAGCCACGACCGACCGTCCACGGCCAGCGCGACGTCCACCGCGAACGCCGATCGCGCGGACGGGTACGCCCGGTGGTCGTTGTACGGGTTCCACGGCTCCCACCGACGCGGCGTGGCCACGTCCGTCAGCAGGTGCGCCAGCGCCGCCCCGAACCGGCCCAGGCGGGCCAGCCCGGCCAGCGCGACCCGCGGTCCCGGCGGGGGAGGTGTCGGCTGCGGCTCCGGGACCGCGGTGATCGTCCGACCGGGGCCGTGCCGGTACGCGGCAGCGAGCGCGTCGGCGGCGGTCGGCGCGCTGACGGTGGGCGATGTGCCGGCGGGCGGCTCGCTGTCGGCGGTGGTCACGGGAACGGGTGAGGCAGCAGGGGGCCGGTCGCGCGCAGCCGCGGTATGCCGTGGGTGCGGCGGTCGTGCTCGCCGAACGTCATCGGCAGCGTGCCCGGCACGACGACCTTCGCCGTGTGCAGGCCGAGGCCGTCGCGCACCACCGGATCGGTCAGGTCCACCGCGATCACCTCCAGGTCCAACGCCGCCCACGCGGTCACGTAGTGCTCCAGCAACGCGTCCAGGTCGTGCCGCGGCACGTCGGGCGCGATCGGCGCCACCGGGTCACCCGGACGCAGGAAGTCGTAGCGGTCGGCGGCCTCGGGCAGGCCGTTGACCGTCACGTGGTCCTCCATCGTGCGTACCAGCTCCGGTTCGCGCAGCATCCGCAGCAGCCGTTCCCGGTCGTACTCCGCCGGGTCGGCGCGGGCGCGCCTGGCGGCCGACTCGACGTCCGCCGCGACCTCCACCACCGCCGACCGCACGGCGGCGTCCGGGTCGACCCCCGCGCCCGCCGCGAAGAACGCCCGCGGCGTGGACGGCCCGTCACCGGTGTGCCGGGCCAGGGCGAGCACCGCGGGCACCGCCAGGTCGTTGGTCGCGTCGTAGCACTCCAGCCGGTAGCCGAGCTGTTCGAGCCGGTCGGACAGGTGCAGGGCGAGCCCGTCGCGCACCACGACGCCGCGCAACGGCGTCCGCTGGTACCACGCCATCAGGAACGCGTCCCGCTCGGCGACCTCGAACAACCCGTGCAGCACCGCTTCGGTGAGGCTGTTGCCGGTGCCGCAGCCGTTGGACGTCTCGTTCACGAACCGCGGTCCCGGTGTGCCGCCCCAGTAGACGACGTGCTCGGGCACCGCCACGGTGGTCCCGCGCGAGTAGGACCACCCGTGCACCCAGCGCGTGCGGACCTCCGGGCTGTAGGGCACCACGTGCGGCGACGGGAAGTCCGGCAGGCCGAGGCGGGTCGGCTCGACCGCCCGGTCCGGGCCCAGGTCGGCGAACGACGCCTCCAGCACGGTCCGGGTGCGCCGGGGGCGCATCCCGGCGAGCCGTTCCACCGCCTCGAACAACGCCACCCGCTCGGACTCGCCGAACGTGGCCGTCCGCCCGAAACCGGCCTGCGGCCCGTCGTCGCTCACGATCCGCGCGCTCACCGAGGGCAGCGGCCCGTCGCCGACGCGGGACAGCCGGTCCACCGGTCCGTGCCGCCGGTCGACCAACGCGTCGCGCACCGCGTCGCCACCGGTGAGCGGGTTCGGACCGCGCAGCGCTCCCGGCGGCACGGGCGCCGGTTCGCGGACCACGACCGCGGTGTCGGCGGTGTCGTCGGGCAGCGGCCCGCAGACCGGGCAGCCCCCGGGACGGGGCCGCACCCGGTGCTCGGTCACCGAGCCCACGTCCGTGCGGACGGCCAGCACGCGGTCGCGGTAGGCGTCCGGATCGGCCAGCACGAGTTCGGTCAGCGCGTCCACCAGCGGGCCGTGCGCCGGGGACGGCACGCCGCCCAACCGCAGGCCCTCGTCACGACGCGGCACGGCGGTGCTCTGCGCGGCCAGTCGGATGTCCTCCGCGCAGCCGAGGCACACCCCCGGACCGCCGCCGACGACCGGACCCAGCAACGTCATCGCGCCGTCGTACCGGATCGGCAGCACCGCGGCGCCGTCCGCGCCGACGCGCCGCAGGTCGCCGATCGTGTAGGCGGTCAACGACACCACGGTCACCGGCTCGCCTCCGGCGCCGCGAACGCCACCAGACCGGCCGCGTGCAGGACCGGGCCCAACGCCACCGGCTTGACCTCGGCGCCGCCCGACAGCTCCGCCAACCGGCGCTGCAGCGCGTCCTCCGCCTCACGCAGCCCGTAGGGCCAGTGCCAGGCCCGGTCGGTCCACGCGACACCCGCCGTGTACGGCTCCTCCACCGGGAACGCGCCGGACAGCACCACCGGCTCCGACCCGCCGGCCTGCGCGCGGCCCGCCGCGGCCATCGCCGCGAACGCCACGGCGTCGGCGGCGGTCGCCTCGATCGCCCAGGACAGTTCCACACCGCCCGAGCGGACGACCGCGCGCACCACCCCGTCGCCGAGCCGGTCCACCGCCACCTCGGCGGGCAGCGCGAACCGCAGCACCACCGCCTTCCACCACCGCCGCGCGGTCGCGTCGGCCTGCCACTCGTCCGGGTCGACCGGTGCGCCCGGCAGGGACCGGGCGGCGGTGCGCAACGCGAGACCGAGCGCGTGGACGGAATCCGCGCCCACCACGGCGTTGTCGGGCGCCAGCCGGCGCGCGGCGCGGACCACGGCGTCCAAGCGGGCGGACGGCTCGGTCGTGCCGTAGCCGATGACCTCGCCCGAGGCGGCCAGCATCACCGGTACCTGGGGCAGGTCACCGGTGCGCGGTGCGGGCACCGGCCCGAGCTCGGGGTCGCCCAGCACGTCGACGAGCCGCCCGGTGGGCGGCGCGGGACGCACCGCCGACAGCCACGGGTGGTAGTCCGCCCGCAGCGGGTCCAGCCGTGCGACGAACACCGGTTGGTGCGCCGGACCGGGTGGTGGCGAGTCGGACGGGTCCATCGCCTCGGAGGCCGGGTCGGGCAGCCCGGCGACCGCGCACACCAACCGGTGCGCCGCGGCCGAGCCGACCAACGCCGCCAGCACCTCCGGCGGCTCACCCGTCGACCCGTCGAGGCGGTGGGCGACGGCTTCGGCGTCGGCCAGCACGTCGCCGCGCGCCCCGGGCGCGACCACGAACCCCACGTCCGCGGCACACCGGGCGGCGATCGCGTGCCCACCGCACTCCAGCAGCAGGTCCGGCCCCGGCCCGACCGGCGCGACCGCCAACCCGGTGGCCGTCAACGCCCGGCGCGCGGCGGCGGCCACGGCACCGGACCCGACGACGGCCACCACGCTCCCGCGCAACGAGTCCCACGCCCGCGCGGGCCGTCCGGCCACCGATTCCAGCCACCGCGCGACGTGCTCGGGCGGACCGTCGACGTCCCAGGAGGCGGGCACCCGGACCAGCAGGTCGTGCTCGCGCAACTGGCCGATGATCATCTTCAGGGCCGCCGCCACGGCCGGTGGCGCCTGGTCCGGCACGGTCAGCTGCTCCGGCGACACGCCCGCGGTCAACGGTCCGGCCAGCTTCTGCCACACCGTCCACAGGCCCGTGCCGCCGCTGACGGTGAAGGCGGTCGCCCACCCCCGCACGTGCAGGCCGGTGTCCGTCGGGCTGGCGTGGACGATCGGGCGCAGCCGCAGCAACTCCCCGTCCACCGGCTCGTCCGTCACGAGACCCCCCAGTACGTTTCCGCGATCACTTCGAGCACCCGGCCGCCGGGGGACTGCGCGCCCGGCACGGGCAACGCCTCGGTCAGCTCGACGCCGTCCGGGAACTTGGCCAGCAGCCGGGGCAGGCAGCGCAGGTGCAGGGCGTTGCCGAAGTCGACGTACTGCGGCTTGACCGGGATCAGCATGCGTTCCAGGTGATCGGCGGACAGGGACGCGGCGCGGGCGTCCACGAACACGTGCTCCGGCAGCCCGTGCCGGGCGCGCAACCGCGCCACCGCGGGTGCGACCGCCTCGTCGGCGCCCAGTCCCGGGGGCACGGAGAAGTCCCAGGTGCGGCGGGCCAGCACCACGTCGCGGTAGCGCAACCCTCCGCGCAGCACCGCCTCGCCGTCGACCTCGCTCGACCGCAGCGCGTCCAGGCGGACCCAGCCGCACGCCAGGTCCGAGTGCAGCGGGAGGTACCGGTCGGGCATCAGCAGCGGCAGCAGGAAGCCCGGGTACACCACGTCCAGCGGCTCGCCCCGGTGCACCACCCTGACCTCGTCGGTCCGCGGGTCGTGCCGGACCTGGAGCTCGTCGGCGGGCAGGTCGGCCCACCGGGCGTCCTCGCCGACCTCGTGTGCGGCCAGCAGCGGGTGCAGGTTGGCGTTGAACCCGTGCAGCGGTCGGAACTGCGCGAACCGCTCGCCGAGGGTTCGCCGCAACTGCGCGGCCACCGCGTCCGCCGCGCCGGGCAACCGCCGCAGGAACCGGCTCAGGAACCTGCCGAAGCCCGGGTAGACGTGGTTGACCACCAGTCGCCCGTCCCGCGTCGGCTGGCCGAAGAACGCGTACGAACCGGGGCGGCGCACCCAGTCCGGCACGTGGTGGGCGGCCTCGTGCAGCAGGTCGTCCGACAGCACGCCGCCGTCCGCACGCGCCGCCTCCGCGATCTTCTCGCGGGACTCCATCAGCGCGACGATCCCCGGGTCGCGCACGGACGCTCCGTCCGCGTCGTCCGGCGAGACGCTCGACAGGAACGTCGCGCACTCCGCCAGGGAGGCCGTGCCGCCGGGGCCGACCGCCTCGACGAACCGGTTGCGCACCAGCCTGCGCACCAGCAGCTGCTGGTCGAACAGGACCAGCAGCGGGGTGAGCCGGGTCAGCGTGCCGGTGCCGGTGGCGGGCGCCGGGACCGGCTCCGGGAGGAGGACGTCCTCCAGCACCGGCGCGATCCCGGTCAGGTCGACGCCGACCCGTTCGCCGAGTTCGCGCCAGCCCGCGGCGAGCTCGGCGGTGGCGACCGCCCGCTCGGGCGGGTCCGCCGTGGCGAACGCGGCGGTGGCCGCCACCAGCCGCGTCAGCCGGTCGGCCACGTCGTGCGCGCCCAGCTCGCGCAACCACGCGGCGATCGCCGCCGGCGCGTCCGGGTCCTGCGGGTGCACCGGCTCCACAGGCACCAGCAGGCCGATGTCGAGCATCCGCTCGACGTAGGCGCGGGCGGCGGTGGCCGCCTCGGGCGTGGACAGCCTGGCGGCCAGCGCCTCGGCCAGGTCGGCGGGCGCGACGCCGTCGGGCCCGGCGTCGCGCACGGCGGCCACCAGGAACCGCAACGGCCCCGTGGCCGCCACGTCCACCTGCTCCTCGCGCGTGAGATCGATCCGCGACGGCGGGGCGTCGGGCCCGGGGGCGATCAGGGTGTCGCGGCGGAACACCAGGTGGCCGTCGCGTTCGCGCAAGCCCGGCGCGAGCCGGTGCGGCCGGTCGCGGAAGGCGGCGACCAACCGGGTCAGCAGCAGGCGGTTCAGCTCGGTGTGCGCCACCGGTCGTGCCTGCGGCCAGGGCCCGTCGCCCCAGGAGCCCCAGCCGACGTGGGTGTACCAGGACAGCGGGCTGGTCTTGGACGTGGCGCGCAAGGCGTAGCGCAGCACCGTCGCCTCGACCTTGCGGGCCTTGCGGTCGGGCGTGCCGCCGCCGTCCGCCGTGCGCGTCAGGCCGTGCAGCAGGTCCGCGCCGGTCAACACCCCGGCCAGCCGCACCGGTTCGGCCTGGCACACCCGCGCGAGCACGGCGCGTTCGGCGGCCAGCGCGTCCGGCCACGCGGCCAGCGCCGCCTCGGTGGCGGCGTCGAGCGCGGCGCGGTCGTCCAGCCAGTGCGCCACCAGCGGGATCCGCTCGGGCAGCGTGCCCAACCCGGCCAGCAGCGCCGGACGGGGCGAGCGGTCGTTGTGCGCGTCGCGCCGCAGCGGCAGCACGACCCGGCGGTGGAACTCGGCCGGGTGGTCGCTCGCGCTGTCGTGCAACGCGTCGGCCACCTTCGGCGCGAGGTCCCGGATGCGGGAGTGCGCCGCGACCGCGGCGGCCATCGCGGTCCGGAAGCCCGTCGCGCCCGTCGGTGGCTCGGGGTGGGGCAGCGCCGCCACGCGGACCATCGCGTACGGCGCCAACTCGGTGGTGATCACACCGGCCATGCGCGCTACCTCCGCGGGAGGGTGATCGGGGGCGTCGGAACCGACGCCCCCGACGTGGGACATCGACGTGCCGCCACGAACGGTCCGGCGTGGCGAGCGCGTCAACTCACCGGATCGGCTACTTGACCTTGGGCTCGAGGTGCGGCCTCGACGAGCAGCACGAGCAGGCCGTGGACGCGACCGGGTCGCCGTCCGTGAGCGCCGTGTCGGCGATGGTGGTCACGGCCAGTTCGTCCAGGACCAAGTCCTCGACATCGAAAGTCAGGTCCAAGGCGTCCTCCCTCATTCAGTTCCGGGTCGGGCATTGCAGCGCGACCTTAAGCAGGTGGATCGGAGACCGACAAGACCCGCGAGCTCTATTCCAAACGATTCGAGAAAGGGGTCATCTCGGTCATTCGGGTGAAGGTGATCGGTCCGGGCGGATGCCCCTATTCGGACCTCCGAAAGGTGTTCCCGGGGTAATTGCCCGCGATTGGCGGCGACGCGCCCGGGAACGGGTGTAGATTGCTTCCGGCACGGTTCAGCAGCCGTCGGGTGGCGGCGTCGTGGTCCGACTGGCCCATTCGCGGCATCCGCCATCCGTCGGTGATCGCCGGAACCGGGACTTCCCGGTCGGGGTGCGGGATTCCGAATGCACCGGAACGGTGGTGACCCGAAAATGGGTGATGACGACACCGTCGACGGTCCGATCACCTCGGCGCGGTGGTGAGTGTCATTCGGCAGTGGGTTATCCGGCGGTTATTCAACCGTCGATCGCCAGGGCGGTGTGATCGTCCCGCAATGTGGGCGAGAGTTTCGGCCTCAGTCGCACGCGCCGCCGTTGAGGCTGTCCAGGACGGCGGTGTACGCGGGCTTGCGCGCGCCGGTGGGGTCGAACAGCAGCGGTGTGCCCGAGGCTCGCCACGAGTCGCTGTCGCGAACGCCCCACACCGTGATCCCGGTGCACCGGCTCACCGCCAGGCAGGCCGTGACCGCGCGGCGGTAGTTCTCCGCCTGGGCGGCGCCGGAACCCTCGATGTCCAGCTCGCTCAGCTGCACGTCCACGCCGAGCGCGGCGAAGTTGCGGATCGTGGTGGCGAAGTCGGCGGGCACCGGGTGGTTGGCGGTGAAGTGCGACTGGAGGCCGACGCAGTCGATCGGCACGCCCCGCGCCCGGAAGTCGCGCACCATCCGGTGCACGGCCTGGGTCTTGGCGTGGGCCCAATTCTCGATGTTGTAGTCGTTGTAGCAGAGCTTCGCGCCGGGATCGGCCGCCCGTGCCGCCCGGAACGCCGCCTCGATCCAGTCGTCGCCGGTGCGCTGGAAGTTGGAGTCGCGCCGGGCGCCGGTCGGGCCGTCGGCGAACGCCTCGCCGACGACGTCCCAGGCCTGGATCCGGCCGCGGTAGTAGGCGGCGACCTGGGTGACGTGGTTGAGCATCGCCTGCCGCAGTGCCGCGCCCCGCAGGCTCGCCAGCCAGGACGGCTGCGCCGAGTGCCAGAGCAACGTCTGGCCGCGCACCCGCTTGCCCAGCCGCACGGCGTGGTCCACGACCCGGTCGGCCGGCGCGAAGGTGAACCGGCCCTGCACCGGCTCGGTCGCGTCGAGCTTCAGCTCGTTCTCGGGCGTGACCACGGCGAACTCGCGGTCCAGGATGCCCGCGTACGTCGGGTCGGACAACTTGTACCCCTGGACGGCCACGCCGAAGTACCGGCCGCTGCGTCCAGCGGCCGAGGCGAGGGTGGTGGCGGGTGAGGTGAAGGTGGTGGCTGAGGCGGCGGCGCTGGCCGGCGGCAGCAGCCCCACCGTGGTCAACGACGCGGTGATCAAGGACGCGGATAAGAGTTTTCGCACTTCGACGGCCCCTTCCGGCGCGGTGGCGATCCACGATGGTGCGCACCACCGCGCCGGGCAACGGTTATCGAACGTTTTCGAAACTCCTGCGGCCGTAGGTGAGCCGGCGCAGCAACCATTCGGCCGGACCCTGGCGGTCCGCGCGGCGCAACGCGTCCGCGAAGGCGACGGTGGCCAGCCACGTGGCGACCGCGATCCCGGACGCCGCGGCCGTGCCCAGCTCGGCGCCCAGCCCGCCCGCGTACGGCACGAACACCGCCACGAACACCACGGACTGCACCAGGTAGCAGGTCATCGACCGCCGTCCGCACGCGGCCAGCGCGGTCAGCGCCCGACCCGGCCGGGTGACCCGCGCCGCCACGAGCCCGATCAACGCCGCGTACCCCGACCCACCGGCCAAGCCGGTGACCCCGTGCAGCACGTACGCGGGCACCGACAGCGCGCCGAGCGTCGAGACCCCGGCGTCGAGCAACGCCAGCGGGAGTCCGCCCAGCACGGCCGACCCGATGCCGACGAGGGCAATCACGCGCAGCGCGGTGACGTGGCGACTCGGCTCGTCCAGCAGGCGACGGCGGGCTGCCCACACGCCGAGCAGGAACGGGACCACCAGTTCCACCACCAGGAACGGCGTCAGCACGCCCCACAGCACCAGGCGCTCACCCACCGCCGCCACCGGGTCGGTCGCGGCGGCCATGCCCGACGGCCCGCCGAACTCGGCGATCCGCATCCCGTTGACCAGGGACACGGCGGCGTGCACGAGCAGCCACGCGCCCGCGACCGCCACCAGCGTGCGGTCACGCCACCGCAGCGCGCCGACCATCAGCAGCCCGGCCAGCCCGTACGCGGCGAGGATGTCGCCGAAGAACAGCAGCAGGGCGTGGCCGAACCCGAACACCAGCAGCCACCGGCTCCGCCGGCGCAACAGCCGGCGCGTGTCGCGCCAGTCACCGGTCCGCTTGCCGGCCAGCTGCACGAACCCGTAGCCGAACAGCGCCGCGAACATGGGCATCGCCCGGCCGTCGACCAGCGCGACCTGGATCCCGGTGACGACGCGGTCGAACGCGCCGCCGTCCAGCGCGTACGCCCGGAACCCGGTCGGGTGGCCGGACAGGTACATGTGCGCGTGGGCGAGCGCGATCATCAGCAGCACCACGCCCCGGGCCAAGTCGGGCGCCAGCGCGCGTCCGCCCGTGATGGGCCGGTCGAGCATGACGGAAGATGGGGACAACGGAACACCTCGATTGGATACGGTGGCGTAGCTTATCTGGCCGATAAGATACGACACCGTGTCTTGAAGCGGAAGTGACATGGAGAAAGCGGCTGCCAAGGCGCCGGAACGACGGCGTGGCGAGGCGCTGGTGCAGGCCATCCACGACGCCGCGCTCGCCGAACTCGCCGAGGTCGGGCTGGGCCAGCTGAGCATGGAGGGCATCGCGCGCCGGGCGTCCACCGCCAAGACCGTGCTCTACCGGCGCTGGGCGACACCGCACGAGCTGCTGGTCGACGCCGTGGCCGGGGCCCACCCGGTGGAGGTCCCGACCCCCGAGGCGGACGACCTGCGCGCCGACCTGATCGCGGCGCTCACCGTGCTGACCGACTGGATGCGGACGCCGGCGGCCACCGCCGTGCTGGCGATCGTGTCCGAACGCCACCGCTACCCGGACCTCGCCGAATCCCTCTACCGCGACGTCTTCGACCCCAGGGGCGGCACGTTCACCACCACGGTCCTGCGCCACTACGCCGCCAACGGTCGCCTGGACCCCCGCCGGCTGACCCCGATCACCACCCAGATCGGCGAGGCGATGGTCTTCAAGCTGTCCACGGACCTGGCCCGCGTGCCGACACCGGACGAGCTGGTCGCGATCGTGGACGAGGCCCTCCTCCCGGCCCTCGGCTTCCCGCCCGCCTGACGGGTCTCACCGGTCGCTCCGCCGCAGCGCGAGTTCGGCGAGCACGGTGGCGCCGTCGGGCAGCAGCGCGTCGTCGAACCGGACGAGGGGGGAGTGGTTGTCGGCGCCGTTGCCCGCGCCGAACGGGATGAACGCGCCGGGGACCTCTTGCAGGACGCGGGAGAAGTCCTCGGCCCCCGGCATCGAGTTCGCCAGCGGCCGGAAACGCCCGTCGAGGACGTCGGCGATCGTGTCGGCGACGAACGCGGTCTCCTGGGCGTCGTTGACGGTCATCGGGTAGCCGTCGCGGTAGTCCACCTCGGCGCGCAGGCCGTGCGCCTGCGCGATCGACCGCGCCAACGTGACCGCCGCGTCCTTGATCGTGGCCCTCGCCGACGCGGAGAAGGTGCGCACGGTCGCCTCGAACCGCGCGGTGTCGGGGATGACGTTGCGCCTGCTCCCGGCGTGGAACGACCCCACGGTCACCACCGCGGGGTCGAAGATGTCGGCCTGGCGGGTGACCATGGCCTGCAACGCCGTGACGATCTCGCACGCCACCGGGATCGGATCCTGCGCGCGGTGCGGCCGGGCGCCGTGCCCGCCCGCGCCGACGACGGTGACGTCCAGCCCGTCGGAAGCCGCCATCGTGGTGCCAGGACGGGCCGAGAACACGCCGTGCGGCACGCCCGCGCCGAACACGTGCAACGCGTAGGCGGCGTCCGGCCGGCGACCGGCGGCGTCCAGCACGCCCTCGGCGATCATCGCGGCCGACCCGTCCCACCCCTCCTCGCCGGGCTGGAACATGAAGATGACGTCACCGGCCAACTCGTCCCGGCGCGCGGCGAGCAGGTGCGCCGCGCCGACCAGCATCGCGGTGTGCATGTCGTGGCCGCACGCGTGCATCACACCGTCCACACGGGACGCGTAGTCCAGCCCCGTGCGCTCCTGCACGGGCAGCGCGTCCATGTCGGCGCGCAGCAGCACCACCGGTCCCGGCCGCGCGCCGCGCAGCACGCCGGTCACCGACGTCAACGACCGCCCCGGCGACAGCTCCAGCGGCAGGCCGTCGAGCGCGGCGAGCACCTTCTCCTGCGTCCGCGGCAAGTCCAGGCCGATCTCCGGCTCGGCGTGCAGCCGTCGTCGCAGTCGCACCAGGTGGTCCATCAAGGCCGCGTTCTGGCTCGTCGACATGGGTGATCTCTCCTCGGGTCGGTGGCGGGGCACTTGCCGAGGATCACTTCGGGTGCCACTCTCGACCCTCAGATTGTCAAGATCGCTCACAGGGATGGTCCTTGGTGCAGGATTCGTTCACACCCGACGAGACCGACCTCCGGCTCGTCCACGCCATGCAAGCCGCGCCGCGGGCGACGTGGCACGAGGTCGGGCGTTCGCTCGGCATCGACCCGGTCACCGCGGCACGGCGGTGGCAGGTGCTGTCCGACACGGGTTTCGCGCGCGTCACCGCCTACCCCGAGGTGCGGCTGTGGGCCGCGGACCACTGCAACGCGTTCATCGAGATCGACATCGAGCCGACGTCCCGCGCGCACGCCGTCGAGGTCCTGTCCCGCATTCCGCAGGTCGTCTCGATCTCGATCATCAGCAGCGGCCGGGACCTGTTCCTGACCCTGCTGACCCCCGACCTCGCCACCCTGTCGCACCTCGTGCTGCACCGGCTGCACGCGCTGCCGGGGCTGCGCCGCACGCGCACGCACACCGTCACCACCGTCTACGGCGAGGGCAACCACTGGCGGCTCGGCGCGCTCGAACCCCAGCGGCGCGCGCGGGCCGTGCCGCCGGGCAGGCCGACCGGGGGCCGCGCGGTCTGGAAGCCCCACCACCGGGAGGTGCTGCGGGCGCTCGACGACGGGCGCAGGCCGGCGGCCGAGATCGCGGTCCGCACCGGCCGGAGCGGGTCGACCGTGCGCCGGTGGCTCAACGAGATGGTCGACGGCAGGCTGCTGTCGCTGCGGTGCGAGGTCGCGCAACCCGTCACGGGGTGGCCGATCGCCGCGACGTTCTGGGCCAGGGTGCCACCGGACGAACTGGACCGGACCGCGACCGCGTTGACCGAGCTGCCGGAGGTGCGGCTGTGCGCGGCCGTCACCGGGGCGGACAACCTGGTGATGACGTTGTGGCTGCGTTCCCTCGGCGACGTCCAACGGCTGGAGGCCGAACTCGCCAGGCGACTGCCGGCGCTCACCCTCACCGACCGCGCCGTGACGTTGCGCGCGGTGAAGCGGATGGGGTGCCTGCTCGACGAAGCGGGTCGGATCACCGACGTGGTGCCCGTCGACCCGTGGGCGACGCCGTGACGCCGTGCCGCTGGGGAAGCGTAGGTTCGTGGCCATGCGCGTACTGTTTGCCGGCCTCGCGTCGGTGGGGCACACCTATCCGCTGATCCCGCTGGCGAACGCCGCCCGGGAAGCCGGGCACGAGGTGCACTTCGCCGCCGGCGAGGGGGTGCACGCGCCGTTGGCCGCGAACGGGCTGCGGCCGTTCCGCCCCGCGGACGCGTTCTACGAGATGTACGCCGAGGACCTGGAGCCGGACCTGGCGCGCCTGCGGCCCGACCTCGTGGTGCACGGGTGGGGCGTGCCGGGAGCGGCGATCGCCGCGCGCCGAGCCGGGATCCCCGGCCTGTGGCACGGTTTCGGCCGCATGTTCCCCGACGGGATCGGCCTGGAACCGCCCGCGCGGAGCGCTCCCGGCCTGCCGCACGTCGACATCTGCCCGCCGTCCTTGCAGGACAAGGATTTCCTGGCCGGCGAGGACCGGATCGAGCTGCGCCCGGTCGCGTTCTCGGAGCCGGGCGCACTGCCCTCCTGGAACGGGCGCGGCACGTCGCGGCCGTTGGTCTACCTGACGCTCGGCACCGCCTTCGGCACACCGGAGCTGCTGACCACGGCCATCAAGGCCCTGGCCGCGCTGGACGCCCGCGTGGTGGTCGCGACCGGCCGCGTGCGCCCGGAGGAGCTCGGCGAGGTGCCGGACAACGTCACCTTGCACGAGTGGGTGCCGCAAGCCGACCTGCTGCCGCACGTGGACGTCGTCGTGCACCACGGCGGCAGCGGCACCACGCTCGGTGCGCTCGCCGTCGGCGCGCCGCAGCTGATCCTGCCCCAGGGCGCCGACCAGTTCGCCAACGCCGACGCCGTGACCGCCGCCGGGGCCGGCGCGCGCCTGCTCCCGGACGAGGTGAGCGCGGAAGCCCTCGCCTCCGTCGTCGGGACCCTGTCGCGGCCCGGCGGGCACGCCGAAGCGGCCCGCGCGATCGCCGAGGAGATCACCCGGATGCCCGGCCCGGACGACGTCGCGCGCCGACTCCCGGACTACGCCGGACGCGGCTGAACCACCTCGTCGATTCGACAACCGGCCCGGAGCCGGCCGGGCCCGCCGTGACCCGGACCGGTGAACGGGGTCCAGGCGTTCCCACCGAGTTCACGTCGCCGAAACCACCGGCGGCCCGGCCGCGACCTACAGTCTCGCCATCCTGAACGAGATCGATCCCTTCATCGGAACGGCCGCGACCTCCCTGCCACCGGCGCAGGGTCTCGCGGCCACTTGGTGGTGGCCGAAAGCGCAGATCGGCAACACCCACCCGGGCGCGACGTCCCCGCTGGGAATGGTGTCCGCCTGCGCCTACTCCGGCGCCTACCCGACCGGCTACGGCCGGTACACGAAGAACACCGAGGGCCTGCCGGAGGAGATGTTCGACCGGTCGCTGGCCTCCGGGTTCACCCACTTCCAGCAGTCCGGCACCGGCGCGATCCGCAAGTACTACAACTACGTCCGGGTGACACCGATGGTGCAGCAGCTGGACGCGCTCGGCGAAGCCTGGCCGCTGCACGACGAGGTCGCCGAGGCCGGGTACTACGCGGCCACGCTCGACACCGGCGTGCGGTGCGAGATCACCGTCGGCGAGAAGGTCGCGGTCCACCGGTACACGTTCCCGGAGCACCGCGGCGCGCGCATCGTCGTGGACCTGTCGTGCGGCGGCCTGGCCATCGACCACGGCCGCACGGTGCCGCTGCGCGCACACGTGGAGAGCCTCGGCCACGGCCGGGCGCAGGGCACGGTCGTGGTGGAGGGCGTGCCGCTGTCGGTGCACGTCGAGGTCGACTCGCCGGGCTGGCGGCAGATGCTCTGGCACGACCGCAGGCTGATCGAGGGCGGCACCCGGCTGGACTTCGACCGCATCCGGCAGACCACCCTGCGCCCGTTCGGGCTGCTGTTCCTCGGGCCGACCGGCGCCGGGCAGAGCGTCGAGGTGCGGATCGGCTTCTCCCTGCGCGGCTGCGACCAGGCCAGGGACAACCTGCACCGGGAGTGCGGGCAGCAGCCGGCCGCGTTCGACGTCATCCGGGAGCGCACCACGCACCGGTGGCGCGACCACGTGGGCCGGATCGAGGTCGAGGGCGGGTCGCCGGCCAGGCGGCAGGTGTTCGCCACCGCCCTGTACCACTCGCTGATCAAGCCGTGCTTCGCCGACGACGAGAGCCCGTTCTGGCCGACGTCCGGTCCGTTCGCGTTCGACGTCTGCACGATGTGGGACATCTACAAGACGCAGCTGCCGCTGCTCTCGGCGATCGTGCCGGACCGGGCGGTGGACCTGCTGGAGTCGCTCATCCGGGTGTGCGAGGAGGAGGGCAACTTCCCGATCGGGTACCGGATGGCCCGCGGCGCGGACCGGTTCTTCCGGCAGGCGAGCGCCCTGGTGCACACCGCGCTGGCCGACGCGCACGCGTTGAGCCTCGGCGACCTGGACTGGAACTGGGCGCTGGTGCACATGGAGGCCGACCTGCGCCGGCTGTACGGCGAGGACTTCTACGAGCACGGCGTCGTGCACCCGATCTCGCACACCCTCGACCTGGCCTACGCCTACCACTGCACCGCGGGCGTCGCGCGGGCGTTGAACGACCACCGCCTCGCCGACGACCTCGCCGCGCGCAGCCTGCTGTGGACCAACGCGTTCGACCCGGCCACGGGCCTGCTGCACGACTCGTCGTTCTACGAGGGCGGCAAGTGGAACTACTCGTTCCGGCTCATGCACGACATGGCCGGGCGGATCGCGATGGCCGGCGGCGACGACGCGTTCGTCGCGATGCTGGACTCGTTCTTCGGCTTCGGCGCGCCGCCGGTGACGCAGCCCGGCAGGCGGCCCGACCCGGCCGAGATGGCGGTCGGCTACGCGCTGAACCGGTTCGAAGGGCTCAACAACGAGCCGGACATGGAAGCGCCCTGGTCCTACCACTACGCGGGCCGGCCCGACCGCACGGCCGAGGTCGTGCACGCGGCGCTGACCTGGCAGTTCGGCACCGGTCCCGGCGGGCTGCCGGGCAACGACGACTCCGGCGGCCTCAGCTCCTGGTACGTCTGGGCCTCGCTCGGGCTGTTCCCGATCGCCGGCCAGAACCTGTTCCTGGTCAACGCGCCCGCGTTCGCGCGCGTCACCGTGCACCTCGGCGACCGGGACTTCGTCGTGGAGACCAGGGGTCACCGGGAGACGCCGGTCAGCTCCGACGGGCTGGAACGCGTGCCACCGCCGCAGTACGTGCAGTCCGCCCGGCTCGACGGCCGGCCGCTGGAGGTGGCGCACCTGAGCGCCGTCGACGTGCACGCGGGCGGGCGGCTGCAACTCGAACTCGGCCCGGAACCCTCGGCCTGGGGCCGTCGGGTCAGGCCGCCGTCACCGTCCGACCCGTCCACGCCGGGAGCGCGCCCATGACCACGCCGAACCGCCGCCTCGTCATCGTGGTCCGCGCCGATCCGGTGATCTGCGGCCACTCCGGAGAGGCGCGCAACCTCGCCGAGGTCGCCCTCACCCGCGGCTTCGACGACGTGCGGCTGCTGACGTGGCCGGTGCCGGCGCTCCAGGCGGCCGGGCTGCCGCTCAAGCCGCTCGACCGGATCACGCCGTACAGCGCGGGCATCACGGTGGAGCGGCCGGAGCCGGTCGGCGACTACCGGGTGCCCGACGGCCGGTACCTGGCCGGGCTCACCGGGCGCCTGGTCGAACTGCTCGCCGAACCGGTGCCGACCACGTGCCTGTCGATGTACCTGGTGCCGCACACGGCGGTCGTGGGCGAGGCGGTGGCGGTGGCGCGGGCGGCCGGCTTCTCACCCGACGTCCGCACCATCGCGAAGGCGGTCGGCTCGGACGTCACCAACGTGATCCGCTCGTGCCTGCGCGAGGGCCGGTTCGGCGCGGCGGTGGCCCTGTTCACCACGTTCCTGGCCAACGACCAGGTGATCGCGGTGTCGGAGTACACGCGGCAGGAGATCGTGGCCGCCGCCGAGGCGGTCGACGCGCATTGCGGCACCCGGCTCGCCGACGAGTGCCGCGCGCGGGTCGCGGTCAGCTACCCGCCGATCGACACGTCCGCCTACCTGGACCTCGACCCGGCCCTGGTGGACGCCGCCCTCGCGCGCCGAGGCCTCGAACGTGACGGCTACGTGCTGTTCCTGTCCCGGGTGGCGCGGGCCAAGGGCGTCCACGACCTGGTGACGGCGTTCGCCCGGTCGAGGGCGCGGTCCCGGGTGAAGCTCGTGATCGCGGGGAACGGCCCGGCGCTGGAGGACGTCCGGGCGCTCACCCGGGGCGACGACCGGGTGGTGCTGCTGTCCGACGTGGACGACGAGGAGAAGCCGCTGCTGATGCGCGGTTGCGCCGCCTACGCGTTGCCGACCAAGCCGGAGCCGGACTTCGTGGAGACGTTCGGCATCGCGCTGACCGAGAAGATGCTCGCGGGCGGCGGACCGGTGATCACCACGATCACCGGCGGCACCGGCGAGGCGGTCGGCGGCACGGCGATCATCGTGGAAGCCGGAGACGTCCCGGGCCTCGCCGCCGCGATCGACCGGGCGGTGCTGGACCTGTCGGTCGAGGAGCGGCGGTCCATGGCGGACCGGGCCAGGGCGCACGCCCTGTCGTTCGACCGGGCACGGGTGTTCGACGACCTGTTCGCCACGTCCGTGCCCGTCCACCGCTGACTGTCACACCAGTTTGGCCCGCAACCAGTCGGGCAGCACGTCCTCCGTGCCGCCGGACAGCCGCAGCTCCTCCCGGTAGGACTCGGGCGGCGGCGGCGCGATCCACGTCGGCTCGTCGGTGCGGTTCATCTCGAGCTTCTGCTCGCCGGTGGCCTGGATCTCGAACTTGGCGCTGTACCAGGCGCCGTCGGCACGGGTCGCCGCGCGCAGCTCGCGGAACCGGTCGGCGACGGCCCGCGGCGGCGACCAGCGTTCGAGCGCGCCCGCCACGTTGTGCACCAGGGCGTTGGTCTCGGCGTGGTCGCCGATCTCGCGGAAGTGCACCTGCGCGTAGTCCCAGCCCGGCGGGAGCGTCTGGACCAGCTGGTTGCCGATCCTCCTGGCGTAGCGGCCCTGCTCCTCGGCGTCGACGCCGGAGCGCGCGGGAGCCTTCTCGCCCGTGAGGGTTTCGTGCAACCAGGTGGGCAGCTCGTCCCGGGGGAAGTCCTCCAGGTCCTTGGCCAGCGATTCGGGCCCGATCGGCGGATCCCACACCGGGTCGACGTCGAAGTTGAAGTTCACCCGGAAGGTGCTCGGCGGGTCCACCACGAGCCGCACCGAGAACCAGGTGCCCTGGCCCGGCTCGTAGAGCAGGACGCGCAGGTCGCCGAACGCCGGGTGGATCTCCCGCGGCAGCTCGTGCGGCTGCGCCGAGCCGTCGGCGAGGATCGTCGTGTAGACGAAGTCCTCCACAGAGGACGCCAGGGCGGCCTTCAGGTCGAGCCGCTTCGCGTCCGGCGGGGCGAGGTCGAGCAGCCGCCCGCAGACCCACTGCAGGATCCGGTTGACCTCGGCCTCGCGCTCCGCCGGCGTCGGCGGCTGTGCCTGCGGGGGGGTCGGGTCAGACATTCGGTGAACTCCTGAAGTGGTAGCTCGTCCTGCCGGTGCTCGGGTCCAGGCGCTGCTCGACAACATACAGCCGATCCGGCACCCGGCCCTGACTGGCTTCGGCCGAGAAGACGCGGACCCGTTCGACCACGATGCCGTCCTTGTCCACCGCGGCGCGGCGGTCCTTCTCGACCTGGGCCCAGCTGTCCTTGTACCGGCTCGCCGCGTCGGAACCCGGGCGGCGCAGGTTGTTCTCGCGGTAGAGCTGCGAGACCTGGTTGATCGCCTCGTTGCCGCCGCCGGAGGCGTGGTCCTGGAGGTGGCCGCCGCGGCGCTGGTCGCCGTAGATCATCTCGCCGTGCTTGCCGGACGGCGTCTGCACGTCGGTGTCGCGGGAGACGTGCGTGCCGCCGTAGTCCGGGGTGAAGGCGATGGACGACACGCCGGCGGCGTTGGTGTGGTAGACGGTCGTGCCGGTCTGGAACCGCGTCTCCGCCAGCGGCAGGCCCTCCACCCGTCGGCCGGTGACCGGGTCGGGCGTCGAGTTGACGCGGGGCGCCTCGACCGGGTCGGGGGAGTAGGGGTCGCGCATCGTGTGCTTGTTGCCCAGTTCGGGGTTCTTGTTCGTCCACGTCTCGATGTGGGTGAACTGGGACTTCCCGTCCTTCAGCTCCGGCGAGGTGAAGAACGTGCCGTGCCAGACGTGGCCCTGGGGCGTGATGCGGGTGACCTCGTAGCGGCAGTCGGGCTCGAGGTCGGTGCGGTCGCTGAACGGCCGCTGGTTCGGGTCGTGCGCCAGCGTCTCCGAGCGGTACTTCGTGCCGCCGGGTTCGTAGTCGGGGCCCTTGGGGCTGCCGAAGTCGTCCAGGTCGAACCGCGGCCGGCCGTCCGCGTCGGTGCGGAAGGTGAACGGGTCGCCGCCCGTGTGCACCCGGTAGTCCGTGTCCGGGCGGGGGTGGATCGCGTCGGCGTTGCCGAACGGGTTGGCGTCGGTGCCGATCCGGGTGTCCGGGGTGTGGGCGTCGACGTGCGTGATCCGGGGCGGCGTGCCGCCGTCGGTGTAGACGGTCGTGCGGTGGCCGGTGTCGTCGTGGATCCGGTACCGGGTGTTCGGCTCCAGCGGTCGGTCGTGTCGTGGTGGGTCGTAGAACGGCTCGCGCTGGTCGACGGTGACGTCCTCCGACCGGGTGTGCTGGGGCTCTTTCCAGTCGATGTCCTGGTGGGTCGGCGTCTCCCGGTCACCGGGGCGTGCGGCGCGGTCCTTGGCGTTGGTGGGGTCGAGGTCGGTCTTGTCGGTGTCCTTGGTGCCGGGTGCGTAGCCGTCTTCGCTCGCCTTGGTGGTGGTGCCGTCGGGGCGGTGGGTGTGCCATTCGCCGTTGGGTGGGATCTTGGGTTGGCGGTTGCCGTCCGGGCCGATCTCGGCGTCGCTGGTGTAGACGCGGCCGTTGGTGTCGGTCCAGGCGGGTTTGGTGGGTGCGAGGACGTCGGCGTTGGTGTGTCGGGCGAGGCGGTTGGCGAAGTCGTTGCTGCCGGCGTCGCAGCCGATGAGGCGGATGGGTGTGGTGCCGTCCCAGCCGTTGCGGCGCAGCAGGTCGCCGTACTGCTCGGGGGTGTAGGTGTGGTTGCCGATGCGGGCTCGTCCGTCGGGGGTGATGTGGACGTCGGCGGTGAAGTGGCGCGGGTCGGGTGGGACGCGGTGGGGCAGGTCGCCCATGTCCGAGTCGCCTCGGTGGTGGGAGATGCCGGCGGGGGTGGTCTCGCCGTGCCGGGCGTGCGCCTCGTCGATGCTCGGCCGGTCGCTGTCGGGCCGGTCGCTGTCGGGCCGGTCGGTGTCGGGCCGGTCGGTGTTCGGGTCGGGGTCGCGGTGGGGCGGTGTCCACGCTTCCGGGTCGCGGCGTGGGCCGGGGACGCCGTCGGGGTCGCGGCGTGGAGCGGGTGCGTGCGTGTCCTGGTGCCGTTGGGCAGGCGGGCCGTCGCCGCGTGGGCGGGTGAAGTCGGGACCGCCGTCGCGTTGGTGCGGTGCGCCGACCGGGCCCCGGTCGGGTGGGCCGTTGTGCGGGGTGTTCTGGGAGTGCGGTGCGTACGGCCGCACCGGCCCGTTGTGCGGCCCGCTGGGGTGCCCCGGACCGGGGCGCGCCGGGCCGCCCGGCGGTGGCGTTGGGCGGTTCTGCGGGCGCGTGTGGGCCGGGTTGTTGCCGGTGGGGCCGGTGTGCGGGGTTCCCGGACCGGTGTTGGGCGGGGTGGGGCCGTGGTGAGGCGCGCCGGGACCGGCGTGTGAGGGGCCCGCGTGTGAAGGTCCTGCCTGGGATGGGCTGGTGCGGGAAGGCCCGTGTGAGGACGGGCTGACGTGTTCGGGGCTGCGTGCGGTCGGGATGCCTGAGCCCAGGTCCCCTCGGCTGCCCGGTGTGCCGGTCCAACCTCCGCCGCCGCCCGGTCGCGCGCCGCCACCGTGTCCGCCACCACCCGGGTTGCCACCGCCTGGTGCGCCGGCCGGCGCGGTGCCACCGGTCGGGCCGGGCTGGTTGGGCTGCGGACCGGTGTTGGGGTTGCCGGTGTTGGGGCCGCCGCCGGTGTTCGGCTGGTCGGGGCGTGGCGGGGCTTCGGGGGTCGCGGCGTTCGCTGCGGAGGTCTGGTCGAAACGAGGGGAGGTGTGGGGGTTCGGCGCGCCGCCGCCGGGGCTTCCTCCACCGCCGCCGTGCGAACCACCGCCGCCACCGCCATGGCCGTTACCGCCGCCATAGCCGCCACTGCCGCTCGGACTGCCGCTGCCTGGGCTGCCGCCGTTGTTCGGAGCGCCACCGCCGGTGCCGCCGCTGCTGCCGGGTGAACCGCCGCCGCCCGGGCCGCCACTGCCATAGCCGCCGGCTGCGGAGGTGGGGTTGCCGGCGGGGTTGCCGCGGGGGAGGTCGTTGTCGGGGCTGGCGGGGTCGCGTCCTGGGCGGCTGGTCGGGGTGGGCACGTCGGTCGGGTCGCCCCGGCCGGGCCGCGTCGTCGGGGCGGTCGTGGGATCGGTGGTGGTGCCGGAGGTGGAGGTGGTGTCGCCCGGCCGGTTCGGCGACGGTGTGTCGTTGCCGGCGCCGGGGGTGTCCGAAGTGGACGAGTCGCGGTCGCCGGACGGGCTGTTGCCGGAGTCGGCGCCGGAGGGGCTGGTGTCGGGGCTGCCGGAGGGCGTGTCGATGTCGGCGCGGCCGGTCCGCAGGAAGCCGCCCGGCGTGATGTTGCCGGGGCTGAGCACGTCCAGGCCGGTGACCTTGCCGGCGAGTCTGCCGACCACCTTCATGATCTTCTCGAAGACCTCGACCAGACGCTTGAGCATCGGGGAGACCTTCTTGATGGTGTCGAGCAGGTCCTGGACGATCTTCGCGATCTTCGCGGCCCACTTCGAGATCGCCGTGACCGCCTGCGCCACGATCACCGGGGTGCCGAACCCCAGCGAGAACACCGCTTCCAGCACCCACGCGATGAGCTTGCCCACCAGGTCCGCGATCAGGTCGCGCACCACCTCGCGCACGAACCCCACGACCATGCCCATCATGCCGACGACCGTGCCCACGGTGCCGGCGGCCGACGCCGCACCCGTCAGCGCGTCACCGTGCGCCGCCGAGTTCGCGAGGTAGGTCTCCGCCGCAGAACCCGTCCACCCCTCGGTGCCCCGCCGCACCCCCGAGGTGTACTCCTCGGCGATCTTCCCCAACTCCTCCGCGACGTTGTTCCACGTCGTGGAGTACGACTCGATCACCGGCGGGTTGCCCGCCAGCCAGTCCAGCATGTCCTTGAGCGGCTGCATGTGTTCCATCAGGAACGACGCCGCCGAGGACAACAGGGTGCCGAACGGGTCGATCGCCATCGCCGCCGCGTCCGCCGCCAACCCGACCATGCCCAGGCCGGCCTGGACCCAGTTGCCGTCCTTGATCCCGTTGAACGTGTCCATCGCCGACTCCGCGATGGAGATACCGGTCGCCCACCCGTTGTCACCGGTACCGGCGTTGAACGTCCCACCCGGCTCCGCGGGCGGCGCCTCGACCAGGGGGTTCTCGCCCGCCATCAGTCGTCGACCCCGGACCCGGCGGACGCGACGGGCCGGACCGGCACGACGAACACAGCGGACACAGCGGACACAGCGGACACAGCGGCACCCCCACCACACTTGCTCGGCTCTACCGGATCATGACGCATTGGTCGCCAATATGGTTCCGCACTTCCGCGACGATCTTGAATCCGGCCCCGAGAGGTGTGGTGACCTGCGCTTCTCTCGGATTGTCGAAAGTCACACGGAACCTCGGGGCGGACCTGCCGACAGGCGATCCGGCACGGCGGCGGTCGTGATCGTGGAACACGTGGGGGCCACCGGGCCGTCGTCGTTAGTCTGATCATCTGCGACTACGGCGGGGGTGGCGGCATTCAAGGCGACGGTGTCGGTGTGGTGGCCGAGGAGGACGGGGCCGAGGCGTCGACGGCACGCCGCATCCGGGCGGTGCTGTCCATCGGGCCGTTCCGGCGGCTGTGGGGCGTCACGTTCCTGTGCAGCGTCGGCGACTGGCTGTCGCTGCTGGCGTTGACCGGCCTGGTCACGAAGCTGTCCGCGGGGTACGGGTGGGAGGGGTTCGCGCTCAGCGCGGTGGTGCTGACCCAGCTGCTGCCCGGCGTGCTGTTCGCGCCGCTGGGCGGCGTGCTGGCCGATCGGTTCGACCGGCGCAAGGTGATGGTCGCCTGCGACCTGGCCCGCGGCGGCTTGTTCCTGTCGATCGCGTTCGTCGGCACGGCGTGGTGGCTGTTCGCGGCGAACTTCCTGGTCGGCTGCTGCGCGATGCTGTGGATCCCGGCCAAGGACTCGGCCGTGCCGAACCTGCTGCGCCGACCGGACCAGGTCGACACGGCCAACCAGCTCGGCCTGGTGATGACCTACGGCATCACCACCGTCACCGGGTTCGGCCTCTACTCGCTGATCGCGGGCATCCCCGGCTACCTCGGCGTCCGCGACGGCGACCTGGAGTTCCGCATCGCGACCATCGCGGTCGTCGTCAACGGCCTGCTCTACCTCTCGTCCGCGGTCCTGATCGCGGTGCGGATCCCCGAGCTGTCCGGCCGGGCCGCGCCACGGGGCAGGCAAGGAGGCCCGGGCTTCCTGGTGATGATGCGCGACGGCCTGCGATACGCGTGGCGGACGCCCCTGCTGCGCGGCCTCGTCATCGGCATGACCGGCGCGTTCGCCGCGGCGGGCGGGGTGATCGGCAGTGCCAGGCTCTACGCGTCGAGCCTGGGCGGCGGTGAGAGCGCCTACGGCACGTTGTTCATCGCGGTCTTCGTCGGTCTGGCAGCGGGCATGGGGATCGCGCCGAAGCTGTCCCGCCGGCTGACCTACAACCGGCTGTTCGGCGTCACGATCGTGGGCGCCGGCCTGAGCCTGGCCGTCGTGTCGCTCGCGCCGCACCTGTGGTTCGCCCTGGTCGCGGTGGCCGTGGTCGGCGCGTGCGCGGGCATCACGTTCCTCACCGGGCTCACCATCATCGGCACGCGGGTCGAGGACGCGATGCGCGGCCGGATGGTGGCGCTGGTCCAGTCGTTGATGAAGGTGGTCCTCGGCTTGTCGACCGTCCTCGGCCCGCTGCTGGTGACCCTCGTCGGCCCCACGGCCGTGACCCTCTTCGACCGCTCGTTCGACATCGACGCCACCCGGCCGGTGCTCCTCGGCGCGGGCGTGATCGCGGCCGTCGCCGGGCTGGTGTCGCACCGGCAGATGGACGACCGCCTGCTTCAGCCGTCCCCGGACGGTGGTTGACGCGACGGGCTGACGACGCCGGCCGGGCCGTACCGGTCGTCCACTCGGACGTCCGCGCCGGGCGGGACCCGAAGGGGTTCAGGATTCGGCTTGGTCCGCGTGGCGCAGGAGTCGGCGGAGGACCAGGTGCAGCGTCTCGCGCTCGCGCTTCGGCGCGAAGGTCGCGTCCACCGCGACGCGGTTGAACAAGCCGTCCACCAAGGCGGCGAGCCACGTCGCGGTCGTGGCCGGGTCCAGCACGGGGTCGATCACGCCTGCCTCGGTCGCCCGGTCGACCAGGTCGGCCAGGCCTGACCGCACCACCTGGTCGTTGGTCGCGACCAGTGCCGCGATCCGCTCGTCGCGGTGGGCCTGGGCGGAGATCTCCAGGGTGAGCCGGGCGTAGTCGGCGTCCGCGGCCAGACCGATCGCCAGGTCGACGAACGCCGTCAGCGCGTCCCACGGCTCGGCGGCCGACAGTTCGGCGAACAGGGCTTCGGTGTCGGCCCCGTCCTGTTCGACGACCGCGACGAAGATGTCCTGCTTGCTGTCGAAGTAGTAGAACAGGTTGCCCGAGCTCATCTCCGCCTCGGCGCAGATGTCCGCGGTGCGCGTCTGGCCGAACCCCTTGCGCGCGAAGCACCGCGCCGCGGCTTCCAGGATCCGGAGTCGCTTCGCCTCGCGCTTGGCTGGGTCGACGGTGCGCATGGGCCGATTCAACCAGGGGCGTTGACGGCGGAGGTCACGGTGTCCAATATTAGACCGACTACTCGGTTTATGAAAGGTCGCCGTGACTACTCAGCACCGCCTCGAGCGGTTGGACGCGCTGCGCGGGTTCGCGCTGCTCGGCATCCTCGCCGTCAACGCGTGGGCGTTCGCGACCGGTTACTACGCCTCGGGGATCGCCGACCCGGCACGCGACCCGGTGATCCAGTGGATCGTCTCGATGTTCTTCGAGACCAAGTTCTACCTGCTGTTCTCCTTCCTCTTCGGCTACAGCTTCACGTTGCAGCTCGATGCCGCCGCACGTCGGGAGGTCGCCTTCCGGCCGCGGATGCTGCGGCGGCACGTCGCGCTCGCGACGATCGGCGTCGCGCACGCCGTGCTCCTGTTCCACGGCGACATCCTCGTCACCTACGCCGTGCTCGGCCTGGTCCTGCTGGCGCTGCGCGGCATCTCCCCCAAGCGCGCCGTGCGGCTGGCGGTGGGCCTGCTGCTCGTCAGCGGCACGCTGTGGACCGCGCTGGGCGTGCTCGACGTGCTCACCCACACCTCGGTCGACGTCGTCGCGGTGTCCGCGCGGGTCGCCGACACGGAGGCCGCCTACCGGGGAACCCCCGGGACGGTCGTCGCCGAACACCTGCGACAGCTGCCCGGCACGCTCCAGCTCGTCGTGTTCGTGCAGGCGCCCAGCACCCTGGCGATGTTCCTGCTCGGGTTCGCGGCGGGCAGGACGCGGCTGCTCGCCGAACCCGGGAGCCACCGGGCGCTGTGGTCGTGGCTGCTGCGCGCAGGCTTGCCGGTGGGGCTCCTGGGGGCCGCGTGCTACGCCTACATCGCGGTGAACCACCCCGGGAGCGGGGCCGAAACCCTCGCGATCGGGGTCAGCGTCCTCACCGCGCCACTGCTCGCCGGCGGGTACGTGGCCGCGCTGCTGCGACTGTTCGACACCCGCGCCGCGGCCGTCTTCGCCCCGGCGGGCCGCGTCGCGCTGTCCAACTACGTCCTGCAGTCGGTCATCCTGGGCCTGGTCTTCACCGCGTACGGGCTCAGTCTGGTGGGCACCCTGGTCCCGGGAGCGGTGGCCGGGCTCGTCGTCGGCATCTACCTCGTCCAGCTCGCGCTCAGCGCGCTGTGGCTCCGCAGTCACCGCTACGGACCGCTGGAATGGCTCCTCCGCGCGGCGACCGCGGGCGCGTGGCCCGGTTCCGAGCGCGCCGAGCGGGCGGACCAGCGGCTCTCGCGCCGGGCCTGACCGCCTGTCCGATCGACGAAGCGATGATGTTAACTGTCCGGCATGTCGCACCCGGAAACCCCTGTGCCGCAACCGTCGTCGCCCGAGCCGCAGCCGATGACCGAGCAGTCCCGGCCCGGCTACGGCCTGCTGGCCTTCGCGATCCTCGTCGCCGGGATCGGTGGCGGACTGCTGGCGTGGCACCCGTGGGACAAGCCGGTGCCGGAGCCGCCCAAGGACCCGGAGCGCATCACCATCCAGAGAGTCGGTGAGCAGCTCGAGGCGGGCAACTCCGACGAGACGCGGTCGGTCTACTGCATGACCAACGAGACCGGCGGCCTCTACTGCATGGTGATGCCCAACCGCCTCACCCGTATCGACGAAGAACGGCGCTGAGCGCGTACGTGCCCAGTCCGACGTGAGCCGCCGACCGCGCGAGCAGACCTGCTCGCGCGGTCGGCGATCGTGTTAGTCGCCGAACAGTTTGCCGGTCTGCTCGATGATCGTCATGACGCTCAGCACGCCGAACAGGAGCACAGCCCAGCCGAGCGCGGCCATGCGACCGGCGCGGATGCGAATCGGCGCGGGCAGCGCCCTGCGGTTGAGGACGATCAGCAGGCCGGAGTAGAGGAACATCATCAAACCGCCCACGCACGCGGAGATCACCAGCAGGATCAGCGGCTGCCCGAGACCGGCCAGCACGATCGCGCAGCCCACCACCACCAGCACCCACACCACGGCGAAGTAGAGCGTGCTCTCCTTGACGCTCTTGGCGTACGCGGTCTTGATCACGTCCGCGACGAGGCGGCTGGAGTAGTCCACGATGCCCAGCGCCGCGGCGAACAGCGCGAACGCGCCGATCACCCAGAACAGCGTGCCGAACCAGGCGCCGACCGTCTCCTTCAGCACCTCGCCCTCGATCCGCAGGAACCCGATGTTGTTCGGCAGGCCGGGCCGGCCGTAGACGGTCGAGTAGGCGAGCAGCGAGGTGAACATGATGGACACGAACGTGATCAGCACGAAGGTGTACAGCTGCTCGCGGTTCGCGAACCGCCACCACGCGCGCCAGCGGGTCAGGTGCTCGTCGGTCGGTTCGAAGATGAACCCGGTGCTGGGCGCGGCCTCGGGCTTGCCGGTCACCGGGCTCTTGATCCGCGGCACGTACTTGCCCATGCCGAAGCCCTTGTCCCGGATCCAGTTGCTCTGCACCAGGTTCTGACCGCCACCGGCACCCGCGAAGGCGAGCGCGCCGGTCAGGAAGGCGAGACCGAGCGGGTCGATCGGAATGCTCGCGTCGGTCACGATCCTGGGCACGTCGGCCCACGTGTCGGCCGAGATGGCGACCACCGCGCCGACCGCGAGCAGCACGAGCACCGCCGCGACCTTCAGCATCTCCGTCCGCTCCAGCGCCACGTACACCACCGGCGCCAGCGTGAGGATCAGCCCGATGGCGAGCAGCATCCCGACGGAGATCCAGCGGACGTCGCCACCCCACAGGTAGGTGACCATGGTCGCCGAACTGGTCGCCCAACCCGGCCACAGGTTCGCCGACATGGTCAGCGCCGCGAACACCAGCCCCCAATGACGCCAGTAGCGGCTGAAACCGGTGAGCGCGGTCTCGCCGGTGGCGAGCGTGTACCGCTCGATCTCCATGTTCAGGAAGTACTGGGTGGCCAGCCCCACCAGGGCCGCCCAGACGAACACCAGGCCGACCTGGGAAGCGATGTAGGGGAAGAGGATGAACTCGCCGGACGCCAACCCGACGCCCGCGGCGACCACTCCCGGCCCGATGATCCGCCACGTGGAGGTCGGTGCCTCCGGCAGCGGTCTGACCTCGGGCGGCGGCAGGTGTCGGCTGGCGGGAAAGCGGCGGGTCACGTCGTCGTGCTGCCTCGTCATCGGATGATCCCTTCGCCGGAACCAAGGTGATCTCCGTGGTGACGATACGGGGAACCCGCCCGCCCGGTCGACGGTCGAGGCGCCGACCGGGCGGACTCGGCTCAGCGCGCCGAGCAGGTCGGGGTGAGACCGGTGGCGCTGCCGGTGGCCTGGAACCCGAACTCCACCGACTGGCCCGCCGCGACGGAACCGTTGTAGTCGACGTTGGTGAAGGCGACCGTCCCGGTGGAGCCGCTGCGGTTGGCGCTCCAGTGGTTGGTGACCGTGGCGCCACCCGGCAGGGACACCGAGACCGACCAGCCGTTGAGCGCCGAGGCGCCCGCGGTGACCTTGATGTTGGCGACGAAGCCGCCGTTCCAGCTGTTCAGCGACGCGGTCGCGGTGCAGGCGCCGCCGGGGTTCTGCGGCGTGGTGGTCGTCGTGCTGGTGTCGGTGGGCAACGTGGAGGTGGTGGTCGGACCCGCGGCGTTGAGGACGTCGAGGACGGCGTTGTACGCGGGCTTCTTGTTGCCGGAACCGTCGAACAGCAGCGGCGAGTCGTTGGGGTAGCGCCAGGAGTCGGTGTCGCGGATGCCCCACACCGTGATGCCGGTGCACCGCGCGACGGCGGTGCACGCCTGGGTCGCGCGACGGTAGCTGTCGGCCTGCTGCGTGCCGGACCCGGCGATGTCCAGCTCGGTGATCTGCACGTCGACGCCGAGCGCCGCGAAGCGCTGGATGGTGGTCTGGTAGTCACCCGGGATGCCGGTGCCGAAGTGGGACTGGAGGCCGACGCAGTCGATGGGGACGCCGCGGGCCTTGAAGTCCTGCACCATCCGGTAGACGCCCTGGGTCTTGGCGGCGGCCCAGCTGTCGGTGTTGTAGTCGTTGTAGCAGAGCTTGGCGCCGGGGTCGGCGGCGCGGGCGGTGCGGAAGGCGACCTCGATCCAGTCGTTGCCGGTGCGCTGGAGGTTGGAGTCGCGGCGTCCGCCGGACCCGCCGTCGGCGAAGGCCTCGTTGACGACGTCCCAGGCGTAGATCTTGCCCCGGTAGTAGGAGGCGACCCGGTTGATGTGGTTGACCAGGGCGGAGCGCAGCGCCGAACCCTCCATGCCCTGCATCCACCGTGGTTGCTGCGAGTGCCAGGCGAGGGTGTGGCCCCGCACGCGCTTGCCCTGGGCGATCGCGTGGTTCACGATGCGGTCGCCGTTGGCGAAGTTGAACTGGTTCTGGTTGGGCTCGGTGGCGTCCATCTTCATCTCGTTCTCGGCCGTCACCATGTTGAACTCGCGGTTCAGGATCCCGACGTAGGTGGAGTCGCCGAGCCGGCCGGCCGCGACGGCCGTGCCGTAGTAGCGGCCGCTCTGGGCCGCGGACGCGCCGAGGGTGGTCGCGGCGCTCGCGGACGTGGTCGCGAGGAACGCGACGCCGCCCGCGGTGGTGGCGATCAAACTCGCCGCGAGCACCACTCGTGACACTGACCTCGCTGTCAGCTTCATCTTCGACACCTTCACCGAAAGGCACCCGCCGCGCGTGACGGGTGGGATGGGCAGAACCGGTCTGCCGGTCCGGCACCGCCGTGTCGCCGGGTGCGGGCGGCGCGCGGGGCGTCGTTCGCGGTGCGAGCACGGGCCGGCGGAGTTCCGCGAAACGGCGCACCGTGCGATCGGCGCGTTCCGCGAGTCTGGCGCGAGTCAGTGTCGCACCATATTGTTGGCGTTCACAAGGTCCGCGCTTCGGGAAATGCTCCAGTGAGTGCGCTGGATGGAGCAATGGGCTCGCGCAAGTTCCTGAGCTGTGCTTACGTGACCTTGTTGAATGTCGTTCAACCCAGTTCGACGGCGGCTAGCTAAAGTGAGCGCTCACATGTTTAGCTTTGACCGGCGGAATCGCACGTCGCTACATTCGACTGGCAATCGGGGTCGCCGTGCGGGCCGCGACCCGACCCTGCCGGTGTCCGCCGAACGACGCTGGGCCGCCGCGCGTCGCGCGAGCCACGACACCGAACAGCGAAGGGATCCAAGACGATGGAACACCCCCGGCGACATCGCGTCGCGCACGCCGTGTCCGCGGCTCTGCTGGTGGCGGCAGGCATGGTGACGGTGCTGAACGCCGACCCAGACCCGGCCCGGGCGCTGGAGAACGGCGTGGCGCGCACGCCACCGATGGGCTGGAACTCGTGGAACACGTTCGGCTGCAACATCAACGAGACGTTGATCAGGCAGATGACCGACGCGATGGTCAACTCCGGCATGCGTGACGCGGGCTACGAGTACGTCGTGGTGGACGACTGCTGGATGAACCCCAACCGGGACTCGGCGGGCAACCTCCAGGGCGACCCGGGCCGGTTCCCCAGCGGCATGAAGGCGCTCGGCGACTACATCCACGGCAAGGGCCTCAAGTTCGGGATCTACCAGGCGCCGTTGACCGAGACGTGCGCCCAGTACTTCAACTCCTACCCCGGTTCGACCGGGGCGCTGGGCCACGAGGAGCAGGACGCCCGCCAGTTCGCCGCGTGGGGCGTGGACTTCCTCAAGTACGACTGGTGCTCGCCCAGCGGGACGATGGACGACCAGGTGCGCGCGTTCGCGAAGATGCGCGACGCGCTGCGCGCCACCGGCCGCCCGATCGTCTACAGCATCAACTCCAACAGCATCCACGACAAGACCGGGCCCCGGCGCAACTGGGGCGACGTGGCGAACATGTGGCGCACCACCGAGGACATCACCAACAAGTGGGACACCGGGCAGACCAACGGCTACCCGATGGGCGTCCAGAACATCGTCAACGTCACCGTGCCCCTGGCGTCCTACGCCAAGCCCGGCGGGTTCAACGACCCGGACATGATGGAAGTCGGCCGGGGCGGCATGAACGACACCGAGATGCGCAGCCACTTCGCCCTGTGGGCGATCATGGCCTCGCCGCTCATCGCGGGCAACGACCTGCGGAACATGGACGCCGCCACGCAGACGATCCTGAAGAACGCCAACCTCATCGGGATCAACCAGGACCCGCTCGGGTTGCAGGCCGTGCAGATCTCCAACGACGGCACCCGTCGCGTGCTGGCCAAGCGGCTGTCCACCGGCGAGGTCGCGGTCGCCCTGTTCAACCAGGGCTCCACCCCGACCACGATCAGCACCGCCGGCTACATGATCGGCCTTGAAGGCGTGTCGATCACCCTGCGGGACGCCTGGACGAACGCGATCAGCGGGGGGAGCGACGGCATCTCCGCCACCGTGCCGGCCCACGGCACCGTCGTCTACCTGGCCAAGGGCTCCGGTATGCCGACGACCACGACCACCACGATCACCACGACGACCACCCCGCAGCCGGGCGGCTCCTGCCGGGTCACCAACACCGTCAACGCCTGGGGCAACGGCCTGACCTCGGACATCACCATCACCAACACCGGCAGCGCGCCGGTCAGCGGCTGGTCGCTGGCGTTCACCCTGCCCGGGGGCCAGAACATCACCTCCGGCTGGAACGCGAGCTACTCGCCGTCGTCGGGACAGGTCACGGCCAGGAACGTCTCCTACAACGGCAGCATCGCCCCCGGCGCGTCGGTCGCGATCGGCTTCCAGGCCACCCACACCGGCGACGCGGCCAAACCCGCCTCGTACACCCTCAACGGTGCCGCCTGCACCACCTGACCGCCGGTGCGGAGCGGGCCCCGAGCCGGCTCCGCGCCTCGGAAGTCGCCCGACCCCCCCGGGCCGCGGATGCTTCCCGTCCGCGGCCCGGTCGGGCGACGAGTCGCCGTCGTGGGTCAGGCCGGCGCGCCGAGCCCGCGCTCGTGCAACCAGGCCAGCTGCACGGCCGCGTTGGAGCCGTACCCGCCGCCGTGGTCGGCGAACGGCCACACGGTCATGGTCCGGTCCTCGCCCGCGTAGTGGTTGTAGGCGGCGTAAACGGTGGAGGGCGGGCAGATCGGGTCCATCAGGCCGACGCTGAACAGCGCCGGCGCCGTCGCCCGCCGGGCGAAGTGGACACCGTCGAAGTAGGACAACGTGGCGAAGGTCCGCTCCACGTGCTGGCGGCTGTGCCAACGCAGGTACTTCGCGAGCTCCTCGTACGGGCCCTCGCCGCTGATCTCGGCCGCACGCCGGAAGTGGCACAGGAAGGGCACGTCCGGCAGGACGGCGGACACGGTGCCCGGCGCCAGTCCCGCGACGGCCAGCGCGAGCCCGCCGCCCTGGCTCCCGCCGGTGACGATCACCCGTCGGTGGTCCAGCCCGGGCAGGTCGACGACCGCGTCCACCGCCCGGACGCAATCGGTCATGAGACGCCGGTAGTAGTAGTGCTCGGGGGCGTCTACGCCGCGGGTCATGAAGCCCTCGGCCCACTGCGTGCCGTTGCCCTCCGTCGAGTCCGGGGTGTCGTGGCCTTGGCCGCGGCTGTCGACGACGAGCTGCGCGTACCCGGCGGCGGACCAGAGCAGGTGGTCGGTGGGCAGTCCGCGACCTCCGGTGTAGCCGATGTAGGTCACGACGACGGGCAGCGGGCCCTCGACGCCGCGCGGGCGAAGCAGCCAGGCCGCCACCGGTTCGCCGTTCCAGCCGGGGAACCGCACGTCGTCCACCTCGACGGTGCGCAGCAGGTGCCGGTCGGCGACCGGCTCCACCTTCACGGCCCCGCCGCGGGCGCGCGTCGCCGCGAGGGTGCGCTCCCAGAAGGCGTCGAAATCCGGTGGTGGGCTCGAATCCGGGCGGTAGTCGACCAGTTCGTCGTGCGGGGAGTCCGTCAGCGGCATGGGGAAGTCCTTCGGAAGACGCGCGGGTGAAGCGCTTCGACGTTGGCATGCGCCCTGCCGGTCTGTCAATCATGGGACGGCACCAAGGTCGCGGATGTTGGAGCCGTGTCGATGCTCGGTCTCGGTAGTCAGTCTCAATTGGACTGTTCAAGCGCTTCGATACGGCCTCGTCCTGGGTGCGACGGCATCGCCGGGTCCCTGGACGTACTGTTGTTTACGTTAACAAAATACCGGTTGCGCGACCCGTGTTCAGTGGTCCGGGTAGCGCAAAATCGCGGAAGCGCCGGTGCAAAGATGCTCATCGCCGGGCAGTCACCTCGAGGGTGATCGAGGGCGACGCGTCGCGATTCGGCCGTCGTGAGCGCTAACAATTTTAGCTCACCTTGAGCGTTGACCGCTGTCCGTGTCGCCGCCTACATTGGCTCGAAAGTGAAGGCCTCTTGGTCGAAACTTTCGAAACCCTGTCGGTCGGGCAACTCGCCGCGGCCGTCCGTCAACGACGACGTTGGGGACCCGGATGCGATCGCCTCCTGCGCCGTGCGCGTTCGACGCGCACCCCTCCTCGCGGCACTCCCGGCCGACGCGACGGCGAGCCGGTCCGCTCCGACGACGACGGCGCCCGAACACCGGCCCGCACGACCACTGACCGATCACCGCCGGCCGACCTGGCCACCCCGCCGCCGGGTGGTCGGCCGCCGTGGTGACCGCTCACCCGCGCACTCGATGTCCGAACAGCAGAAAAGAGTCATCTGATGATCACGCGTAGGCTTCTCGGGCCCGCGTTGGCGGCGGTGCTCCTCACCGCGGCGGCGACCGGCACGGCGTTGAGCGGAGGACTCGGCGAGACCACGCCCTCCGCACAAGTCGGCACGCTCGCGTCGAGCGCCGGTTGCGGCAAGGCGCCGACGTTGCGCAGTGGCACGCACACGATCACGAGCAGCGGCAAGAGCCGCAGCTTCATCCTCCGGGTGCCGGACGGCTACGACAACACCCGCCCCTATCGGTTGATCTTCGGGTTCCACTGGCGTGGCGGCACGATGAACGACGTGTCCTCGGGCGGCACCAGCGGGACGGCGTGGTCGTACTACGGGATGCAGGAGCAGTCGAACAACAGCGCGATCCTGGTGGCGCCGCAGGGCCTGGGCAACGGCTGGGCCAACTCCGGCGGCGAGGACGTGACCTTCACCGACGACATGCTGCGGCGGATCGAGGCCGACCTGTGCGTCGACACGGCGTTGCGGTTCGCGATGGGGTTCAGCTACGGCGGTGGCATGAGCTACGCGCTGGCGTGTGCCCGGGCGACGGTGTTCCGCGCGGTGGTGGTGTACGCGGGCGCGCAGTTGAGCGGGTGCAGCGGCGGTAGCCAGCCGATCGCCTACTTCGGCATGCACGGCATCACGGACAACGTCCTCAACATCTCGATGGGGCGGCAGTTGCGCGACCGGTTCGTGGCGAACAACGGCTGCACGCCGCAGAGCCCGCGCGAGCCGTCGCAGGGCAGCATGACCCACATCACGACGACGTACTCGTGCCGTGCGGGCTACCCGGTCCAGTGGGCCGCGTTCGACAACGGCCACATGCCCGGTCCGGTCGACGGCACCTACACCGAGAGCGGCATCCGGACCTGGACCAAGGGCGAGGCGTGGAAGTTCATCTCCCAGTTCCAGGGCGGCCCCGGCACGACGACGACCACCACGACTAGCACCACGACGACGACCACGACCACCACCACGACGACGACGAACCCGCCCGGTGACGGCTGCAAGGTGACCGACACCATCAACGCGTGGAACACCGGCCTGACGTCGGAGATCGTCATCACGAACACCGGCAGCGCGCCGGTCAGCGGCTGGTCGCTGGCGTTCACGCTGCCCGGGGGCCAGAACATCACCTCCGGCTGGAACGCGAGCTACTCGCCGTCGTCGGGACAGGTCACGGCCAGGAACGTCTCCTACAACGGCAGCATCGCCCCCGGCGGGTCGGTGAGCATCGGCTTCCAGGCCACTCACAGCGGCAACACCGACAAGCCGGGCTCGTTCACCCTCAACGGCGCGACCTGCAGCGTCGCCTGACCCGCAACCGGTCGTTCCCCGGCACGTGACCGGGCCGGGAGGAAGAGCGCCGAAGGCCGCGAACGGCCTTCGGCGCTCTTCGTCGTCGACCGGGGTCGGTCAGGCCGTCGTGCCGGTGACCGTGCCGCCCGACTTGGTGACGTAGTACGTCACCTTCGTGCCGCTCCAGTAGTGGAACGTGAGCGTCACCCGCGAGTCGTCCTTGAGGTTCTTCGCGAAGAACTCCGGCTTCACCGTGGTCAGCCGGTCGGTGTAGTTGGGCGCGAACGCCACGTCGTATTCCTTGAAGGCCGTCCAGTCGTGCGGACCGGCGAAGGTGCCGTCGTCGTACTTGGCCTCCATGGTGGCGAGCTGGTCGCCGCGGAAGTCCGTCGGGATCTCGAACTTCTCCGGCGTCCCCGTGGCGTTGGACAGCACCGGAGTGTCATACGTGATGACGTAGAACCGCCACGGCACGCCCTTGGAGAAGCGGGCCGTCAGCACCGCGTTCGTGCCGTAGTTCCGCGAGCCGCTCAGCCTGGTCAGCGCCGAGGCCGTCAGGGTCAGCTGGTCGCCGTCGAGGGTGTAGTCCCGGTCCCGGACCAGGGCGGTGTTCCCGTTGTACAGCCCCGCGAACGACGTGCCGTTGAGGTTCAGCTTGATCGTCTTCGCGGTGATGGGGCTCGGCTTCGCGCTGAACACCTGGTCGCTGTAGGCCGTGCCGGAGCGGGTCGTCCAGCTCGACTTGATGTGCGCGAACAGCTCCGGGTCGCTCCACTGGAACGAGGTGCGGTTGAAGTGCTGGCCGTTGTCCCAGAGCATCGTGGTGAGCTTCTTGGTGCGCGCGTAGTAGCCGAAGTACTCGAAGAACTTCAGCTTCTCGCCCTGCTCGATGGTGCCGGTGTGCCGGTCGAAGCCGAGCAGGCCGTACTCGCCGACGATCACCGGGATGCCGCGTGCGACGAAGCTGTTGTGCACGCGGTCGAAGTCGTCGGTGAGGTACTTCTGGACATCCGCGTCGAAGCGCGTGCCACCCGCGACGTTCACGCTGAACGGCCAGTAGCCGTAGTAGTGCACGGTCGCGATCAGGTTGGGGTCGTCGAACCCCTGGATCTGCTCGACCAGCGGGTCGACGTACACCTGTTCGGACGAGGTGTGCAGGGTCGGCAGGACCAGCAGGCGCTTGGCGTTGTTGCCGCCCGACCGGCGCACGATGTCGTGGAACGACGCGTTCAGCTCGGCGTTGAGCTGGATCTCCTGCGGCTTGCCGGTGCTACCGGTGAACTGCGGCTCGTTCCAGCTCTCGAACGTCAGCTTGGGCCCGAACTCGTTGAAGGCGCCCGCCAGCTGCGTCCAGATCTTGTTGAACTGGTTGAGCACCTGGTCGTGCTCGGTCGGCATCTTCCAGGTCCACTGCCACGAGTCGTGGTGGAGGTTGATCATCACGTACAGGTCGCGCGCCAGCGCCCAGCGGACGACCTCCTTGACGCGGGCCAGGTACGCCGCCTCGATCTGGTGGTCCGGCCCCGCGCCCAGGTGCGCGCTCCACGTGACGGGAAGGCGGACGCTCTTGAAGCCCTGCGCCTTCACGTTGTCCAACAAGGCTTCCGTGACGCGCGGGTTGCCCCAGGACGTCTCGTCGCTGCCGGTCGAGTCGAACGTGTTGCCGAGGTTCCACCCCGGCTGCATCGCCGCGGTGTGCTCCATCGCGGTGAGCTGCTTCCCACCGTGGACGCACGTGACGCCGTTGAGCGAGAACGACAACGGCGCCGTGTTGGCTTCCGCCCAGGTGCCGATGAAGCCGAACTTCACCGTCGAGCCGGTCGCGATCTTGGCGTTGTACCCGGCGTTCGCGGCGGTGACCCGGTTGTCGGACTCGGTGACCTTGGCGTTCCAGGCGTTGCGGACCTCCTGGCCGGACGGCCACTCCCAGCTCAGCTCCCAGCCGTCGACGGCGGCGCCGTCGTTGGTCACGGCGACGTCGGCGTTGAAGCCACCCGACCACTGCCCGGTGACCGAGTACGCCACCGTGCACCCGGCCTCCGCCGCGACGGCCTCGTTCGCCGTCGCCGTGACCAGGCTCGCGGTCAAGGCCGCGACCCCGGCCGCCACGACACCTGCCCGTTGGCGGACGGGCCGTGTCCTCCTGCGCAATCCGAACATGGGTCTCCTCACTCTTCTCAGATGACATGAACAGCCACAGGGCGGCGGATTGCGGACGTGAGCCGGTGATCCGCCGCGGCGGGGCGTTACGGCTGACGTGGCGCGTCGTCGCCCGCGGTGAAGATCCGCACGTCGCACGAGCCCAGTCGGACGGGTCGGCCCGCGCCGACCACGTCGCCCGACAGCACGTCGGTCAGGTCCCGCGGCGCACCGACCTCGACGGGCCGCGGACTCCAGTTGTGGACCACGTGCACGCGGCGGCCGTCCGGCGACGTCCCGGTGGTCGCGGTGACGGAGGTGGGCACGTCGGTCCAGCCGCTGACGGGGGAGGGGGTGAGCCATGCGGCCAGCGACCGGGCCAGGCCGCGTCCGGGCACCGTGCCGACGCAGGTGACGCGGCCGGCGCCGTGGCGGCGGGTGGTGACGGCGGGCCAGCGGCCGAAGTGCGGGTGGTCGTACTCGGCGAGCACGTCGGCGTCCACCGCGGTCAGCCCTTCGACCCACCGCGTCGCCGTTGCGTCGGCGGCCAGGTCGAGCGGGCTGTCCGGTGCGACGCGGACCGGCAGGGGAGTCGCCAGGTTGCTGAACTCGTCGTACCACGCGCCCGCGGCGTCGACGAGCCGCGGCGGCGCGGGCTCGGGCCGGGCGCGCGCCTCGTGGTCCGCGTAACCCGTCCGCGGGCCGACGACCAGGTGGCCACCGGCGTGCGCGTAGGCGACGAGCCAGTCGAGCGTCGCGTCGTCGGAGATGTACAGGCCGGCGGCGACCAGCACCGGGTGGTGTCCCACCGCGGCCTCGGGCGTGAAGCGCCGGTGCAGTTGGCGGGCGTGGATGATGCGCGCCTGTCGGCCCGCCTCGAAGACGCCGCGGTAGAACGAGTCGAAGATGCGGTGGTACGAGGAGTGGTCCGGACTACCGTCCGCCGTGGCCAGCGGCGGGTACTTCTGCATCAGCCACTTGTTCGGCATCGAGTAGACCAGGGCGACGTCGGCGTCCGGCTCGATCCCGGCCACCAGTTCGCCCGCGGTGTCGAACTCGGCGCCGAGGCGGGCGATCTCGGCGTAGACCCGGCCGGGGCGACCGCTGTGCGGCAGGACGCCGCCCCAGTGGGTCTCCGCGCCGAAGTGCAGCGTGTGCCAGTGCCAGTACTCCACCATCCGCGCGCCGCGCGAGACCAGCGCCCAGGCCGCCTGCCGCCACTGCCCGTCGTAGCCCGGTCGGTTGTCCGACGTGCCGCCGACCGCCTGCGCGTTGGTCTCGGTGATCAGGAACGGTTCCTGGCGGGAGGAGAAGACGCGGTCCGCGTTCTCGTAGAGCGCCCACACACCGGTGGTCTTCCAGTGCTGCTGCTCGTGGTCGTCGGGTGTCGGGTCGGGCAGCACGAGGCCGTCCTGCATGTCGTAGTACGGGTTGCCCGCGGTCACGTCCAGCGCGTCGGTGAGCTCGTCGTCCTCGAACGCCGGGTGGCCGTAGGAGATGCACGTGGTGACGAACTGGTCGGGCCCCGCGTACTCCCGCACGATGTCCGCCTGCCAGGCGACGAACTCGGTGGTCTGGCGCGCCTGGAACGCCCGCCAGGCGACGTCGTACTGCGGCTGCGCGTTGTTGTCCGGCGTCCAGAGGTCGGCCCAGGTGGACAGCCGGTGCGACCAGTAGACCAGGCCCCACTCCAGGTTGAGGGCCTCCACGCTGCCGTAGCGCTCCCGCAGGTGGTCCACGAACCGCTGGAAGACGCCGTGGTTGTGCGGCAGCCGCAGGCCCGGCTCGTTGTCCACCTGGAAGCCGATGACCGCCGGGTGGGAGGCGTGCCGGGCGAGGATCTCGCGGGTCACGCGTTCGGCGTGGAAGCGGAACGCGGGGTGGGTGAAGTCCACCTCCTGGCGGGCGCCCCAGCCGGTGCGCTGCCCGGTGGCGTGCTCGGCCGCGATCTCGGGGTACTGCCTGGACAGCCACGGCGGCACCGCGTAGGTGGGCGTGCCGAGGACCACCGAGATGCCGCGTTCGTGGGCGCCGTCGAGCACCGGCCGAAGCCACTCGAGGTCGAACCGCCCGTTGTCCGGTTCCCAGGTGGACCACACCGACTCGCCGACCCGGATGACGCTGAACTTCGCCTGCGCCATCAGGTCGAGGTCTTCGTCCAACCGGTCGTAGAGCTGGTACTCGTGGTAGTAGGCCGCGCCGAACAGGACGCGCGGTGGCATGGATCGATCCATGGCGGTTGAGCCTCCGAAAACCGTGGGGGGTGGCCCGGCGGCCGGGGTCCGCAGCGGGACCCCGGGCCGCCGGGACCGGTCAGGACGTCGTGCCGGTCACCGAGGTGCCGGACCTGGTCACGTGGTAGGTCAGCTCGGCGCCGCTCCAGAAGTGGAACGTCAGCGTGACCGGGTCGCCGTCGCGGACGGCCTCGAAGAACGCCGGCGGCAGGACGATCGCCCCGCCGGGGTAGTCCGGGCGGACGGTCGTGTAGAACTCCTGGAACGGGGTCCAGTTGGTCGGGCCGGCGGCCGAACCGTCCGCGTACACGGCCTCCATCGTCGCGAGCCGGTCGCCCCGGAACAGCGTCGGCACGGTGAGGGAGTTCGCCGTGCCGGTCGCGTCGGACAGCGCCGGCACGTCGTTCGTGATCACGTCGATCCGCCAGGGGACGCCGCGCGAGAACCTGGCCTCGACCGTCGAGTTGACGCCGTACGCCCGGTCGCCGACGAGCCTGGTCAGCGCGGTGGCGGTCAGCGTGAGCCGGTCGCCGGACACGGTGTAGTCGCGGCCCTCGCGCAGCCTCGCGTCGCCGTGCCACAGCCCTCGGAAGCTCGTGCCGTTCAGGTTGAGCGTGAGCGTCTTGGCGGTGATCGGGGTGGACTCGGGCACGAACAGCAGGTCGGACGAGGCCGTGCCCGAGCGGGTGGTCCAGCCCGACTTGATCTGGGCGAAGACGTCCGGGTCGCGCCACTGCAGCGTGTGGCGGTTGAGGAACGAGCCGGCGTCCCAGAGGGCCGTGACGACCTTGCTCTTGCGGGCTTCCTCGCCCACCGCCTCGAAGTACTTCAGCACCTCGCCGCGCTCGATGATGCCGGGACGGGTGTAGTCGTAGGAGAGCAGGGCGTACTCACCCAGGTAGACCGGGATGCCCTTGGCGGTGAAGGTGTCCCGCATCCGGGCGAACGCGTCGGTCATGTCCTTGCGGACGGTCTCGTCGAAGCGGGTGAAGCCCGCGATGTTCACGCTGAACGGCCAGAAGCCGTAGAAGTGCACGGTGGCCATCAGGTTCGGGTCGTGCAGCGAGGCCATCGTGGTGGCCAGGTCGTCCATGAGCCCCTGGTCCGGCGTGCAGACCTGCGTGGGCAGCACGAGCAGGCGCGTCGCGTTCCGACCGCCCGACTGGCGCACCACGCGGTGGAACGAGGTGTTCAACTCGTCCAGCAGCCGCACCTTCTGCGCGTCGTCGGCGTTGTCGAAGGTCGGTTCGTTGACGCTCTCGAACAGCAGCCTCCGCGACGCGTGCTTGAAGGTCGTGGTGATCTGGGTCCAGGTCGAGGTGAACCGCGCGAGCACGTTGTCGTGGTCGGCCGGCATCTTCGCGATCCACTGCCACGAGTCGTGGTGCAGGTTGAGCACGACGTAGAGGTTCTCGGCCAGGGCCCAGTCCACGACCTGCTTCACGCGGCTCATCAACTCGGCGTCGATCGTGTAGGGAGCGGTGGTCGACTGGGCGTTCGACCACGTCACGGGGATGCGGACGCTGCGGAAACCCTGGGCGCGAAGGGTGTCGAACAGCTCCCTGGATGCAGGCGGGTTGCCCCAGGCCGTCTCGTCGGGGATGGCGTCGAGGCTGTTGCCCAGGTTCCACGAGGGCTGCATCGCGGCGGCGACGGCCATCGCGCCGCCCGGGACGCCGGCCTCCGTCCCGGGCGCGGCGCCGGACGCCGTGCCCGCGGCGAGTACCCCGGCGACGACCAGGGCCAACGGGATGCTCACCACCCGTCGGAGCGTGTCGCGCCAGGATTGCGGTCGGGTTCTCTCCATGTCGGTCGCCTTTGCTGTCGGTGGAACCGGTTGCGGCAGGCGGAACGCCCGCGTGGGACTCGGGTCAGCTCTCAAGCGGCTCGTAGTCGGACCAGTCGAAGTGGACGGCGCCCGCGGCGGCGTACAGGCCGATGACCCGGCCGGTGAAGCCGCCGGCTACTTCGGTGGAGAGGTAGCGGCCGTCGAGCGTGGCGAGGGTGGTGAACGTCCCGTCCGGCTCGCCGACGCCGAAGGACACGGTGTCGGGGCCGGTGCGCGCGTCCCGGAGGGTCTGCTCCTCGTGCACCTCGACGCCCAGGACCAGCGGTCCGGCGGGCACCGCCCGGGATGCCACCACCGTCTTCAGCGAGCCGACGCGGGCGACCACGCGCACCTCGTCCGCGGTCGCCTCGATCTCGTAGTGGTGCTCCTCGTCCAGCCGCACCGCGAGACCGCCCGTTCCGGCCGCGGCGTCCACGAGCGCGCGCACCCGGCAGGACGGGTGCTGCTGGCGGCGGCCGACGAACACCGCGTCGAGGTCGTCCAGCGAACCGCCGCGCGCGTGGAGGGTCAGCCACCCGCTACGTTCCTTCGTCGTGCAGTGCCGCTCCTGGCGGTCGCGCAGTGAGATCCAGGCCGGCTGGAGCCGGGGTAGGTCGAAGTCGTCGCGCCCCGCCCCGGTCGGCGCCGGCCCCAGCGGCCACGGCACGGTCGACTCGGGCTCCAGCGGGCCGACGACCGGCCAGCCGTCCACCCAGGTCACGGGCGCGAGGAACGTCTCACGGCCCAGCACGTGCCAGCCGGGCGTCCCGCCGCCCGGCCGCACGCCGAGCAGCACCAGCCACCAGGAGCCGTCCGGCCCCTGCACGAGGTCGCCGTGCCCGGTGTTCTGGATCGGGTGGTCGGTGCCCCGGTGGGTCAGGACCGGGTTGGCCGGGCACGGCTCGAACGGGCCGGCGGGCGTGGGGCCGCGGGCGATCGAGACGCCGTGGCCGCGTTCGGTGCCGCCCTCGGCGATGAGCAGGTACCAGTGCTCGCCGATCCGGTACAGGTGCGGCGCTTCCGGCGCCTTCGCGCCGGGCGCCCCGGACCAGATCCGCCGCGGCGCGTCGAGCACCTGCCCGGTGTGCGGGTCGATCCGGACCTGCGACACCCCGGCGACCGTGCTCCAGCAGGCGCCGTTCTCGTCCCACGCGAGGTCGGGGTCGATGCCGGGCAGGTCGGGCAGCAGGATCGGGTCCGACCACGGTCCGGCGGGGTCGGTGGCGGTGACCAGGAGGTTGCCGTCGCCGCTCACGTTCGTGGTGATCAGGTAGAACCGGCCGTCGTGGTGGCGCAGGGTCGGCGCGTAGACACCGGCGGACGACGGCGAGTCGAGCGGGAGGCGGAGCTGCTCCGGCCGGTCCAGGACGTTGCCGATCTGAGTCCACCGCACCAGGTCGCGGCTGTGGAAGATCGGCACGCCGGGGAAGTACTCGAAGCTGGAGCAGACGAGGTAGTAGTCGTCGCCGACCCGGCAGACGCTCGGATCGGGGTGGAAGCCCGCGATCACGGGGTTGGCGAACGCGCTGTGGTTCGATGACATCCCATCAGGCCCTTCGTGGTTTGGGGCGCGCTCCAGCGCACCGGTGCGGCACGGCGCACGGCGTGGTCGACGGGTCGGGTGAGGGTCAGGGCATGCGGAGCACGGCGCAGCTGTGAGGGGGCAACTCGGTCAGCGGACCACCGGTGAGCAGGTCGTGCGCGGCCTCGGGGAGCGGGACGGTGTCATCGCCGTGGTTGATCAGGAAGCGGTGGCCGCCGCGGGTGACGGCCTCCACGCCGGGCGGCCACTCGCGGACCACGCCGGCTTCACCCAGCAGCCGGTCGACCAGCGCGGCGTAGTCCGGGGTGTCGAGGACAGTGGAGAGGTACCAGCCGTGGCCTGCGCCGTGGGCGTGGCGGGTGAGCGCCGGCCGGCCGGCGAGCATCCCGTGGGTGTAGGCGGCGACCGCCTCGGCGCCGTCGAGGTGCAGGTACTCGCTCCACACGGTGCCGTGCGCGCCGTCGGACAGCGTGATCCGCTCCTCCCGCCGCAACGGCCGGGGCTCCTCGACCCGGATGCCGAGGGCTTCGCGCAGCGGCTGGGCCGGGAAACCGCCGAGGCGGGCGTGGGGGCGTTCGTCGACCACGCCGCTGAAGTGCTGGAGTAGCAGCGTGCCGCCGTCGGCGACGTAGCGGCGCAGGGTCGCCGCCCCCGCGTCCGACATCAGGAGCAGGGCGGGTGCCAGGACGAGGCGGTACCGGCTGAGGTCGTGCTCCGGGTGGGCGAAGTCGGCGACGACCCCCGCGTCCCACAACGCCCGGTGCGCACGCCGGAGCATGGAGTGGTAGTCGAGCTCCGGCGAGGGCAGGCCGTCGGCCTCCGACGCCCACCACGCCTCCGCGTCGTGCAGCACGGCCACCTCGGCGGTCACCGTCGACCCGGCCACCTCGGCGAGCCGGGCGACCGCCTCGCCGACCGCCTCCACCTCGCGGAAGATCCGGCTGTCGGCCCCGGCGTGCGGCACCATCGCCGAGTGCCACGTCTCGGCGCCCGCCCTCGACTGGCGCCACTGGAAGAACAGCGCGCCCTCCGAGCCGCGCGCGATGTGGCTCAGCGTGTGCCGCATGATGTCGCCCGGGTTCTTCGGCAGCACCCGGCCCTCGGCGTAGACGGTGTTCGCGCCCTGCTCCATGAGCAACCACGGTCGGCCGCCCCCGAACGACCGGGCGCGGTCCGCGCCGAACGCCGTGTCCGCCGCCGCGTCGAGACCCGGCTGGTCCGGGTAGTGGTCGACGGTCACGAAGTCCAGCTCGCGGCCGAACGCCCACAGGTCGAGGTTCTGGTAGCCGGGCAGCATCAGGTTGGTGGTCACCGGTCGGTCGCTGTGCGCGCGGATCGCGTCGCGCTGCTCCCGGTAGGCGGCCAGCGCCAGGTCGGAGCAGAAGCGGCGGAAGTCCAGCGACTGCCCGGGGTTGTGGTGCCACTGCGTGGCGCGGGGCGGCAGGACGTCGTCCCACGAGGTGTAGCGCTGGCTCCAGAACGCCGTGCCCCACGCCTCGTTCAGCGCGTCCAGCGCGCCGTGCCGGTCGCGCAGCCAGGTGCGGAACGCGGCGGCGGCGTGGTCGCAGTAGCAGAGCGTGGCGTACTCGTTGTGCACGTGCCACAGCGCGACCGCGGGGTGGCTGCCGTAGCGCTCGGCCAGGGCGGAGGCGATGCGGCGGGCCGCGTCGCGGTAGGCCGGCGCGGCCAGGCAGTAGGTGTCGCGGCTGCCGTGCACCAGCCGGACGCCGTCGGCGGTCACGGGCAGCGCCTCCGGGTGCGCCCTGGTGAACCACGGGGGAGGGGAGGCGGTCGGCGTGGCCAGGTCGACGGCTACGCCGTTCGCGTGCAGCCGGTCGAGGTGGGCGTCGAGCCAGGCGAAGTCGTAGCGGCCTTCCTCCGGCTCCATCAAGGCCCACGAGAACACGCCGACCGTGGCGAGGCTGACCCGCGCCCGGCGCATCAGCTCGTCGTCCTCGGCCCAGACCGGCTCGTCCCACTGCTCGGGGTTGTAGTCGCCACCGAAGGCGAGGCCGCCGAGCCGCTCGGTCAGGTCGCGCGTCGTCATCTGGGCTCCTGTCGTTGGATACACCGGCGCTCATGCCGGGGAGAACCGATGCTCTCGACCGGATCGGGGAGGTTCACCCGTCAGGCGTCAACGTGTGGATCATGGTGTCGGGGGTGGTGAAGCGGGCGTTCCGGCACCGCTCTCGGTCGGATCCGCGGTCCACGCTGGAGTACGGGTGCCGGTGGTACGGCCGCGACCTGGTCGTGGTCGACCGGTGGCTGCCCAGCTCGAAGAGCTGCTCGGACCGCGGGTTCCTGCTCGGCACGCTGCCGCTGCGGGTGCGCGGGTGGACGTGCCCCGGCGGTGGGGCTTCGCACGACCGCGACGTCAACGCCGCGCGCGACGTCAACGCCGCGCACGACGTCCTGGCCGCCGGGCAGGGGGTCACAGCCTGTGGAGCCGGTGTGAGACCGGCCCGACGCCAGTCGGCGAGGCATTCGGCGAAACCTCCCTTCCGGGGAGAGGAAGCAGGAACTGTCGGGGCGCGAGCCCGGCGGGGAATCCCCTCCCCTCCAGGGAGGGGAGGTTGTCAAGCCCGCTCCTCGTGCAGTGGAAGCCGTGCGTCGTCGCGCACGAACAGGGGGATGCGTTCGAGCGGGGCGGCGACGGTGACCGTCTGCCCTCCCGGGTGTTCCCGGCCGGTCCACGCGTCGGTCCACCGGGCTCCGGCGGGCAGGTGCACCGTCCGCTCCCGCGCCCCCGCCGCGGTGACGGGCGCGACGAGCAGGTCAGGGCCCAGCAGGAACGCGTCGTCGACCTCCCACGCCCGCTCGTCGTCGGGGAACTCCAGGAACAGCGGCCGCATGGGCGGCAGACCGGTCGCCGCGGCGGCGCGCATCTGCTCCATGACGTACGGCCGCAGGCGTTCGCGCAGGTGGAGGTGGTCGACCAGGATCGGGTAGACCTCGTCGCCGTAGGACCAGACCTCGTTGGGCAGGCCCGTCATGGCGGGCTCCAGGACCTGCGAGGGGCCGCGGAAGCCGTGCAGGCGGAACAGCGGGCAGAACGTCCCGTACTGGAACCACCGCACCAGCACCTCGCGGTACGCCGGGTCGTCCGGGTCGCCGCCGTGGAAGCCGCCGATGTCCGTCGTCCACCAGGGGATGCCGGACATCATCACGTTCAGGCCGGCCTTGATCTGCGCGCGCAGCGTGGCGAAGTCCGTGCCGATGTCGCCGGACCACAGCGCCGCGCCGTAGCGCTGCGCGCCCGCCCAGGAGGACCGGTTGAGCGAGATGATCCCGGTCTCGCCCGCCGCGCGCAGGCCGTCGTGGACCATGCGGGCGTTCTCGCGCGGGTACAGGTTGGCGACCTCCTGACCGGGGCCCGCGTGGTAGCGCAGACCGGTCTGGTGGCCGGGCTTGAGCTCGGGCTCGGAGGCGTCGAGCCAGAAGACCGTGATGCCCAGCTCGTGGTAGCCGCGGCGGAGTCGCTCCCAGACGTAGTCGCGGGCCTCGGGATTGGTGCTGTCGTAGAACGCGACCTGCGCCGAGTACGCGCCCAGGCCCTTGTCCGGCCAGTCGGCGTGGGCCACCGGCCCGTAGTCGGACCCGATGAACAGCCCCCGGTCCAGCATCGGGTGGTAGTTCTCGCTCGCCGGGCCGACCGACGGCCAGACCGACACCATGAGCTTGACGCCCAGCTCGTCCAGCTCGCGCACCATCCCGGCCGGGTCGGGCCACTCCTCCGGGTCGAAGCGCCACTCGCCGAGGTGGGTCCAGTGGAAGAAGTCGCACACGATCACGGACAGCGGCAGACCCCGCCGCCGGTGCTCGCGGGCGACTTCCAGCAGCTCCTCCTGGGTGCGGTAGCGCAGCTTGCACTGCCAGAAACCGGCCGCCCAGGAGGGCAGCTCCGGTGCGTGGCCGGTCGCGTCGGCGTACCGCCGCAGCACGTCGGCGGGTGCGCCCGCGGTCACCCAGTAGTCGATCTGGCGTGCGCTGTCGGCCACCCACCGGGTGCCCGTCTCGGCCAGCTCGACGCGGCCGACGGCGGGCGAGTTCCACAGCAGGCCGTAGCCGCGGTCGGACACCAGCAGCGGGATCGTCACCTCGCCGTTGCGCTGCACGAGGTCGACGACGGCGCCCTTCTGGTCGAACATGCCGTGGGTGTGCTGGCCGAGGCCGTAGAGCCGTTCACCGGGGTAGGCGCGGAACCGCTGCTCCAGGCGGTGGTAGCCGTTGCCGGTCGGCGCCGCCGACCGCGGACCCGGCCACCAGAAGTGGGCGGGTTGCTCGGCCAGCAGCTCCGCGCCGTCCTCCGTGCGCAGGAACGTCAGCCGGCCGGCGGTCGCCGGGAGGTACGGGGTGACGGAGCCCGCGGTGTCGGCGTCGACCCGCACCGTCAGCGCGCCGTTGACCAGGGTCGCGTGGTGCTCGGCGATGCCGATCTCCGGATGGCCGCCCGGCGGGGCGTCGAGCAGCGCGCCGGGCAGGTCGTCGAGCACCGACCCGCCGGGGGTGGCCCGGACCCGGACGGCGTCGGGCCCCCACGCCTCGACGCGCAGGGTCTCGCCGCCGGCTCGCCATTCGAGGGCGTCGCCGAGATCACGGAAGTGCATTCGGTGCTCCTGGCGGTGGTGATGGTTCGTCGCGTCCGCGCCGGACGCGGTGGAGCCGCTCGGTGGTCTTCAGGTCGAGCTGGGAGTCCGGCTGCGGTGCGGGCCGGTGCTCTCCCGGACGGTCAGCACGGGTTCGAGCAGGACGAGCTCGTCGTCGGGCACCTCGTCGCGCCCGGCGGCGGTGATCCGCCCCATGAGCTGCTCGACGGCGACCCTGCCGAGCTCCTGCGCCGGGCCGGTGACCGCCGTCAGCGCCGGCGCGTACTGCTCGGCGAGCAGCTCGGGGCACAGCGCGATCACGGAGGCGTCCTCGGGAACCGTGCGCCCGCTGATGCGCAGCAAGCTGAGCAGGGGGCCGATCGCGCCCTCGTTCTGCACCACGAACCCCGTGGTGTCCGGCCGGTCGGCGAGGATGCGGGCCAGCGTCCCGGCGGTGCTCTCGTACGTGCCCTCGCACGGCCGGTGCACGAAGCGCAGACCCCTGGCCTCGGCGCGGTCCCGGAAGCCCATCAGGGTGCGCTCGGCGTACCCGGCGTGCCGCTGGTAGACCCCCGAGCCGTACCCGATGAACGCGATCTCCCGGTGGCCGAGGTCGGCGAGGTGGTCCGCGCACAACGCGCCCGCGGCGGCGAAGTCGTGGTCGACGCAGGACAAGCCGCTGCGGTCGTCGGGCAGGCCGATGAGCGCGGCCTGCGTGCGCAACTCGCGCAGCACCGGGATGCGCTCGTCGTCCAACCCGACGTCCATCAGGATCACCCCGTCCGCCAGGCCGCTCACCGCGACCCGGCGCACGCCCTCCGGCCCCTCGTCGTTGGTGATCAGCAGCACGTCGTAGCCGTGCTTGCGGGCCGTCATGGTGACCGAGATGGCGATCTGCATCATGATCGGCACGTAGACGTCGGCGCGCAGGGGCACCACGAGGGCGACTATGTGCGAGCGCTTCGCGGCCAGCGCCCTGGCGCCGGCGTTGGGGTGGTAGCCGAGCTCGGCCACCGAACGCTCGACGCGGCGCCGGGTCTCCTCGGAGATCGAGCGCTTGCCGCTGAGCACGTAGCTGACCGTGCTGGCGGACACGCCCGCGTGCCTGGCCACATCGGCGAGTGTCACCATGCGTGATGCTCCTGCTTTCTCGTCCTCGTCCGGGCCCGCTCCGGCGCCCGCGTGCGCACAGTGTGCCGGTTCAGCCCTTGACCGCCCCGGTGAGCACGCCGACACGGAAGTGCTTCTGCATGAACGGGTAGACCAGCAGCAGCGGCACGATCGTCAACACCACGACTGCCATCTGCAACGACAGCGGCGCGGTCTGCGCGAACTGCGAGCCGAAGCCCGAGTTCATCGATCCGGGCAGCCCGTTGCCCCGGTTGACGTAGGTCAGCAGCACGTACTGGAGCGGCCACTTCTCGCTGTCGGTCGGCATGTAGAGCATCACGTTGAAGAACGAGTTCCAGTAGCCCACGCCGTAGAACAGGGCGACCACCGCGGTCACCGCCCGGGACGTCGGCAGGACGATCTTCCACAGGATCCGCCAGTCGCCGGCGCCGTCGATCCGCGCCGCCTCGATCAGGTCGGCCGAGGTGCTCGAGTAGAACGCCCGCAGCACCAGGATGTTGAACACCGACACCGCGCCGGGCAGGATCAGCGCCCAGTACTGCCCGTACCCGCCGAGTTCGGTGACGACCAGGAAGGTCGGGATCAGGCCGCCGCTGACGAACATCGTGAGGATCAGCAGCACCAGGATGAAGCGGTGGGCCACCGAACCGGACCGGGAGAGGCCGTAGGCGCACAGGACCGACACGACCATGGACACCGCCGTGCCGACCGCCGTGATGCCGAGGCTGACGAACAGCGCGTTGCGCACCGTGGAGTCGCCCAGCATCACGCGGTACGCCTCGAAGGTCACGTCGGTCGGCCAGATCACCAGGCCGCCCGCGCGGTTGACCGCCGCCTGGGTCGACAGGCTGGTCACCACGATGATCCACAACGGGACCAGGACCACGGCCACGACCACGCCGAGGGTCAGGCCCTTGGCGGTCTGGCCGGCCGCGGTCGGCGGCTCCTCCCAGACCGGGCGTTTGCCGCGCTTCCGGCGCCGGACGGGGGCCCGACCGGTCACGTCGCGCTTGTCCTTGGTGCGTTCGATGGTCAGCGTCTCGGTCATTTCCGGTACAACCCGTCTTCGCCGAAGGCGTGCGCCATCTTGTTCGCGCCCCAGATGAGCAGCAGCGAGATGACGCTCTTGAACAACCCGGCCGCCGCGCCGTAGCTGTAGTTGTTGGTGGCGATGCCGTAGTAGAACGCGAAGGTGTCGAGCACGTCGGCCGCCTCGTGGCCGACCGCCTCCCGCTGGACCAGGAACTGCTCGAACCCGACGGTGAGCGCGTTGCCGAGGCGCAGCACCAGCATGAGCATGATGACGCCGGCCATGCCGGGCAGCGTGATGTGCCACAGCCGCCGCCACCGCCCGGCCCCGTCCACCGCCGACGACTCGTACAGGTCGGTGTTGATGGCGGCGAGCGCGGCGAGGAAGACGATGATCGACCAGCCGGCCTCCTTCCAGATCGCCTGCGAGGTGACCAGCAGCACGAACGTGTCGGGGTTGGTCATGATGTCCCAGGTGCTGATGTCGTTGCTGCGCAGGAACTGGTTGAGCAGCCCCGCACCGCCGAACATCTGCTGGAAGATCGTGATCGCGAGCACCCACGAGAAGAAGTGCGGCAGGTAGGCGATGGACTGGATGAGGTTGCGCAGCCGTTCGCTGAGCACCGAGTTCAGCAGCAGCGCCAGCGCGATCGGGATCGGGAAGAACAGGATCAGCTGCACGAAGCTGAGGTACAGCGTGTTGGTCAGCGATCCCCAGAACAGCCCGTCGCCGAACAGGGCCTCGAACTGGGCGAGGCCCACCCACTCGCTGTTCCAGACCCCCACCAGCGGGTTGTAGTCCTGGAACGCCGTCAGCAGCCCGAACAGCGGGACGTAGTTGAAGACCAGGAGCAGGACGACGGCGGGCACGGTCATCAACAGCAACGACCGGTCCCGCCGCAGCCTCACCCGCAAGCTCAGCTTGTTCTTCCGTGCGGGAGGCTCCGTGGTCACGGAGCTCATTGCCCGGTCCCGAACTTCTGCAGGACGTTCTCGTCCATCCACTGGACCAGCTTGTCGCCGCCGCCACTGGACTTCCAGGTGTTGATGGCCTCCTTCACCTCGGCGACCGTCTTCTTGCCGTGGTAGCAGTCCTTGATGGCGTCCTCGACGGCCTGCCCCGCCTCGGCGGTGGCCATCGACCGCGGCACGCTGATGTTCATGTTCCAGAACACCGGCTTCTTGAGGTGCTTGACGTTCGCGGCCTGCCAGGCGGTGTTGTCGTTGGTGACGATGTCCGCGCCGGGGTTGCTGATCACCGAGGCCGGCGAGGCCAGGAACGGGAAGGTCTGCGGCTGGACGTTCTTCTTGCCCTCTTCGGTGGCGGTCGGCACGCCGTTGACCATCGTGTGGTGGACGCCTTCGACGCCGAAGTTGACCAGCGTGTACTCCTTGGAGCCGTACGGCGCGGCCAGGTAGTTGGCCACCGACAGCAGCTCCTCGATCTGCTCCGGCTTCAGGTTGCTGTTGAGGTAGCTGATGATGCGCGAGGAGGGCCCGATCTCGATCCGCGGCTCGCCCTTGCCGTCCGCGGTGATGAAGTCGAAGAAGCCCCGCCGGAAGTTCGGGTTCGCGGCCGTGCCGGACTGGTGGTCGGAGGCGTTCCAGCCGCCGGCGCCGCCGCCCGCGATCAGCACCTTCCCGGAGTAGAAGCGCACGTTGCCGTCGGCGTTGTTGCCGGCCAGCGCGTCGGGGTGCACGTAGCCCGCGGTGGCGAGCTTGTGGTGCCACTCCAGGGCTTCCAGCAGCTCCGGCATGTCGTACTTGTAGACCAGCTTGCCGTCCTTCACCGTCCACTTGAGGGGCACGCCCCAGGACGGGAACATGTAGGTCCACACGTCGTCGAACGCCCACACGCCACCCTTGGCGTCGGTCAGCTCCTTGCCCAGGTTCATCAGGTCGTCGGCGGACTTCACCTGGTCCGCGGTGATGCCCCTGGCCTCGAGGAGGTCGCGGCGGAAGCTCGTGGCGCCGGTGATCACGAACCCGCTGGAGAACGACGGGATGCCGTAGATCTTGTCGCCCCAGGCCCCGGCCTGCCAGGCGCCCGTGGGGATGGCCGCGAGGTTGGGGTACTTCGTGATGTTGTCGCCGGACAGGTAGGGCGTCAGGTCCGCGAGCTGCGACCCGGCCAGCTCGCCGACGTTGAAGTTGGGGTTCCACCAGGACGGCAGCTGGATCCAGTCGGGCAGCCGTTTGGCGGCGGTCATGGTGGGGACGATCGTGGCGTAGTTGTTGCCGTCGGCTGGCTTCATGTCGAGCGTGACGCCCAGCGCCTTGTTCATGGCCTGGTAGAACGAGTTGTCGGCGGGCGGGATCGTGCCCCACAGCGGCGTGACGGTCGTGTACCTGCCGCCCTTGCCCGGGATGCCGGACACCGTGGTGACCTGGTTCGAAGGGTAGGTGAGGAAGCCGGGGTCGGTCAGGATGTCCGGGCCACCGGCGACGGACGCGATGTCCGCCTTGATCGCGCTGCTCGGGACGTACTTCGGCAGCGCGGCCTTGAGGGCGTCGCTGTTCGCGCCGGTCTTCTGCTGAGCGCCGCCGCCGCAGGCGGACAACAGGCCACCCATGGCCGCGAGGCCCGCAACCGAGGCCGTGGTGCTCAGGAACCTTCTGCGATTCAGCTCAATCCCCATGACAGGGCCCACCCTTCTTCGTTGAAAGCCGGAGTGTCGAAGCGCTTGACGATGTCGGGAGAGTAGTCATGTGACGTGACGCACGGCAAGGGTCAGTTACCAAGCAAGATACGAGGTTGGAAGCGCGGATTGACAGTGCTGCTGGGCCCGTGTCAGCGTTGAAGCGCTTCACCTGATCTAACTCGAGGGGTTGTGCCGCGTGAGTTCCTCATCCCTGTCCGCCACCGAGCGGCTGCCGTTCCACGACTCCGAGCTGGACGTGCGCAAGCGCGTCGATGACCTGCTCGACCGGCTGACGCTCGACGAGCGGATCGCGATGCTGCACCAGCACGCACCGGGCGTGCCGCGGCTGGGCCTCGGCCCCTTCCGCACCGGCTCCGAGGCGTTGCACGGTGTGTCGTGGCTCGGCGTCGCCACGGCGTTCCCGCAGGCAGTGGGCCTGGGCGCCACCTGGGACGAGGACCTGGTGCGCCGCGTGGCGGAGGCGACCTCGATCGAACTGCGCGCGTTCCACCGGCACCGCCCACCCGCCGACGGCGACGCCCCGACGAGCCTGCAGGCGTGGGCGCCGGTGGTGAACCTGCTGCGCGACCCGCGCTGGGGGCGCAACGAGGAGGGCTACTCCGAGGACCCGGTGCACACCGCGCGGATCGCGGAGGCGTTCTGCCGCGGCATGGCGGGGGACGACCCGCGGTTCCTGCGCGCGGCGCCCGTGCTCAAGCACTTCCTGGCCTACAACAACGAGGACGACCGCTGCACCACCTCCTCCGGTGTGCGTCCCCGTGTGCTGCACGAGTACGACCTGGCGGCGTTCCGGCCCGTGGTGGAGTCCGGCGCGGCGACCGGCGCCATGGCCGCCTACAACCTGGTCAACGGCCGTCCGTGCCACGTCAGCCCGTTGATCGAGGACGAGCTGCGCCGCTGGGCCGAGCCGACCGGGCACGAGCTGTTCGTGGTCAGCGACGCGGAGGCGCCGTCCAACCTGGTCGACCTGGAGCACTACTTCGACGACCACGCGGAGTCCCACGCCGCCGCCCTCAAGGCGGGCATCGACAGCTTCACCGACCACGGCACCGACAGCGGCACACCGGTCGGACGGCTGCGCGAGGCGCTGGACCGCGGCCTGATCGACGAGGCCGACATCGACCGGGCCGTGCGCCGGCAGCTGGCGCTGCGGTTCCGCCTCGGTGAGTTCGACCCGGACCTCGACCCGTACGCGGCGATCGGTCCCGACGTGATCGACCACCCGGACCACCGGGTGCTCGCCGCGCGGGCGGCCACCGAGTCCGTGGTGCTGCTGAAGAACGACGGCCTTCTGCCGCTCGACAAGGCCGCGGCGCCCCGCGTGGCGGTCATCGGCCCGCTGTCCGACGTGCTGCACGAGGACTGGTACAGCGGCACGATGCCGTACCAGGTCACCGTCGCCGCCGGTCTCCAGGAGGCGGTCGGCGAGGTGATGCGGGTGTCGGGTGACGACCGCATCGCGCTGCGTTCCCGCACCACCGGCCAACTGCTGGGCGACACCGCCTTCGACGTCACGGAGTGGGGTGACGACGTGGTGACGCTGCGGTCCGCCGACACCGGTCGGCACCTCGGCGCCAAGTACGGCTCCCTGGTCATCGAGGAAGAACGCGTCAAGAGCTGGGACGTGCACGAGACGTTCGTGCTGGAGCCCGTCGCGGACGACGGCGACGCGGTGCTCGTGCGCAACGTCCTCACCGGCCGCTACGCCGCGATCGACCAGGCAGACGGCCGGGTGGCCGTCACGGCCGAGACGCCCGAGACCGCCGAGCGCTGGTCGCGTGAGCTGGTGCGCGACGGCGCGGAGGAAGCCCGCGCCGCCGCGGCGGCCGCCGATGTCGCGGTCGTCGTCCTCGGCAACCACCCGCTCATCAACGGCCGCGAGACCCAGGACCGCACCGGCACCGCGCTGCCCGGGACGCAGGCGGCGCTGCTCCGCGCCGTCGCCGAGGTCCGGCCGGCCACCGTCCTGGTGGTGATGAGCAGCTACCCCTACGCCGTCGACTGGGCCGACGAGCACCTGCCCGCCGTGGTGTGGACGTCCCACGGCGGGCAGGAGACAGGCCACGCGCTCGCCGCCGTGCTGCTCGGTGACGCCGAGCCCGCCGGCAGGCTGCCGCAGACCTGGTACCGGGGCGACGACGAGCTGCCCCACCCGCTCGACTACGACGTCATCAAGGCGGGGTGGACCTACCAGTACCACCGGACCGCGCCGCTGTACCCGTTCGGCCACGGCCTGTCCTACACCGACTTCGCCTACCGCGACCTGCGGTTGTCGTCGGAGGTGGTGCCGCAGGACGGGTCGCTCGGCCTCTCGGTGACGGTGGCGAACACAGGTGCGCGGTCCGGCAGCGAGGTGGTCCAGGTCTACGCGCGCGCGGTGGCCGCCCGCTACGACGCGCCCCGGCTGCGCCTCGTCGACTTCCGCAAGGTCCGCGTCGGCGCGGGGGACCGCGAGGTGCTGACCTTCCGGCTGCCCGTCGACCGGTTCGCGCACTGGGACGTCGAACGCGGTGCGTTCGCGGTCGACCCGGGCGACTACGAGATCGTCGTCGCCCGTTCGGCCGAGGACCACGTCCTCACCGCGCGGTTCACCGTCACCGGCGAAGACCCGATGCCGCGCGCGGTCGTGGACCGGAACACCCGCGCCGTCGACTTCGACGACTACTCGGAAATCGTGCTCGTCGACGCGACCCGGGTGACCGGTGACGCGGTCGCCCCGGCGGACCCGACGGCGCCCGCGACGCTGCTGTTCCGGGCCGCGGACCTGACCGGCGCTGTCGGCGTCGAGGTCGAGGTGGCGCGAGTGGGTGGTCCGGGGCAGGCGCGGCTGGAGTTCCACCTGGCCGACCGGTCGCTCGGCGTGGTGGACGTGCCGGTGACGGGCGACCGCTACACGTGGACGACCGCCACCGCGCGGTTCGAGGGGCGGTCGGACGGGGTGCACGACCTGCGGCTGACCCTGCACGGCGACTTCCGCCTCGCCGCGTTCCGCCTCACCTCCTAGCGCACCCCACGGCGGCCGGCCGAGGAGCTCCCACGGCGGTACCCGACCGACGGGTCGAGGCGGCCCGCACCTTCGCGGGCCGCCTCGACCCGTGCCAGGCCGCCTTGTCGTTCCACTCGGTCGGGTTCGGGCTCGGGTGAGGGGCGGCCGTCGGTTCGCCGGCCGCCCCTCGACCACTGCTAGGCCCGGGCCCAGCGCTGGTTCGCGCCGGTGTGGCAGTTCCACACGATCACCGCGGAGCCATTGGCGGTGGCGGCGCCGTTGACGTCGAGGCACAGCCCGTTCTGCGCGTTGCTGATCGTGCCGTTGGTGTTGAGGTTCCACTGCTGGTTGGCGCCGCTGGTGCAGTCCCAGATCCGCACCCGGGTGCCCGCGGCGGCGTTACTCGGCATGTCCAGGCACTTGCCCATCACCTGCAGGGCCTTCCCGTTCACGGTGAACTGCTGGTTGGCGCCGCTGTTGCAGTCCCAGATGATCATCTGCGTGCCGTTGGCCGAGTTCGCGCCGTTGACGTCCAGGCACCGGCTGCTGGCCTCGCCGCGCAACCGGAACGTGGTCGGGTCCGGGCCCGGGCCGGGGCCCTGCTCACCGGTGAAGAACTTCCACACCTCGCCCTTGACCCAGCTCCTGGCACCGGACTCGCAGCCCGCGCACCCGTCCACCGGTCCCTGCTGGTGGCCACCGTCGAACGGGGCCCAGACGACCGGGTACCCGGTCCGGCACCCCGAGTAGGCGGTGCTGATGTGCGTGTTGCTGCCCCGGGACGGCTCCGGCGGGTTCTGGGTCGTGCAGCCGTTGTTGCGGACCCACCTGTCGCGCTGGGCGCGTCCGCTGCCGATGTTGTCCGAGATGCCGTGGATGCCCATGTAGGCGACGGGTGCGGTGCCGCCCGAGCAGCCGCTGATCTCACCGGGTGAGGCGATGGCGGCGATGGCGCGGAACACCGTCGGCCGGGAGCACGCGAGCGAGATGCTCATCGCGCCGCCGTAGCTGAAGCCGAGCGAGAAGCGCTGCGTGGTGTCGACGCAGAGGTCGTCCTCGATCCGCTTGATCATGGCGTCGACGAAGTTGACGTCCTCGCCGCCGGAGTTGCCCCAGCCGTTGTTGAGGCCCTGGGGCGCGACGAAGATCGCAGTGTTGTTCGACAGCTGCTTCAGTCCGTAGTGGGCGTAGACGGCCCCGTCGCTCCCGCCGCCGGCGACCTGGTTCATGGTGCCGCCCAACCAGTGGAAGCCGAAGACCAACCGGTGCTGGTAGGTGTTGTTGTAGTTGTCGGGGATGCTCAGGATGAAGCTGCGGGTCTTGCCACCGGTCTGGATGGTGTGCGTGCCGCTGCGCAGGGTCGGCGCCTTGCCGCAGCCCGGGGTCGCGGCGGCGGTGGTGACGGTGTCCGACGCGACGGGGGCCGCGGGCGCGGGCTCGGCGCCGGCGACTTCGGCGCCCGCGAAGAGCAGCGCGGCGGCGGCGCCGAACAGCGTCCAGCGCCGGTGAAAGCGGTTGTCCTTTGACACGGGTGTGCTTCCGTTCTGTGTGGGTGTGGCTTGCGGATGGGGTGGGTCGGCGGTCACCCGCTGCCCTCCGGCGTCGTGTCGGCCGCGATCGCGCCGGAGTCCGGCCCGGACGGCAGGTACACGTGCACGTGGCCCTTGCCGGCGTCGATGCTGATCACGTCCAGTTGGAGCGCGGCCACCGACCAGGTGCGCAGTGCCAACGTGCGCTGCGCGCCGGCCAGGGTCAGCAGGTCGCCCGCCAGCGGTTCGGGAGCGGTGGCGGCGGCGGCGAAACCGTCGACCGCGGCGGCGAGTTGTTCGACGGCGGTGCGCATCCCGGTGCGGGCGACGTTCACGCCGTTGCCCGCGGACGGTGTCTCGGCGTACCGCCGCACCTCCGCGGACACGACGTCGCGCCAGCCGCGCACGTCGTCGGTCGTGGGTGCGGCCGGCGACCCGGCACCCGGCGGGGGAGACGCCTTCGCCATCGCCTCCAACACCGGTGTCAGGCGTTCCCGGCCGCCTTTGGCGAGCTCGATCAACGTGCCGACCTGCTCGACGTCACGCTGCGCCTCGGCCTGCTTCAACTCGGCGATCCGGCGCTCCGTCGCGTCCGGACCGGACGTCCACGAGCCCGTCACGAACGCGACGGCGAACCCGAGCGCGAACGTGGTGACCAGGGCCGTCGCCGAGCCCCACAGGGAGCGCGGTGATCGCGGCCCGGCGGCGTGGCGGAGTGACTTCCCCGGCCGTGCCCGCCCCACCGACGTGGTCCTGCCCATGACAGTCCTCCTTGCCGTGCGGTGCGAAGGAACCTCGCGGCGAAGGGCCCGCGGCCCCGGCGCGTGCCGGGACCGCGGGCCGCCCGCTCAGGGCAGCGTCCACCGCTGGTTGGCGCCGCCGTTGCAGGTCCAGATGATCAGCTGCGTCCCGTCGGCGGAGCTGCCGCCGTTGGCGTCCAGGCACTTGGCGCCGTTGCGGAGCGAGCCGTCGGACTGCGGCGACCAGTTCTGGGACGCCGAACCGTTGCAGCTCCACAGCTGCACCTGGGCGCCGTCGGCGGTGCTGCCGCCGTTGACGGTGAGGCACTTGCCCAGGGCCCGGAGCGTCTGCCCGGTGCGCGTCCACGTCTGGTTGGCGCCGTCGTTGCAGGTCCACAGCTGGACCTTGGCGCCGTCGGCGGTGCTGCTGCCGTTGACGTCGACGCACTTGCCGCCGACGCCGACGATGCGGCCCGTCCCGCCGCCGGTGCCCGGCGTGCCGACGCCGTTGCCGGTGAACGTCATCGAGTCGACGTCGAAGGAGCTCGTGCCGGTCCTGAACACCATGAACAGCTCCGTGGTGCCACCGGGGTTGGTGACGTTCACGGCGGGCGTGCTCACGTAGTTGTCCCAGCCGCCGGTGCTCGGGACCGGGACCGTGGCGATCAGCGCCCCCGTCGGCGAACCGGCGCGGAACTCGACCGAGCCGCCACCGCTCGGCGACGACAGCCGGACGGACACCTGGTTGATGCCGCTGAAGTTGTACGGCGTGAAGGAGATCCAGTCACCGGTGGCGATGTCGCCGACCCGTGCGCCGGACTCGGCCGCGGCCTGCGACACGACCCTGACGCCGGAGGAGCCGGTGAAGTACTCGGCCTGCTTGCGCTTGGGCTGCAGCAGGACCTTCCGGCTGCCTTCCAGCGCGGGCACGCCGGTCGAGCCGTTGTCGGTGTACCTGCTCGCCGCCACCCAGAACGAGTTCAGGTTGGCGTGCGCGCTGTCGGTCTCCGCCTTCAACGTGCCCGTGCAGCCGGGGATCGGCGAGAGGTCGTGCCCGTGCTGGTCGTGGCCCAGCGCCGGGGTCGTGGTCACCTTGCCGCAGTCGATCGTGCCGTCCTCGGGGTCGGTGACCGTGACCGTGTACGGGATCGAGTCGCCCCAGCCGAACATGCCGCCGTCCGGGATGCTCAGGTTGACCGTCGGCGCGGTGTTGCCCGACGTCACGACCACGCTGCCCACGCCGGACTTCCCGCCGACGTCGGTGACGGTGAGCTTGGCGTTGAACTGGCCCCTGGCGGTGTAGGTGTGCGTGGGGTTGGCCTCGGTGGACGTGCCGCCGTCGCCGAACTCCCACCGGTAGGTCACCGGGCCGCCTTCCGGGTCACCGGAGCCGGCGCTGGAGAACCGCACCGTCAGGGGTGAAGGACCGGATGTGGGCGTCGCCGTCGCGGTCGCGACCGGGCTGCGGTCGCCGCTCTTGTAGTCGATGCGGTAGAGCCCGGAGTCGGGGTTGTCCCGACCGTAGCCGGAACCCCATTCGAGCAGGTACATCGCCCCGTCCGGGCCGAACTTCATGTCCAGCGGCGACTTGAAGCTCAGGTTCGACAGGAAGTCGTTGATCTTCAACAGCTTCCCGTCCTGGCCGACCCGGAACTCCCACATCCGGTTGCGCGACCACTCGCCGAAGAACGGCGTCTGGTCGAAGTAGGCCGGGAACTTGGTGGGCGACGGGTTGTTCGCGTCGTACTGGTAGATCGGGAACGCGCCCGGCGCCTCGCCGCCCGAGGGGCTGCCCATCTCCGGGAACTTGTTGCCGTTCGCGCCGTTGCCGTACCAGACCTCGGCCTTGCGCGCGGCCGGGAGCGTGGTCAGGCCGGTGTTGTTGGGCGAGTTGTTCACCGGCTGGTCGCAGTTGAACTTGGCGCCCGACTGGCCCGTGGCGAAGTTGTAGTCGTTGAACGGGATGTTGTCGCCGATGCAGTACGGCCAGCCGTAGAAGCCGGGCGACGTGATGACGTTCCACTCGACGGTCCCGCCGGGCCCGCGGTTGGGGTTGTCGTTGGCGGCGTCCGGGCCGTAGTCGGCGGCGTAGATCGCGCCCGACGTCGGGTGCACCGAGAACCGGAACGGGTTGCGGAAGCCCATCGCGTAGATCTCGGGCTTCGTCCTGGCCGTGCCCGGCGCGAACATGTTGCCGGACGGGATGGTGTAGGTCCCGTTGGTCTCCGGGTGGATGCGCAGGATCTTGCCCCGCAGGTCGTTGGTGTTCGCCGAGGTGGCCTGGACGTCGTTGCTCGCCCAGCCCGGCCGCTCGTCGATCGGCGCGTAGCCGTCGGAGCGGTGCGGCTGGACGTCGTCGCCGGTGCCGATGTAGAGGTTGCCGCCCGGGCCGAACGCGATGTAGCCGCCGGTGTGGCCCGGTTCCGGCGCCTGCCGCGACGACGGCACCTTCATCAGGATCCGCTCGCTGGCCAGGTCCAGCGCGTCGCCGTTCACGGTGAACCGCGAGACCCTGGCGATGTCCTCGCCGCCGCCTGCGGGGGAGTACATCAGGTAGATCCACTTGGTGGTGGCGAAGTTCGGGTCGAGCGCGAGCCCGGTCAGGCCGTCCTCACCGCCGGTGTAGACGCTCAGGGTCGCCGCCGTGACGGTGGTGCGGGTGTCCGGCTTGTAGACCTTCACCCTGCCGCCGTACTCCGCGTAGAACACGCGGCCGTCCTTGGCGACGTCCAGCGCCGCCGGGCCGACGGTGTTGTCGTCCAGCGCCACCTTCTCGAAGCTGCTCCACACGGTGGGACCGCAGTCGGCCTGCACCTTGCCGCCCGCCGACTCCACGCCGCCCTTGACGTGCTCGCGGAACAGCGGCTCGGAGTAGCTGGACGCCTGGTGACCCATGGCGGTGGCCCACAGCCGGCCGCCCTCGTAGTTGCGGCACCACGAGATCGGGTGGTCGTACCCCATCCGGCTCGAGCCCGGGTCGTACGTCGTCTCGTCGGCGGTCACCAGCACGTGCGCGTTGCCGCGCGCGGAGCGGTTGAAGTTGTACCACTCCTCGGTGCGCGTCCACCGGTCCGGTAACGCGGCCCCGGACGGGTGCTTGCGGTCGGCGACCTTGGCGGTGCCGGAGACGGTGGCCGAGTGCGCGGTCATCGTCATGCCGAGCATCTGGTCCCACCAGGGGAACTGCTGCTCGATGTTCATGTCCGTCGCGTTGTGGATCGCGGCGAAGCCGCCGCCGGCGCGCATGTACCTCTGCGCCGCGGCGCGCTGCGCGTCGTTGTCCCACACCATGCCGGAGGTCTGGAGCATGACCACCACGTCGAAGGTGGCGAGGGCGGCGTCGTTGAAGATCGACGAGTCCTCGCTCTTGGTCAGCTCCCACTCGTTCTGGGCGGCCAGCTGCTCGAACATCGTGATGCCGGCCGGGATCGAGTCGTGTCGGTAGGCCCCGGCGGCGGTCTTGCTGAACAGCAGGACGTGGAACCCTTCGGGGTGCGCGGGCGCCGGCGCTGCAGCCAGCCCCAACATCACCACCGCGCAACCTGCTATCGACAGCAGGCGCGCGAATCTGTGTCGCATGGCCACTCCTCTGGGGCACTCGAAGGCGACTGACGGGATTACGCGGCGGCGGAGTGCGGGAAGGACGACGGCGTCCGGTGGCGGTCACCGGAACCGGTGGACTGCGTGCGCGTGCGGCGGCACGAGGGTCTGGCCGGCGCGGTGCACGGCACCGCGCCGGCTCGGATCCGGAGTCGGCTGGAACACCACGGGCTGTCGACCGCGGTGGGCTCAGGGCGCTTCAGGAGGTGAGGCGGACTCGTCCGCGCTCACCGGCGGCGATGATCGAGCCCATCGACGAGCAGACATGATCGCTCCCTCGGTGCGTCGTTGCCCGGGTGCTGGATGTCATACATGTACGCGCGTAGGTCCGCCGCGATTTGTAGCACACATTCGCCGAACGAGTCCAGGTGCCGGCCCACGCCCAGCGCACCCCACCGTCGCGGGACGAGGGGTGTCGCGTGGTCGGTCGGGGCCCGCGGTGTCAGCCGAAGAGGCGGCGCTGGATCTCGCGGCGGTAGTCCTGCAGGGTGTTGTCGATGTGGACGCCGGCGGCTGCCGCGGCGGCTTCGGGGTCGCCGTCGCGGATCGCCTGGTAGATCGCGAGGTGCTCCTCGACCGCCTCGGCCGCGTGCCCGCCGACGGAGCCGTGCAGCCCGATGGTGCTGGACTGGCGTTGCAGGCGGCGGGCTTCGCGCACGGCGGCGGCGAGGAACTGGTTGTGGGACGCCGAGGCGACCGCGAGGTGGAAGTCCTCGTCGCCGCGTTCGAACAGCGCGGGCTGGTCGGTCAGGTGGCCCTCGCGGCAGGTGCCCGCGGCGGCGGCGATGGCGCGCAGCTCGGCCGGGGTGGCGTGGGTCGCGGCCAGTCGGCTGGCCGCGGTCTCCTGCACCCGGCGGAACTCGAAGAGCATGTAGACGTGGTCGAGGTTGGTCGGCAGGAAGAACCCGCCCCACCGCGAGGAGCCGAGCATGCCCTCGTCGTCGGCCACGTAGAGCCCGCGGCCCTTGTGCGCCCGCACCCGCCCGATCGCGGAGAGGATCTTGACGGCTTCCCGCACGACGGTCCGGCTGGTGCCCATCCGCGCGGCCAGCTCGTTCTCGGTCGGCATCCGGTCGCCCGGCCGCAGCTCCAGCTCGGCGATCAGCTGGAGGATCTGCTCCGCGACGAGCTCGTAGCCCGGCCGGTACGGACCGGGCGCCGGGGTGGTGTCCGGTTGTCCGGTCGGGTCGTCCGGCACAAGTGCGCCATCGGTCAACGCCGCTCCTTAGTGACGGGTCGCCAGAAGGGTATGACCGGCCCACCCGCTGTCCGCCCAGCCTACATCCGGGTAGGGCGGCCACCGTCGAGCGCGCGTCGCGGTGCCTGGCTCGTGCACGTCAGGTGCGGATCGTACTCGGCGCTAACGATATGCGGGCACCGGGTCATAAATAAGCATGCTTATTTACCCCCGCGGCGCTGTCCGGGCGGTCGTGGTCGTCGGGGTTCGCCGACCAGGCTCACGTCGGTCCGGTGGATCGCGGAGTCACCCGCCGCACGCCGCGATCGGGACCTGCTCGGGCACCGGTGCGGTGGACGCCCGCTCCACACCTCCTTCGCCGAGCGCGTCGCCCGCGGCCACGTTCGGCCGGTCCGCCAGGCGCCGCGGCCCGTGGCGATCGTGGTCGCGGGCGGTGGTCCGCCAGGCGCGCACCTTCACAGCCGTTCCGCCGAGAGCCCGTAGACGCGCGTGGCCGTGCCGCCGAACACCTCGTCGCGCTCGGCGGCGGTGAGACCGGCGGTCAGCCCCTCGGCCGCCGCGACGACCTCCTCGTAGGAGCCCGCGAGCAGGCAGACCGGCCAGTCGGAGCCGAACATCACCCGCGACGGGCCGAACGCGTCCAGCGCCACGTCCGCGTAGGGACGCAGGTCCGCCACGGTCCACGCGACCGGGTCGGCCTCGGTGACCATGCCCGACAACTTGCAGGTGACGTTCGGCTCGGCGGCGAGCTCGCGGAGGTGGGACTCCCACGGTTCGCGGTCGCCGGAGGCGATCGGGGGCTTCGACAGGTGGTCCAGCACGAACGTCGCCCCGGGCAGCGCGCGCACGGTCTCGATCGCCACCGGCAACTGGTGCACGAGGGTGAGCAGGTCGTAGGCGAGCCCCGCCTCCGCGACCGCGCGCAGTCCGCGCCGGACGTCGGGCCGGGTCAGCCACCGCGGGTCCGACTCGCCTTGCACCAGGTGCCGCACGCCGACGAGCAGGTCGCCGCCGGGACCGGCGCGCAGACCGGCGAGCACGTCGCCGATGCCGGGGTCGGTGAGGTCGACCCACCCGACGACGCCCGCCACCAGGCCCTTGCCCTCGTCGGCCGACAGGGACAGGAAGTCGGCGGTCTCCTCGACCTCCGGGACGACCTGGACCAGGACCGTCCGGTCGATCTCCGACACCGCGGCGACGGACGACAGGTCGTCGAGGGTGAAGTCGCGCCGGATCGGGGCGAGGCCCGCGTCGTTCAGCCAGTCGTGGGCACGACGGCTCGGCCCCGTGGGCGCCGGCGTCTCCGCCGGGAGCCGCCAGACGTGGTGGTGCGCGTCGATCCGGATCACGTCGTCTCCACCTCGGTCGGCAGGTCGTCGGCCGCGCCGCGGTCCAGCGGCGTGACGGCGTTGCGGCTAGGGGCCCACGGCGCCTGGACCCCGGCACAGCCGCCACCCGGAACGATGGCGGCCGTGCCGCGGGGACGGCGACGTCAGGCGCGCTGGAGCAGGAAGCGCTGGTTGTCGCCCCCGCCGGGGGTCCACTGCGAGATGCGTGCGCCGTCGGTGGTCGACGCGCTCCACACGTCCATGGCCAGGTTGCTGAGGCGGTTGACCAGGCTGATGACACCGCCGCCCTGGTCGATCACGCGCCACTGCTGGCTGGTGGCGTTGGTGTCGGCGCGCTGGGTGATGTCGGCGCCGGTGCTCGAGCTCGCGACCTGGAGCACCAGCCCGCTGTGCCGGGCCCGGACGCGGTAGTAGCCGCCGCCCGAGTCGACGAAGTCGAACTGCTGGTTCAGCCCGCCGGTCGACGACCACTGCTGCAGCAGGGCGCCGGCGGCGGTGGACACGCCGCTGATGTCGGCGAGCTTGCCGCTGTGCCGCGCGACGAGCCGGTAGTACACCCCCGGCTGGATGACGACCGCCCCGCCGCCCTGCCCGGTCACGCGGTACGTGTGCCCGGCCTGGCCGGGGAACTCGACGACGTCCGCCTCCGGCTTGGTCGGCTGCACGACCGCGCCGCTCGTCGTGTCGCTCAGCTCGAACGTGCCGGTGAACACCCGGTTGCGGATCCGGACCTTGCCGTCGCGGTCCGGCGTGACGGAGAGGGTGATCGCGGTGCTGCTCCAGGTCGCCCCGACCGTGTGCCCGCCGCGCCCGCGCAGGCCCGTCACGCTGCCCGCCGACCACGCCGGCGGCAGTGCGGGCAGCACGTGCAGCTCGCCGTTGTGGCTGTGCAGCAGCATCTCGGCGATGCCGGAGGTCGCGCCGAAGTTGCCGTCGATCTGGAACGGCGGGTGCAGGTCGAACATGTTGGGCGCGAGCCTCGCCGGCGTCACCAGGTAGCGGATCAGGTCGTGCGCCCGGCCGCCCTCCTCCATCCGCGCCCAGTAGTTGATCTTCCAGGCCAGTGACCACCCGGTGCCGTCGTCGCCGCGCAGCTGGAGGGTCCGGCGGGCGGCCTCGAACAGCTGGGGCGTGCCGCGCTTGGTGATCTGGTTGCTCGGGTGCAGGCCGTACAGGTGCGAGACGTGCCGGTGGTTCGTCTCGGGCTCCACCCAGTCGTAGAGCCACTCCATGATGTTCCCGCGCGAGCCGACCCGCATCGGGGCGAGCCGTTGAGCCGTCGCGCGGACCCGCGTGCGGAAGTCGGCGTCCACGCCGAGCACCTCCGAGGCGCGGGCGCAGCCTTCGAACAGGTCGCGCAGGATCTGCATGTCCATCGTGGGACCCGCGGCGACGCTGGCGTTCGCGTGGTGTGGCAGTTCCGGGGAGTTCGACGGGTTGGTGACCAGCCACTTCAGCGTCGGTTCCTCCACCAGGGTGTCGAGGAAGAACTGGGCGGCGCCCTTCATCGCGGGGTAGTAGGACCGCAGGAACTCGACGTCGCCGGTGAACAGGTAGTGGTCCCAGATCATGGTGGCCAGCCACGCGCCGCCGGTCTGCCACATGCCCCACATCGCGCCGTCCACGACCGAGGAGCCCCGCCACCCGTCGGTGTTGTGGTGGGTGACCCAGCCGCCGGCGTTGTACTGGGCACGCGCGGTGCGGGCGCCGGTCACGGTGAGGTCGTTGATCATCCGGAACACCGGCTCGTAGCACTCGGCGAGGTTGGTCGTGTCGGTCGGCCAGTAGTTCATCGGCAGGTTGGCGTTGATGGTGTACTTCGAGTCCCACGACGGGGTCAGCTGGTCGTTCCAGATGCCTTGCAGGTTCGCGGGCTGGGTGCCCGGCCGCGACGACGAGATCAGCAGGTACCGGCCGTACTGGAAGAGCAGGGCGGAGAACTGCGGGTCGGTCGTGGTGTTGTGCTGGGTGATCCGGACGTCGGTCGGCTGGTCCGCCGCCGCGGTGCGACCGAGGTCGATGGTGACGCGCCCGAACAGCCGCTGGTAGTCGGCCACGTGCCGGCTGCGCAGCACGTCGTACGCGGTGCCCTGCGCGCCGCTGAGGCGCCCGCGCGCGATGCCCTGGTAGTCGCCCGCCACGTTCCGGTAGTCGACGTAGCTGGTGCCGATCGAGATCAACAGGGTGACGCTGTTGGCGTTGGTCACCCGGAGCGTGCCGCCGGAGCTGCTGGTGCTCCCGCCCTCGGCGACGGCCTTGGCCAGCACGAGGAACTTGACCGACCCGGCGATGCCGCGCTGGTCGCCGGAGCGGCCGTCCAACCCGATCGTCGTGCCGTCGGGACTCGACATCGTCCCCCGCTGCGGCGTGCTGAACGTGGCGGTGAACGAGATCGACCCGGGCGTCTCGGCCGTCAGGCGCATGGCGATCACCTGGTCCGGCGCGCTGGCGATCACCTCGCGCCGGTACCGCACGTTGTTCGCCGTGTAGGTCACCACCGTCGTGGCGTTGGTCAGGTCGAGCCAGCGCTGGTAGCCGGACACCGTGCCCGGACTGGGGAAGGCGAGCCGGAGGTCGCCGACGGTCTGGTAGGCGAGCTGCCCGGCCGGGTTGCCCAGCATCGCCTGGTCGATGAGGGTCTGCGCCTGCGACCACTGGTTCGCGAACACCAGGCGTCTGATCTCCGCCAGGGCGGCCGCGCCTCGCGTGTTGGTGTAGTCGTGGGGACCGCCTGCCCACACCGTGTCCTCGTTGAGCTGCAACCGCTCCGTGTCGGCGTTGCCGAAGACCATCGCGCCGAGGCGGCCGTTGCCGATCGGCAGCGCGCGGAGCCATTCCGTGCCGGCCTGCCGGTCGTACCACAACGCCAGGTCGTTGACCGCGCGCACTTCGGGCGGCGCGGCCGAGTCGGCGCGGGCCGCCGCCGTCCAACCGCCGGGCGCCAGCACGGCCCCGGCGCTCACCGCACCGAGTTGCATCAGTCGCCTACGTGGCAAATCCGACATGCTGGACCCTCCAAAGCGGACGGTGGTGGAACGGTATCGGGGGACACGACTGTCCTCAGTGGCTGGTGGGCCGCCGAATGGCGTCGCAACGCCCACGGCTCAACCGGAGCCCTCCGGGCAACGTAGCCATCGGCGAACGGTGCCGTCAATGCTTGACGGGCGGCCGATGTTAGCGATAACACGCGCTACTTCGCTGAGGTGCGTGAGCGAATGCGCATTCGTCCGATGATCGTTCGACAACTGAAAAGCGCGTGTCGCACCGTTCCGCTCAAGGCGTTAGCGCTAACAATTTTAGCAAGGCGGAACGTTGACGCCCCGAGTCGTAGGTGGCTACGGTGCGGGAAGGCTCGGAGAGACCCGCGGCGACGAGGTGGGTAGCCCGGCCGCGCCCGTCGACGATGACGAGGGGGCTCTTCGATGCGACGAACACGTCGAGCTGGACCGAGTGCCGTGTTCCGACCGGCGCGTCCGCCCGATCCGCGCCGCACGGCCGGTCGAGCCCCACTCGAACTTTGCGTCCATTGAGGACTTGGCAACGCGGGTGGCCCCGGTGTCCGGCGGGCGACCGGTGAAGTCGTTGCTTTAGCCGATTATTAGCACTTAGCCTCCGCTCCGGTTCGAGTCGGTTCGAACCGCGCATTTCCCCCTGGCTTCGACTGGGAGCGCTCCCTAACCACTCCGGTCACCGGGACGCGCTCGATCCCGCCGACCGCCGAAGCGCCCCCCGGTGTGCGTCGCCGCCTCGCCCACCGGCCGTGTCGAAGTCCCCGTCAGCCGAGATCAAAGGGTGTGAGCCTGCCATGAGATACCGAGTCAGAGCGGCGTTGACCGCGGCACTCCTGGTGGCCGCCGGTGTGGTGGCGACAGCGGTCGGCTCCTCGCCACCGGCCGCCGCGCACCCGGTCAACGCGGCCGACTTCCAGCAGGTCGAGCTGGCCCGAGGGGTCGGTGAAGTGGGTGAGCCGATGACGCTCGCCGTGCTGCCGGACCGCTCGGTGCTGCACACCGCCCGCAACGGGACGGTGCGCCGCACCACGGCCGCGGGCGTCACCAGCGTGATCGGCACGGTGCCGGTCTACACGCACGACGAGGAAGGCATGCAGGGCATCGGGGTGGACCCCGGCTTCGCCACCAACCGGTTCATCTACCTGTTCTACGCGCCGCCGCTGTCCACCCCGGGCGGTGACGCGCCGGCCACCGGGTCGGACTTCTCGGCGTGGAAGGGGGTCAACCGGCTGGCCCGGTTCACCTTGAACGCCGACTTCACCCTGAACATGGCCAGCCAGATCACCGTGCTGGAGGTCGCCACCGACCGGGGCAACTGCTGCCACGTCGGCGGCGACATCGACTTCGACGCGGCGGGCAACCTGTACCTGTCCACCGGGGACGACTCGAACCCGTTCGACTCCAGCGGCTACACCCCGATCGACGAGCGGACCAACCGCAACCCGGTCTACGACGCGCAGCGCAGCGCCGGCAACACGAACGACCTGCGCGGCAAGGTGCTGCGGATCAAGGTGAACGCCAACGGGTCGTACTCGATCCCGGCTGGCAACCTGTTCGCGCCCGGCACCGCCAACACCCGGCCCGAGATCTACGCGATGGGCCTGCGCAACCCGTTCCGCTTCAACGTGGACAAGGCGACCGGCGCGATCTACGTCGGCGAGTACGGGCCGGACGCGGGCACGAGCAGCAACACGCGCGGACCCGCCGGCATGGTGGAGTTCAACCGGATCACCTCGGCGGGCAACTACGGTTGGCCCTACTGCGTCGGCTCGAACACCACGTCCGAGGCGTACGTCGACTACAACTTCGCTACCGGGCAGTCCGGCGGCCGGTTCAACTGCGCCGCGCCGGCCAACAACTCGCCGCGCAACACCGGGTTGGGCACGCTGCCCGCGGCGCGCTCCGCGTGGATCAAGTACGACAACTGCTCCTTCTCCGCGTTCGGCTGCGGCTCGGAGTCGCCGATGGCCGCTCCGGTGTACCGGTACGACGCGGCCAACCCGTCCTCGATCAAGTTCCCGCCCGCGCTGGACGGGCACGTGTTCGCCACCGAGTTCGGCCGGCGCTGGATCAAGACCATCGACGTCAACGCCGACGGGTCGGCCGGGCAGGTCAGCGACTTCCCCTGGCGCGGCACGCAGGTCATGGACGCCACCTTCGGCCCGGACGGCGCGCTCTACGTGCTGGACTACGGCACCGGCTGGGGCAGCGGTGACGCCAGCTCCGCCCTCTACCGCATCGAGTACAACCCGGCCGGGAACAAGGCGCCGACCGCACGGGCCGGCGCGAACCCCGTCTCCGGCAGCGCGCCGCTGACGGTGAACTTCTCGTCGGCCGGCTCCTCGGACCCCGAGGGCGGCGCACTGACCTACGCGTGGAACTTCGGCGACGGCGCCACGTCCACGGCCGCCAACCCCACCCACACCTACACGGCCAACGGGCAGTACTCGGCGACGCTCACGGTGACCGACACCGGAGGCCGCTCCGGTAGTGCCGGCGTGTCGATCTCGGTCGGGAACACCGCGCCGGTGGTGAAGCTGAACGTGCCGGCCAACGGCTCCCTGTTCAGCTTCGGCGACGCCGTGCCGTACACGATCACGGCGTCGGACGCGGAGGACGGCACGATCGACTGCACCCGGGTGAAGCTGAGCTACGTGCTCGGCCACGACAGCCACGGGCACCCGATCACCACGCAGACCGGCTGCTCGGGCACGTTGCAGATCCCGGTGGACGGCGAGCACGACACGGCCGCGAACCTGTTCGCGGTGTTCGACGCCGAGTACACCGACTCCGGCGCGAACGGCCAGCCGCCGGTGACCACGCACACGCAGCACGTGCTGCAGCTGCGGCACCGCCAGGCCGAGCACTTCTCGACGCAGTCCGGCACCGCTCTCTACGACAAGGCCGCGGCCGAGGGCGGGCGGACCGTCGGCGACATCCAGAACGGCGACTGGATCGCGTTCGAGCCGTACGCGCTCGGCACGACCACGAGGTTCACCGCGCGGGTGTCGTCCGCCGGCTCGGGCGGCACGCTGTCGCTGCGGAGCGGTTCGCCCACCGGTCCGGTGCTCGGCACCGTGACCGTGCCGGTGACCGGCGGGTGGGAGACCTTCACCGACGTGTCCACCACCCTGTCCAACGTGCCACCCGGCACCATCGCGCTGTACCTGACGTTCGCCGGCGGCACCGGCACCCTCTTCGACGTGGACGCGTTCACGTTCGGCGCGTCGACGGGGAGCACGCGGACCGGGCCGATCGTCGGCGTCGCGAGCAAGTGCGTCGACGTCAACAGCGGCAGCACGGCCGATGGCGCGAAGATCCAGTTGTGGACGTGCAACAGCGGTGCGAACCAGCGCTGGACCGTGAACGGGTCCACGTTGCGCGCGTTGGACAAGTGCATGGAGACGGCCGGCACCGCCGACGGCAGTCTGGTGCGGTTGTGGACCTGCAACGGTGGCGCCGGTCAGAACTGGACCGCGGGCGCCAACGGTTCGTTGGTGAACTCGCAGTCGGGCAAGTGCCTGGACGCCAACGGCGGCAGTTCCGCGGACGGCACGCAGTTGATCATCTGGAGCTGCCACGGCGGCACCAACCAGCGATGGACCCTGCCCTGACGACCCTGCCCCGGCGAACCCTGCCCGGGTGACACCGGCAAGGACCGCGATGTGGCGTCGTTCCCACAACGGGGGCGACGCCACATCGCCCTCCTCCCAGGAGGCTAAGAGATGAGAAACTCCCTCGCCCGGCGCGTGATCGGGGTGGCCGCTGCCACCCTGACCGTCGCCGCGCTCAACTCCAGTCCACCGGCCGCCGCGGCCGACGCGCCGTACGACGTCCTGGTGTTCTCCAAGACCGCGGGCTTCCGCCACGACTCGATCCCGGCCGGCATCCAGCTGATCCGGGAACTGGGCGCGGCCAACAGCTTCACGGTGACCGCCACCGAGGACTCGAACCACTTCACCGCCACCAACCTGGCCAAGTACGAGACCGTGGTGTTCCTCAACACCACCGGCGACGTGCTCAACGCGACGCAGCAGGGCGTGTTCGAGTCCTACGTCCGGGGCGGCGGCGGGTACGTCGGCATCCACTCGGCGTCCGACACCGAGTACGACTGGCCGTTCTACGGCGAGCTGGTCGGCACGTACTTCACCTCGCACCCGGCCATCCAGCAGGCGACGGTCCGCGTGGAGAACCGGGCGCACCCGGCCACCGCGCACCTGAGCCCGGCGTGGACGCGGACCGACGAGTGGTACAACTTCCGTGGCAGCGTCCGGTCGTCGGCCCGGGTCCTGGCGACCCTGGACGAGTCGACCTACAGCGGCGGCTCGATGGGCGCCGACCACCCCCACACCTGGTGCAAGACCGTGCAGGCCGGGCGTTCCTTCTACACCGGCAGCGGTCACACGCAGGCCAGCTACGCCGAGGCCGGTTTCCGCGCCATGGTCCTCGGCGGCCTCCGCTACACGGCCAACCGGGCCGACGCCGACTGCCGGCCCGAGAACGGCTACACCACCCTGTACAACGGCTCCACCACCGGCTGGACGCAGGTCGGCCCGGGCGGCTTCACCAACAGCGACAACACGCTGACCTCGTCCGGCGGCATGGGGATGCTCTGGTACAGCGCCAAGGAGTTCCGCTCCTACTCCCTCAAGCTGGACTGGCGGATGCCCGGGGACGACAACTCCGGCGTGGTCCTCGGGTTCCCGGCGGGCAGCAGCGCGGACTCGGCCCTCGCCAACGGCCACGAGGTGCAGATCGACGCCACCGACACGGCGGACAAGACCACCGGCGCGATCTACGGGTTCAAGGGCGCCGACCAGGCCGCCCGCGACGCCGCGCTCAACCCGCCCGGCGAGTGGAACACCTACGAGCTGCTGGTCGAGGGCGAACGCCTCCAGGTGTTCCTCAACGGCGTGCTGATCAACGACTTCACCAACACCGACCCGGCGCGGTCCCTGGCGTCCGGGCACATCGGCATCCAGAACCACGGCACCGGCGACGACGTGTCGTTCCGCAACATCCGCATCAAGGAGCTGGGCGTGGTTCCGGTGCCGCGCACCGGGCCGATCACCGGCGCGTCCGGCAAGTGCGTGGACGTCAGCGGTGGCAACACGGCCGATGGCACGAGGTTGCAGTTGTGGTCGTGCAACAGCGGCGTGAACCAGCGCTGGACGGTCAACGGGACCACCCTGCGCGCGCTGGACAAGTGCATGGAGGTGGCGGGCACGGCCAACGCCGCCGCGGTCCGGCTGTGGACGTGCAACGGCAGCGGTGGTCAGAACTGGACCCCCGGCGCCAACGGCTCGCTGGTGAACCCGCAGTCGGGCAAGTGCCTGGACGCCAACGGCGGCAGTTCCGCGGACGGCACCCAGCTGATCATCTGGAGCTGCCACGGCGGCACCAACCAACGGTGGACCCTGCCGTGAACCGAAGGAGTGCTCGATGAAAGCCGGCGGTGAAGCCTTCGCTTCCCCACAGACTTCCCCACAGACACGACGCAGGCGACCGGTGACGGCCGCCGTGACGGCGGTGCTCCTCGCGGCCGGCACGATGACCGCGGTGACCGCGCTGCCCGCCTCGGCGGCCACGGTCGACACGAGCGCGTGGTACGTGCTGGTGAACCGCAACAGCGGCAAGGCGCTGGACGTGTACGGCCTGTCCACCAGCGATGGTGGGCGCATCACGCAGTGGACGCGCAACGACGGCGCGAACCAGCAGTGGCAGTTCCTGGACTCCGGTGGCGGCTACTACCGCATCAAGTCACGCCACTCGGGCAAGGTGCTCGACGTGCCGAACTCGTCGACCGCGGACGGCGCCGCGATCCAGCAGTGGACCGACCACGGTGGCACCAACCAGCAGTTCCGGCTGGCGGACTCCGACGGCGGCCACGTGCGGTTGATCGCCCGGCACAGCAACAAGGCGGTGGAGGTGCAGGGATCCTCGACCGCGGACGGCGGGAACGTCGTGCAGTACGCCGACGCGGGCGGGAACAACCAGCAGTGGACGTTGGCCAAGGTGTCGGGCGGCGGAGATCCCGGGGGCACCGGCTGCGGCAAGGCGCCGACGTTGCGCAGCGGCTCGCACACGATCACGAGCGGCGGGAAGAGCCGCAGCTTCATCCTGCGGGTGCCGGATGGTTATGACAACACGCGTCCGTATCGGTTGATCTTCGGGTTCCACTGGCGTGGCGGCACGATGAACGACGTGTCCTCGGGCGGCACCAGCGGGACGGCGTGGTCGTACTACGGGAT
>NZ_JBFAFR010000036.1:0-92404 GCF_040639675.1 Actinosynnema sp. NPDC023794 | reverse complement strand
TTTTTCTGTTTTTTACTGTGGTTTGCTCCCCCCTCGCGCCCGCCCGCGCCCCCCCCCCCCCGGGGGGGGCCCGACGGTCGGCTCAGCGGTCGGCGCCCCTCGCGGGTGCGGACAGGCCTTGCAGGTCGAGCAGCAGGTCGCGGACGTCGGTGGCGGCGATCCGGCCGGTGCGCTCGACCGCGTCCGGCGCGGCGGGGTCGGAGCACAGCAGCACCGGGCCGTCCTCGGCGCGGTCGGGGAGCCTGCCGTGCGTGCCCCGCACGCACGACGGGTCGAGCGGCACCACGTTCATCGCGTAGCGGAGGCCGAGCTTCTTGCGCGCCAGGTTGAGGCCGGCCTTGGCCTTGACGAGCGGGTCGCGCGGGTCGAAGAACAGCTCCGCCGGGTCGTAGCCCGGTTTGCGGTGGATCTCCACGCCACGCGCGAAGTCCGGCGCGCGGTCGTCGTCGGTCCAGTAGTAGTAGGTGAACCAGGCGTCCGGCTCCGCCACCGCGACCAGCTCGCCCGACCGTTCGTGGTCGAGGTGGACGCCGGCCTGCCCCTCGCGGTCGAGCACGGTGTCCACGCCGGGCAACTCCGCCAGCACCGCTCGGGCCCGGGGCACGTCGGCCGGGTCGGCGACGTAGACGTGGGCGATCTGGTGATCGGCCACCGCGAAGGCCCGTGACGCCCACGGGTCCAGCAGTTCCATCCCGGCCTGGGTGTAGACCTCCAGCAACCCGGCCCGGCGCAACGCCCGGTTGACGTCGACGGGCCTGCGCGCCGCCGTGAGGCCGTACTCCGACAGCGCCACGACGGTCGCGCCGGCCGCTTCGGCGTCGGCGAGCAGCGGGGCGAGCGCGGTGTCCACGTCGGCCGCCGCGCGTGCGGCCTCCGGGCCGGCAGGTCCGAACCGCTGGAGGTCGTAGTCCAGGTGGGGCACGTAGACGAGCAGCAGGTCCGGGCGTTGCGCCGCCAGCACCCGCCGGGCCGCGCCGACGATCCACTCGCTGGACTTCAGGGTCGCGGTCGGTCCCCAGTACTGGAACAGCGGGAACTCGCCCAGTTCGCCGACCAGCTCGTCGTGCAGCGCGGGCGGGCGGACGTAGGCGTCGGGCGACTTGCGGCCGTCGGCGTGGTAGATCGGCCGCGGGGTGACGGTGATGTCCGTCGACGCGCCCATGGCGTACCACCAGCAGATGTTCGCGGCGGTGTAGCCGGGTTGGACGCGACGGGCGGTCTCCCACAGCTTCTCGCCCTGGACGAGCCGGTTGTGCTGGCGCCACAGGTGGACCTCGCCGAGGTCGCGGAAGTACCAGCCGTTGCCGACGATGCCGTGCTCGGCCGGGGTGAGCCCGGTCAGCAGCGTGGACTGGGCGCTGCACGTCACGGCGGGCAGCACCGTGCCCAGCTCGGCCTGCCAGCCCCGCCGGCCGAGGCGGGCGAGGTTGGGCATGTGGGGCAGCAACGCCGGCGTCATGCCGACGACGTCGATGACCACCAACGGTTTCATGCGGTGCCTCCGTCTCCGAGGTGGTCCGCCGCCCAGCGCAGTTCGGCGGCGATACCGGCGGCCAGGTCGTCGCCCGCGCCGGGCAGGACGGTCCACGTGTAGGTCTCGACCTCGACGTGCGGCATCGCCTCCGCGGTCGACCGGACCGCCTCGACCGCCGTCAGCAGCACGTCCGTGGTGGAGGTGAGCGGCGCCGCGGGCCGGTCGTGCAGCGGCACGTGGAAGTGCACCCGCCACGGGTGCGCGGCGGGCAGGTCGGTCAGCGCCTCGGGCAGGTCGTCGGCCGCGAGCACGCCGGTGGGCGCGTTCTCCCGCACCTGGTGCAGGTACCGCGGCTCGACGAACGCGGCGATGGCCCGCCTGCCCTCCTCCGTGCCCGGTTCGGCGACCTCCAGCGCCGCCGACGCCTGCACCTTGACCACCGACAGCCCCGTCTCGCGGACCCCCTTGACCGCCTCGACCGGGTCGGCGAAGGACACGGCCAGGTGGCAGGTGTCCAGGCAGATCCCGACGTGGTCGTGGTCGACGCGGTCGGCCAGCCACGCGACGGCGTCGGCGACGGTGTCGAGCACGCAGCCCGGCTCCGGCTCGACGGCCAGCCTGATCGGCCTGCCGTGCCGGACCGCTTCGGCGCGCAGGAAGCGGGCGACGGCGTCGAACGCGGCCTGGGCGCGCACGTCGTCGTCGCCTGCCCACGGCTCGCGCCAGCCCAGCGGCAACGTCGAGATGCTGCCGTAGGACGCGGAATCGGGCAGCAGGTCGGCGAGCACGGTCGCGCACGCGAGCGTGTACGAGGTGCGTCGCGGGTCGGTCCACGTCGGGTGGTAGACGGAGTGCTTGACGACCTCGTGGTGGAACCCGCCGTACGGGAACGCGTTGAGGGTGCTCACCTCCAGTCCCCTGGCCCGCAGGTCGGCCGCCAGGCGCCGCCGGGCCGCCCCGTCCTCCGCGAGGCCGCGCGCGACCGGCTCGGCCAGCCACAGCCCCAGCGCGAGGGTGTCGACGCCGAGCGCCTCCCGCACCCCGACGGCGTAGCGGTCCAGCTGGGCGACGACGCCGGCCAGGTCCTCGGCCGGGTGGACGTTGGTGCAGTACGCCGGGATCACGAGCCACCCCGCAGGATCGAGTTGCCCGCGAACGTCGGCGACGCGGCCGGCTCGTCCGGCTCGTCGAGCGCCAGCCGCCCGCTCTGCCCGTAGAACTCGATCGGGTTGCGCCACAGCACCTTGTCGACCTCGGCCTCGTCGAACCCGGCGGCCAGCATCGCCAACCCGGTCTTCTGCGTCTTGAGCGGGTCGGACCGGCCCCAGTCGGCGGCGGAGTTCACCAGGACCCGGTCCGTGCCGTACTCGCCCAGCAACGCCACCATCCTGGCCTCGTCCATCTTCGTGTCCGGGTAGATCGAGAAGCCCATCCAGCACCCTGACTCGGCCACCGCGCGCACCGTCATCTCGTTCAGGTGGTCCACGAGCACCCGTTCCGGGGGCAGGCCCGATTCGCGGACGAGGTCGAGCGTGCGCGCCGTGCCGGCGGCCTTGTCCCGGTGGGGCGTGTGCACCAGCGCCGGGAGGTCGTGCCGCACCGCGAGCTCCAGCTGTCGCGCGAACGCCTCGTCCTCCTCCGGGGTCATCGAGTCGTAGCCGATCTCGCCGACCGCGACCACGCCGTCCTTGGCGAGGTAGCGCGGCAGCACGTCGAGCACGGCGGTGCAGCGCGGGTCGTTGGCCTCCTTGGGGTTCAGCGCGATGGCGCAGTGGTGCCGGATGCCGAACTGCGCCGCCCGGAACCTCTCCCAGCCGATCAGGGCGTCGAAGTAGTCGGTGAACGAGCCGACGTTCGTGCGCGGTTGCCCCAGCCAGAACGCGGGCTCGACCACCGCCCGCACGCCGGCCGCGTGCATCGCCTCGTAGTCGTCCGTCGTCCGTGAGGTCATGTGGATGTGCGGGTCGAAGATGCGCATCAGGTCTCGCTCCTCAGCAGTTCGAGCGCGTCGTCGGGCACGGTGCGGCCGGCGGCCCGCCGTTCGTCGGCGAACGCGGCGACCATGCGCCGCAGTTCGGCGTCCGCGCGCCGGTCCAGCCCGGCCACGGCGGCGAGGGGTATGTCCAGGAACAGGCACTTGAGCACGCCGTGCCGCCACGAGTGCGCGTCGAGGTGATCGGCCGCGAACGGCCCGAGCGCCGCGGCGACGAGCCTGGTGTCGTTGGTGCGCAACGCGTCCTTGACGAGTTCGAGACCGGCCGCGGGCGCCTTGTCCCCGACGGGGCCGAGCCCCCGCAGGACGCCGCGGCGTTCGGCGTCGTCGCCGAAGCGGTAGAGCGAGACCAGCTCGGCCGCCAGCTCCTCCGGAGCCGTCGCCGACGCGAGCGCGGTCAGCAGCCGGGTGCGGGCCGCGTCGTCGACGGTCCCGTGCACCACGCCGAGCGGGTCGGCCTCGCCCCGCAATGCCTGCCTGCCGACGGCCCGGCCGACCGCGGGGAAGATCGACCGGATCGACGTGGGATCGGCCCGCACCGCGCGCTCGGCCTCCACCAGCCACGGGTCCGGTTCGGGCGACGCCCCGCCCAGCGCGCTCCCGGCCACCGACCGCGGGTCCGGCTTGGGCGACGCCTCGCGCAGGGCGCTCATGGCCCGGCGCGCCACGTCCGGCGCGGCGTGGCTGTGACGGGGCAGCTCGACACCGGCCAGCCCGGTGTAGCCGATCTCGTCCAGCGCGGCGAGGGTGGCGGCGAGGTCCAGGTCGCCCTCCCCGAACTCCAGGTGCTCGTGCACGCCCGGCAGCATGTCGTCCAGCTGCACGTTGAGCAGGAGGTCGCCCGCGCGGCGGACGCACGCGGCGGCGTCCTCGGGTTCGACCGCGACGCAGTGCCCCACGTCGAGGGTGATCCCGAGCAGGGCGGGCGAACCGAGGTCGGCGCGCAGCCGCAGCGCCTGGTCGAGCCGTTCGACCAGCATCCCGGGTTCGGGTTCCAGCGCGAGGGGCACGCCGTGCCGCGCCGCGCCGTCCAGCACCGCCGTGACGCCCGACCGCATCCGCCGCCACGCCTCGTCGTCGTCCACGTCCGGTGGCACGACGCCGGACCAGAACGACACGCAGTCGGCGCCGAGGTCGGCCGCGATCTCCAGCGCGCGCAGCAGGAAGTCCACCCGGACCTCCTGCCCGTCGCTCACGAGCGTCGGGTGGTGCTTGCGCTTCCGGTCGAGCAGGAAGCGCGCGCCGGTCTCCACCACGACGCCGAGCCCGAGCCGGTCCAGCCGCGCGGCCACCTTCTTGACCTGCTGCGGGAGGTCGGGCGCGAACGGGTCGAGGTGGTGGTGGTCGAGCGTGAGCGCCACCCCGGTGTAGCCGAGGTCGGCGATCACCGCGAGCGCGTCGTCCAGCCGGTGGTTGGCGAACCCGTTGGTGCCGTAGCCGAGGTGGAACGTCATGTCGGCCCCACCTTCCGGCCCAGCTTGCGGGCCAGCGGCAGCACGAGGGCGAGACCGGCGGCGACGGCAGGCGACCCGCCGCGCGCCACGAGGGCGCATTGCAGCGGCACCATGCCGTGGATGCCGTTCTTCGTGGCCGACCTGACCACGCCCGCACCGGGGTCCCGCACCGCCGCCAGCTGCGCGCGGCCCACCGTGACCGCGTACGTGGCCACGCCGGCGAGCGCGCCCAGCCGGTGCCGCCACGTCCGCCCCGGCCGGGCGATCGTCGCCACCGCCGTCGCCACCGTGCCGCCGAGCACGGCCTTCGCCGCGCCGGAGGACGCGCCCCGCACCTCGCCGCGCGACAACGCCGTCACGCCGAGCGTGTGCCCGGCCATGACGGCGGCGGCGGGCAGGGCGCTCACCGCCCGTTCCCGGCCCGCGCCCAGCACCACGTCCAGCCCTCGGCACGCGGCCATCGCCAGCGGTCCGGCCGCCGTGTCCTTCAGCACCGTGTCGTAGGACCACACCGCCACCGCCAGCGGCGCCGCGACCGCCAGGGCGTCACGCCCGCCGGCCAGCGCGGCGAGGCCGAGCCCGGTCGCGCTCAGGCCCACCGCGAAGGTCAGCGCGGCCCGAGGGCTGATCCGGCCCGACGGGATCGGCCGCTCCGGGCGTTCCACCGCGTCGAGCTCGCGGTCGGCCCAGTCGTTGAGCGCCATCCCGGACCAGTACAACGCCACCGACGACAGCGGCAGCAACAAGCGTCTGCCCCGCAACGGCACGCCGGCCGCCGCCGCGCCGGCCAGGGTGTCACCGAGCACGGTCAGCGCGGCCGGCGCGCGGACCAGCTCCGCGTACGCCCTCACGCGAGCTCACCCGCCCACCGGTACAGCTCACGGGTCTGCTCCGCGAACCGGTGCTCGTCGCTGCCCAGCGGGTCCTTGAAGAAGAACCCGAGCGCCCCCAGCGCGCCCACCTCGCCGGCCGCGTGCGCCGCCGCCACCAGCCGGGTCAGGTCCAGCACGAGCGGCGCGGCCAGCGAGGAGTCCAGCCCGGTCCAGGTCAGGTGCAGGGACATGCGCACGCCGAGGAACCCCTCGAACGACACGTGGTCCCACGCGGTCTTCTGCTCGCCCAGGTCGGGCACGTTGTCGATGTGCAGCGGCGCGGTGACGTCCTCGCCGAGCAACGCCGCCAGGCCGCGCGCCTTCGACTCCAGCTTGCTGCCCGCGTGCGCCGGGTCCTCCAGGGTCGCGCCGTCGCCGCCGCCGAGCAGGTTCGTGCCCGCCCACGACCGCACCCGCAACGCGCGCGCGGTGAACATCGGCGCGAGCACCGTCCGCAGCAACGTCTCCCCCGTCTTGCCGTCACGCCCCGCGTACGGCAGCCGTTCCCGGTGGGCCAGCTGGTCCAGCGCGGGCAGCGCGATGCCGGTGGACGGGGTGAAGTCCACGAACGGGCAGCCCGCGCGCAACGCCGCGTACGCCGCCACCGAACTGGGCGGCAGCACCGCGCGCGCCGGGTCGGCCAGCGCTTCTTCCAACAACCCCAGGTCGCCGTGCTCAGGCGTGGCGGGCACGGGCGGTTCGGTCGAGGACACGTTGACCACGACGACCCGGGCCAGGCCGTGCCGCGCCTGGAAGTCGGTGATGTCGGCGGCGAGCCGGCGCGCCGCCTCGGCCTGGCTGCCCCGGTGCGTCACCGGGTGGTAGCCGGGTCGGACCTCGGCGTCGGCCGCGTGCAGGCCGTCCGCGATCGCGCCGAGCAGGCGGTGCGGCAGCACACCGCTGTCCACGAGCTGCTCGGCGCGCTTGACCAGGGGTGTGTCGACGACGTCGTGCCCGCCGACGACCAGGTCGTGCCAGCCCGGCAGCGGGACGCCTGCCAGCTCTGGCCGTTCGGTCACGCAGCCGGTCGGCGGTGCCAGTCCGGCGCGCAGCGCCAGCAGCCCGCCCATCGCCGTCGTCGCGACCGATCCGCGTGCCCCGATCAGCCACAGCCCGGTGGGTTCGTCCGTCATTGGCCACCCTCCTTCGCCCGCTCACTCGAACATCCGGTCACCGACCGGTGCCGGGACGCGAACGTCCCGGCACCGGTCGGGTGGGGGCGGTCCGGCAACCGCCCCCACGCGCTGGTGGCCGGAGCACGGTGGCGCCGGCCATCGCCCGTCAGCTACCGCCCGACTGCCTCCGCAGCGCCGCGATCACCACCTCGGCGTCGGCGACGAGCAGGTCGCGCACGACCCGATCGGTCACCTTGCGGGAGACCGCGTCGCGGAAACCCTCCAGCTCCTCGATCGCCTTGGCGGGCTTGCCGTCGAACAGCAACCGCCGGGCGTCGTCCAGGTCGCGGTCCAGCCCTCGCGCGACGGACGACGTGATGCGCCGCTCCGCCGAGAACCGGTCGACCATGGCCTGCAGGTCGGGCAACGAGGTCGTGACGGTGAACGACACCACCACGTCCCGCTTGTTGCCCGCTTTGTCGGTCGCGGTCAGCGCCAGGGTGTGCGCGCCGAGCGCGAGCGCGTGCATCGGGATGGTCGTGCCGGACGCCACCGGACGGCCGTCGAGCGTGGCGGTGACCGATCCGACCCCGGACGTGGCGTCCTCGCCCTGCCAGGTGACCACCTCGTCCTCGGCGTGCCCGTAGCTCACGCCGTCGTGCAGCCCGGTGAGCTTCACGGTCGGCGCGCTCGCGTCGACCTTGACCGCCACCGAACCGGGTTCGGACCGGTTGCCCCGCACGTCGGTCGCCCGGTACTGCACCGCGTGGGCGCCGTCGCCGGCCACGGGGAACGGTGCGGTGTAGGGCTTCCAGTCGCCACCGCCGATCCGGTACTCGGTGCTCGCCACGCCGGAACCGGCGTCCACCGCGGCGATCGCCACGGTCGGCGCCGTGGTCCACCAGCCGTCCGCGCCGTTGGGCTCGGCCGGGTTCACGGTGGCCGTGACCTCGGGGGCGGTGGTGTCCACACCGGACACCCGGAACCAGTCGAAGTCGACCGTCACCGGGCCCATGGTCTGCGACGGGCCGATCGCCATCAGGCCGAACTTCGCGTTCGGCACGTCGTTCGTGACCGGGGCGCCCATTGACGTCCACGTGGTGCCGCCGTCGCTGATCTCGCCGCTGTAGGTGTTGCCCACCTTCTTCAGCCGCAGGTGCCACCACCCGCTCTCCGGCGTGCCGATGGTGGTGCCCCGGTTGCCGCCGTCGCCGAACGAGCCGTTGTTCTCGGAGACGAGCTCCGCGCCCAACGTGACGGCCTGGCCCGGCGCGTTGCGCGCGACGACGTCGAACTTCACGTAATCGTCGTCGTTGGCGTACACCATGAAGCCGGCGAGCTGCCACTGCTCGACCACCGGCGCGGCCAACCTCGTCTCCACCGTCCAGTCACCCGTGGGCGCGTTCTGCAGGACGAAGTTGCGCGGGTCGTCGTTGTCGCCGCCGTTGATGTCGCCGGGCAGCGTGTCGATGCTCAGCAGACCGTCACCCACCCGCATCGAGTCCAGGTCCGGCCGCTGGACCGCGTTCCAGCGGCACCCGTCGAGCCGGTCGCCGTCGAACTCGTCGCTCGGCGCGACGGCCGGGTTCGGCGTGTCGCAGGTGATGGGCGGCATCGGCGGGTCCCGCACGAGCACGGGCGTGGACACCTTCTTGGTCCGCCCGGCCGCGTCGGTGACCGTCACGGACGCGTAGTACGTGCCGTCCTCGGCGTAGGTGTGCTCGACCGCGGCGCCCGAGGCCGACGTGCCGTCACCGAGGTCCCACGAGTAGGTGAACGGCGCGTCGCCCTCCGCGTCGGTCGCCGTCGCGGTGAGCTTGGTGGTGAACGGCGCGGCGCCGGTCGCCGGGTCCGCCGTGACGGTCACGTGCGGCGCGGCGTTGACCGAGACGCCCTTGCCGATGAACGTGAACGAGTCGAGCGTGAACTGGTTGGCCGGGCCGCGGAACACCGCGACCAGCTTCACCGTGCCGCCGGGGTCGGTGACCGGCACGTCGGGCGCGGTCGCGTACCGGCCGATGCCGCCGGTCTCGGGCACCGTGATGGTGGCGAGGAGGTCACCGGTCGGCGAACCCGCGCGCAGTTCGATCGACCCGCCCGCGCTCGCGGACGCCACCCGCGCGGTGACGCGGTCGATGCGGTGCAGGTTCACCGGGTCGAAGGCGATCCAGTCGCCGTCGCCGACGTCCGCGACCCGCTTGCCCGATTCGGCGGCCGGGTCGGAGGAGACCAGGACGCCCGCGGACTCCTGGTGGAACTCGGCCTGCTTGTGCTTGGGCTGGATCACCGCGAGGTCGCGGCCGACCAGCGGCGGCAGCGCGCCGGCGCCGCGGTCGGTGTAGGAGGCGTCGACGGAGTAGAAGATGTCCGCGTCGGCGTGGCCCTCGTCCACCAGCGTGGTGAACTTGCCCTCGCACGCGTTGATCTGGTCGATCGGGTGCGCGTGCGCCTCGTGGCCGAGCGCGGGCTGGAGGACCGCCCTGGCGCAGTCCGGTCGGCCGTCCTCCGGGTCGGTGATGTCGAGGTCGAACGCGACCTCGTCGCCGAAGTCGAAGAACCCGCCGTCGACCGGGGACGTCATGGTCACCGACGGCGCGGTGTTGCCGACCGTCACCTGGACGTTGGTCACGCCGCTCTTGCCCGACGGGTCGGTCACGGTGAGCTGCGCGTTGTAGACGCCGTTGGCGGTGTAGGTGTGGGTGGGTTCGGCCTCGGTGGAGGTGCCGCCGTCGCCGAACGTCCACGCGTAGGTCAGCGCGGCGCCTTCGGGGTCGGACGACTGCGTGGCGGAGAACTTCACCGGCAGCGGCGCCTGGCCCGAGGACGGGGCCGCCGTCGCCTTCGCGGTCGGCCGCCGGTTGCCCTGCGTGTAGTCGATCCGGTAGACGCCGGAGTCCGGGTTGTCGCGGCCGTAGCCACCGCCCCACTCCACGACGTACATCGCACCGTCCGGACCGAACTTCATGTCCATCGGCGCCAGGGGCGCGGCGCTCTTGAACCACTCGTTGATCTTGAGCAGGCCGCCCTGGTCGTCCTGCGAGAACGTCCAGAACTTGTTGCGCGCCCAGTCGTAGAAGAACGGCTTGCCGTCGTAGTACTCGGGGAACTTCACGTCCGACACCAGGTTCGGGTCGAACTCGTAGCGCGGCCCGGCCATCGGGGCCTCGCCACCGGTGCCCATCTCGGGGAACTCGTCGCCCTCGGCACCGTTGCCGTACCAGACGTCGGCGGCCCTGGCCGCCGGCAACGCGGTCAGGCCGGTGTTGTTCGGCGAGTCGTTGACCGGGTTGGCGCAGTCGAACTTCGCCTTGGAGGTGTTCGTGGCGAAGTCGTAGTCGTTGAACGGGGTGTTGTTGCCGACGCAGTACGGCCAGCCGTAGTTGCCGGGCTCCTTGATGACGTTCCACTCGACGATGCCGCCGGGTCCGCGCGTCGGGTTGTCCCCGCCCGCGTCCGGGCCGTAGTCGGCCATGTGGAGCGTGCCGTCGGAGGCGACGTTGAAGCGGAACGGGTTGCGGAAGCCCATGGCGTAGATCTCGGGCCGGGTCTTCTCCGTCCCCGGCGCGAACATGTTGCCCTCGGGGATGGTGTACGTGCCGTCCGGCTCCGGGTGGATGCGCAGGATCTTGCCCCGCAGGTCGTTGGTGTTCGCCGCGGTCTTCTGCGCGTCGAACAGGTCGTGACCGGGCCGTTCGTCGATCGGCGCGTACCCGCTGGACTGGAACGGGTTGGTGTCGTCGCCGACACCGACGTACAGGTTGCCGTTGGGTCCGAACTCCAGGTACCCGCCGGTGTGGCCGGGCTCCTCCCGGCGCGACGCGGGCACCTCCAGCAGCACCTTCTCGCTGTCGGGGAGGATCACGTTGCCCTGGGCGGTGAACCGGGACAGCCGGTTGACCTCGGCGGTGCCCGCCGGGGAGTAGTACGCGTAGAGGTGGTTGCTGGTGGCGAAGTCCGGCGCGAGCGCCAAGGACACCAGACCGTCCTCGCCGCCGCTGTAGACGGGCAGGGACAACGCGGTGGACGTCGCGTCGGAGACCGGGTCGTGCACGCGGATCTGACCGAGCAGCTCGGTGTAGAACACGCGGCCGTCCGGCGCGACGTCCAGCGTCGTCGGCGCGTGGGTGCCGTCGTCGAGCGTCACCTTCTCGAAGTTGGCGTCGACGGTGGCGCCGCAGTCCGCGGGCACGACGCCGGCGGCGGTGCGGATGCCGCCCAGCACGTGCGCGACGAAGTTCGGCTCGGTGTAGTCGGCGGCGTTGTGGCCCATGCCGGTCGCCCAGACCCGGCCGCCCTCGGCGTCACGGCACCAGCTGATCGGGTGGTCGTGGCCCATGGCCTCGGAGCCCGGGTCGTAGGTCTTCTCGTCGACCTCGACCAGCGGGTGCACCTTGCCCCGCATGCCGGGCTTGAAGTTGTACCACTCCTCGGCCTTCTGCCAGCGGTCCGGCAGGTGCCTGGTCGACTCGTGCACCTCGTCGACCTGGTAGGAGGTGGCGGTGAGGCCGTTGGCGGAGTGCGCGGTCATGTGCGCGCCGCCGTTGACGAAGTCGTCCCACCAGGGGAACGACGACTCGATGTTCATGTCCGTCGCGTTGTGGACGGCGACGATGCCGCCCCCGTCGTTGACGAACTTCTTGACCGCGGCGCGCTGGGCGTCGGTGTCCCAGACCATGCCGCCGTTCTGGAGCATGATGACGACGTCGAACCCGGCCAGGTTCGCGTCGGTGAACTGGTTGGCGTCCTCGCTGTGCACCACCTCGAAGTGGTGGTCCGCGGCGAGCTTCTCGACCATCGCCACACCGGCCGGGATCGAGTCGTGCCGGTAGGCGCCCGCGGCGGTCTTGGTGAACAGCAGGGCTCGGAACTCGGCCGGCGCGTCGTGGCCGGGGTGTGCCGCGGCGGTCGCCGGCAGCGATCCGGCCACGACGAGGAATGCCAGCACTAGGACGAACACGGTGCGCAAGCGGAATACAGGGGTTCTCACGATCCTCCACACGCTTTCTGTTCCGCCCGGCGTGCCGGCGCCGGTGAGTGGTGACTGACGCCGGTCAGCTGGAGCCGATCACCTCCCTGAGGAACTTCAGCCCGCCGACGGCGAGTGCGTCCTGCGTCGGGGCGAGCGGGCGCCAGATGGACGCGGCGGTCGCGATGCTCGCGTTGTCGCCGGTGAACGACTCGATGCACAGCGGCCCGGGGTAGCCGGCCTCGGCCAGCGCGGCGACGACGTCCGGCCAGTCGAGGTGGTCGTCGCCGGGTGTGCCGCGGTCGTTGCCGCACACCTGGACGTGCGCGATCCGACCGGCGGCCGACCGGATCGCGTCACCGACGTGCTTCTCCTCGATGTTCTGGTGGTAGACGTCGACCGCCACGCCGCACCCGTCGACCGGCAGCCCCTCCAGCGCCTCCAAGGTCTGCGCGACCGTGTTGAGCAGGCTGGTCTCGTAGCGGTTGAGCGGTTCGACCGCGACCCGCACGCCCGCCGCGCGAGCGTGCTCCACCACCGGCGCCAGGTTGTCGCGCAACTCGGCGATCCGGTCGCGCCGCTCCCGCTCCGACATCCGCCACGTGCGGCCGACCGACGCGTAGGCCGGGCCCGCGACGACCGGCGAACCGACCCGCACCGCGACGTCCACGACCCGCCGCAGGTAGTCCTGCGTCGCCGTGACGGTGGCGGGCTCCGCCGCGACCAGTTCCCGGCCCGGCGGCATCACCAGGCACACGGTCGCGGCGAGCCCGTGGTCGGCCAGCACCCGCGCGGCGTGCGCCGGGTCCCAGTCGCCGACCTCCTCCACCGGGAGCTCGAGCACGTCGAACCCCCAGCCGGCCGCCCTCGTGGCCAGCTCGGCGAGCGTCACGTCGCGCAGCGGCGACGTCCAAACCCACGTGCTCACACCGATCGCGTGCACCATTCCTCCGTCCGGGCCGGGCTCCGAGGTCACTTCCAGGGCGCGGGGTAGCCGGCCATCGACTCGCACCCGCACATCGCGTAGTGCAGCGGCGGCATGTCCTGCTTCAGGAAGCTCTGGAGGGTGTCCTGGGTGACCTTCGGCTGCGGCAGCACCCACTCCTTCGGCACCTGCTGACCGTTGAGGACCTTCAACGCGGCGATGACCGGGGTGCGCCACTGGTAGGTCGGGTAGGTCGGCGCCACGGCGGTCATCTTCTCGTCGGCCCACATGCGCAGGAAGTCCTGCTGGTCCTCGCCGACGAACGCCGGGATCGGCACGCCCGCGTCCTGGAACGCCTCCACCGCGGCCACGGCGGTCGCGCCCGCGTCCATCCACACGCCGTCGATCTGGCCCTCGCGCTGGATGTAGTCGTTGACCACGCTCTTGGTCTTGGCCGCGTCACCGTCGGTGAACTCCACGCCGACGACCTTCAGCTCGCTGTCCGAGAAGATCTCGTCGGCCGCGGCCCACCGCTGCTCCAGCACGTCGACGCCGGGCAGGATCCGCAGGGCGAGGATCTTGCCGCCCGGCTTCACCTTCTCCTTCAGGAACTCCGCGCCGTCCGCGCCGAACGCGAACCCGCCGATCGGGTGGATGAACGTGACGGGGCACGTGGAGTTGACGCCGCGGTCGAACACGATCACCGGCACGTTGGTCCTGCACGCCGCTTCGATGGCCGGCGTCAGGGTCGCCGTCGTGTTCGGCGACACGATCAGCGCGCTGCACCCCTGCGAGGCGAACGACTGGATGTCGCTGATCTGCTTGTCGTCCTTGGCCTCGGCGTCGAGCACGGTGAACTTGGTGATCTCCGGGTGCAGCTTCACCTCCTCCTTCATCGTCTTGAAGCCGACCTGCCGCCACGGGTTGTTGACCGCCGCGTTGGAGAAGCACAGGTGGTAGTCGCCGCCCGGCTTGGCGAACTTCGCCGTGTCGACCAGCTCGGGCGAGATCATCTGCTCCCACGGCTTGTCGGCCGGCCCTTCGGCGGCGGTCGACCGGAACTTCAACTGGCGCTCGTACGTCGCCTGGTCGAAGAACTCCGACTTCGCGCCGGCGTCCTTCGACGCGCCCGTCGTGCCGGGCGTGCCGGTGTCGGCGGGCAGGTCGCTGCTGCAGCCGGCCACGGCCAGCAGGCCCGCGACGGCCACGACGGACCACTTCCTGTTCATCGGATCTCCTTGTGCGGCGGTGACTAGCGGCGGGCAGGCTCGGGCGTGGCCGCGCGGTGGCGGAACCGGAGCCGCGGGGTGACGCCGAGGGCGGCGTAGGCGACGGCGGCGATGATGATCACGCCCTGCACGGCGGACTCCAGGGCGCCGGCGACGCCGAGCAGGTTGAGCAGCGAGAAGAGGGCTTCGAGGGTGAGCGCGCCGGCCGCCGCGGCGACGACGGAACCCCGTCCGCCGCCGAGCAGGACGCCGCCGAGCACCACAGCGGTGATGGCGCGGAACTCCAGTCCCTCGCCGACCTGCGCCGACACGCCCGCGAACCCGCCGAGCAGGATCGCGGCCAGCGCCGCGAGCAGACCGGACAGCGCGAACGCCAGCACCTTCAGGCGATCCACCCGACCGCCGGCCAGCCGCACGGCGTTCTCGTTGTCCCCCACCGCGACCAGCGTGCGGCCGGTGCCGCTGCGCATGAACAGCACGGCGGCGACGAGGACGGCCAGCAGGATCACCACCGACCACGGCAGGTGGCCGAGCACCGGCAGGTCGACGCCACCGCGACCGAACACGCGGAACGACGGTGACAGCGCGCCGCGCGGTGCGCCGCCGGTCCACAGGAACACCGCGCCGTCGAGGATGAGCAGCATCCCGAGGGTCACGATGAACGACGGCACCAGCAGCTTGGTCGTGACCAGCCCGTTGACCAGGCCGACCAGCAGGCCGAAGCCGAGCAGCAGCACGATCACCCAGCCGGTCGCCGACTCCTGGCCGTCGATCAGCCGGGCCGCGATCACCACCTCGGCGGTGACCAGCGAGCCCACCGACAGGTCGAACCCGCCGGAGACGATGACGAAGTACTGGCCGATGGCCAGGAGCACCAGCGGCGCGGCGCGCTTGAGCAGCGCCAGGTACCCGGCCGGTTCGGAGTAGGCGGGACCGGCGAAGGCCAGCGCCACCAGCAGCACGGCGAGCACCACCAGCACGGGCGCGGTGCCGTCCGCCAGCCGCGGACGCCACGTGGTCGGCGCGCTCACGCGGACCTCCTGGAGAGCTTGCGGCGCGCGTAGAGCGCCACCGCGACGATGAGGACGATGCCGCGCACGACGTCCTTGAAGAACGGGTCGACGGCGAGGTCGTCGAAGATGGTGTCGAGGGTGGCCAGGATGAGGACGCCGCCGATCGTGCCGACGACACCGCCGCGACCGCCCGCGAGGGCCGCGCCGCCGAGCACGACGGCCGCGATGGACTCCAGGTCGTACCCGGCGTCCGTGCCGACGTACGGCGCGCCGGACCCGAGCCGACTGGCCAGGAACACCCCGGCGAGACCGGCGGCGACCGCGCACAGCACGTGGGCGATGACGATCGTGCGGCCGGTGCGCACACCGGACAGCCGGGCGACGTCCACGTCACCGCCGACCGCGTAGGTGTGGTAACCGGCGCGGGTGCGCTTGAGGTACCACCACGCCGCCGCGGCGACGAGGAGCATCAGCAGCACGCCGATCGGGACCGGGCCGATGCGGTCGAACCCGAGGTGCTGGAACGCGCGCGGCACGCTGCCCGCCGGTCCGGTGTAGTTCTGCTCCAGGTAGCCGCGCAGGACGAGCGCCACGCCGAGGGTCGCGATGAACGCGTTGACCTTGAGGACCGTGACGACCAGCCCGTTGACCAGGCCGACCACGGCGGCGACGCCGAGCGCCAGGAGCACTCCCGGCACCACCATGCCGTCACTGCCCGCCATCGTCTCCGCCGCCACGAGCGAGCACAGCCCGACCAGGTAGGCCACGGACAGGTCCAGCGAGCCGGTGATGATCACGATGGTCTGACCGACCGCGACCAGCCCGAGCACGGTGCTGCGGGTCAGGATGTTGAGGATGCCGCCCTGGTCGAGCAGCACGCCGCCGTTCAGGCCGACCAGGACGCTGCCGACGACGAGCAGCACCACCAGCGCCAGGTAGACGGTGACGGTCGGCGTGAAGCTGAACCGCCGCGCCCCACCGCGACGGGCCGCGCCCGCGAGCTTGACCTTCTCCTGCACGACGCTCACGCCACTTCTCCCATACCGTGCCCCGTGGCGAGGCCCATGACGGCTTCCTCACCGGCGCCCGCGGGCAGCTCGCCCGCGATCGCGCCCTCGTGGACGACCAGGACCCGATCGCTCATGCCGATCAGCTCGGGCAGTTCGGAGGAGATCATCAGGATCGCGACCCCGTTGCGGGCGAGGTCGCGAAGCAGCCGGTGCACCGCCTGCTTCGCGCCGACGTCGATGCCGCGCGTGGGTTCGTCCACGAGGAGCACGCGCGGTCCGACGGCGAGCCACTTGGCCAGCACGACCTTCTGCTGGTTGCCGCCGGACAGGTAGCGCACCTCCTGGTGCTCGCCCCGTCCCACGACCGCGACCGACTTCAACAGCTCGCCGAGGTCGGACTTGCGCCGCCGGGCGCCGCCTGCCAGCGCCGCCCGGCGGACGAGCAGCGCGTTGTCCCGGATGGACTGGCGCAGCGCCAGCCCCTCGCCCTTGCGGTCCTCGGTGACGTAGCCGATGCCCAGCCGCACGGCGGCACGCGGGTCGGTGATCCGCCGCGCGACGCCGTCGACCTCGAGCGTGCCGGTGGTGAACGGCTCGACGCCCCAGATCGCCCGCGCGATCGCGGACCGCCCGGAGCCCTGGAGCCCCGCGATGCCCACGATCTCGCCCGCCCGCAGCTCGAACGTCACGCCGCGGACCCGGTCGTTGCCCGCGCCGCGCAGGGCCAGCCGCACGTCGCCGAGGTCCTCCGGGGTCGCGCGATCGGGGTAGAGCGCGTCGAGGGACCGCCCGACCATGTGGCGCACGAGCTGGTCGGAGGTCAGCTCGGCGGTGAGGGCGGAGGTGACGAACGCGCCGTCCTTGAGCACGGTGATCCGCTTGCTCAGGTCGAACACCTCGCGCATGCGGTGCGAGACGTAGAGGATCGCGATGCCCCTGGTGCGCAACCGGTCGACCAGGCCGTACAGCAGCTCCACCTCGTGGTCGGCCAACGCGGCGGTCGGCTCGTCCATCGCCAGCACCTTGGCGTCGGTGGACAGCGCTTTCACGATCTCGACGACCTGCTTCTGCGCGACCGACAGCCGGTTGACCGTCTCGGCCGGGTCGACCCCGTCCTCGCCGAGCCAGTCCAGCAGCCCCTCGGTGTCCGACTCCATCTTCCGGCGGTCCACCTGGCCCCGGCGGACCGGCTCGCGGCCGAGGTAGACGTTCTCCGCGACGGTGCGGTGCTCCAGCAGGTTGAACTCCTGGTGGATGATCGCGATGCCCGCCTCCTGGGCGTCCCGAGGCGTGGCGAACACGACCGGCTCGCCGTTGACCTCCAGCCGGCCGGAGTCCGGCCGGTGCACGCCCGCGAGGACCTTCAGCAGCGTCGACTTGCCCGCGCCGTTCTCGCCCATGAGCGCGTGCACCTCGCCCGCGCGCAGTTCCAGGTCGACGCCGCGCAGCACGGGCACGCCGAGGAAGCTCTTGGTGATCCCGGTGAGCCGGACGACGACGTCACCGCCGGCGGTCATCGGTCCGCCTCGCTGCCGTCGTCGGCTCCCCCGACGGTCGTCCACGCGCCGGCGGACGCGGCGGAGGCCAGGACCGCCTCGGTGATCCGGACGGCCCGCAGGCCGTCGGCGAAGGTCGGCAGGCCATCGGGCCGGTCCTCGCCGAGCACGGCGCGGTAGGTGTCGGCGACGAAGGCGTCGAAGCAGTCCTGGTAGCCCTGCGCGTGACCGGCGGGCAGGCGCGCGTACCGGGCCGCCGCGGGCGACAGGGTCTCCGGGTCGCGCAGCAGCACCTGGTTGCCGTCCCGCTTGCCGACCCACAGCCGCTCCGGGTCCTCCTGGTCGAACGCGAAGCTGGACTCGGTGCCGGAGACCTCCAGGTGCAGCCGGTTCTTCCGGCCGGCCGCGACCTGCGAGACCACCAGCGTGCCGAGGACGCCGGACCCGGTGGCGAACTGGACGACCGCGGCGTCCTCGGTCGGCGTGGCCGACGGCCGCGGTCGCGCCTGGACGGTCGCCGTCTGCGCGGACAGCCGCTGGATCCGGTCGCCGGTGACGAACTCGACCAGGTCGCACCAGTGCGAGCCGATGTCGGCGAACGCCCGGGACGGGCCGCCGACCGCCGGGTCGACCCGCCAGTCGTCGTCGCTCGGCCGGGACAGCCAGTCCTGCAGGTAGCCGCCGCTGACCGTGGACACCACGCCCGCCTGACCGGCCGCCAACCTGGCCCGCAGCTCGCGCACCATCGGGTGGAACCGGTACACGAACGGCACCGTCGCCACCCGGCCCGCGGCCACCGCCGCGTCGGCCAGGCCGGCGGCTTGGGCGACGCCGACGGCCAGCGGCTTCTCGCAGATCACGTGCGCGCCCGCAGCGAGCGCGGCGTCCACCGCCTCCGCGTGCCGGGCGTTGGGCGTGCACACGTGCACCACGTCGGCCCCCGCCTCGTCGAGCAGCGAGGCCAGGTCGGGGTAGCCGCGGTCCGCGCCGACCGCCCGCGCCGCCCGGTCGGCGCCTCCCGGAGTGCTCGCCACCGCGGCGACCACCGCGGCCCCGGCCCGTCGGGCCGCTTCGGCGTGCACGCGGCCCATGAACCCGGCGCCCACCACGGCGACCCTCGGCGTCCGCGGCTCGGCACGACCGGCGGTGGCCGGCTGAGTTAGGTGGGTCACAGTCATGTGGCGAACCGTAAGATCGGTAATGGCGGATGTCAACCAAAAGTCGGACATGTTTCGACGGTTGACGCCGTATGACCGTGACCTCTGCTTCAATTGAAGGGTGAAAGAAGACGTATCCACCGTCGGCGCCGCGTCTCCGGGAGAGCTGCTGCGCCTGCTCCGCGACGGCGTGCCCCGGACTCGCTCCGAACTCACCACGGTGACCGGACTGGCCAGGTCGACCGTGCGAGCCAGGTTGGACGCGCTGCTGGACGCGGGCTTGGTCAGCGACGGTGGCAGTGAGGCGTCGACCGGCGGGCGCCCGGCCGGCCGGTTCGTGTTCAACGCCCGCGCGCGGGTCGTGCTCGCCGCCGAGGTGGGCGCCACCCACGCGACCATCGCGGTGACGGACCTGACCAGCTCGCCGCTGGCGGTGCGCCGGTTGGAGCAGGACATCGCCGAAGGTCCGGAAGTGGTCCTGCCCAGGCTCGTGGCGGCCTGGCGGTCACTGCTGGAGGAGACCGACCTCGAGTCGACGCGCGTGGCGGGAGTCGGCATCGGCCTGCCCGGCCCCGTCGAGCACTCCACCGGCCGGCCGAACAACCCGCCGATCATGCCCGGCTGGGACGGCTACGACGTCCCGGGCCACATCGGCGCGGAGCTCGGCGTTCCCGTCCTGGTCGACAACGAGGTGAACCTGATGGCCCTCGGCGAGCACACGAAGTGCTTCCCGGAGGCCGAACACCTCATCGTGATCAAGGTGGCCACCGGGATAGGCGCCGGTTTCATCAGCAACGGCAAGCTCCACCGCGGCGCCGTGGGCTCGGCGGGCGACCTCGGCCACATCCTCGCGCCGCACGCCGGCGACGTGCCGTGCCGCTGCGGCAACACCGGCTGCCTCGAAGCGGTCGCCAGCGGGTCCGCCATCGCGGCGACGTTGCGCGCCAAGGGGGTCGAGGCGCACACGAGCGCGGACGTCGTCGCGCTGGTCCGCGCGGGCAACCTCGAAGCCGGCCAGGCCGTGCGGCAGGCGGGCCGCGACATCGGCGAGGTCCTCGCGGCCTGCGTGAGCATGTTCAACCCGTCGCTGATCGTCGTCGGCGGCACCGTCGCGCTCGCCGGCGAGATGCTGCTGGCCGGTGTGCGCGAGGCGATCTACCGGCGCTCCCTGCCGCTGGCCACCGGGAACCTGCGCATCGTGCCGTCGCAGGCGGGTGACGACGCCGGCGTCCTCGGCGCGGCGGCGATGGTGGTGCAGCACGTCCTCTCGCCGGACGTGGTCGACCGCCAGCTGGCCTGACCCGCGGGCGCGACCGGCGTCCCGGCGGCTCCGACCGACCCGATCGACCAGGAGGTGCGTCGTGCCGCCCGAAGCCATCGCCGGTGCCCGACCGGTGCGCGAAGTCGTGGCGTGGAGCCGCGACATGGTGCAGCCGGCACTGCGTGCCGCCGTCGACGGGTTGCCCGCGTCGGCGCGCCGCGTCGCCGGGTACCACCTGGGGTGGTGGGACGAGCACGGCGAGCCGACCGACGCGGACGGCGGCAAGGCGATCCGCCCGGTGCTGACCCAGCTGGCGGCCGAGGCGGTCGGGGGCGAGGCGAGCACCGCCGTGCCGGCCGCCGCGGCGGTGGAACTGGTGCACAACTTCACGCTGCTGCACGACGACGTGCTCGACGGGGACCCGACCCGACGGCACCGCCCGACGGCGTGGCGCGTCTTCGGCGTGCCGGACGCCGTCCTGGCCGGTGACGCGATGCTGGCGCTCGCCTTCGACGTGCTCGTCGCCGGCGGGCACCCGGCCGCGCTGGCCGGCGTGCGCACGCTCAACGCCGCGGTGCTCGACCTGGTCGACGGAGAACAAGCCGATATCGCGTTCGAGGGGCGGCACGACATCGGGGTGGCGGACTGCGTGGCCATGGCGGAGCGCAAGACCGCCGGGCTCCTGGCCTGCGCCTGCGCCCTCGGCGCGATGTTCGCCGGCGCCGGGCCCGCCGAGGTCGCGGGCCTGCGTGACTTCGGCCTGCGCCTGGGGCTGGCGTTCCAGCACGTCGACGACCTGCTGGGGATCTGGGGCGACGAGTCCGCGACCGGCAAGCCGGTGCACGGCGACCTGCGCGCCCGCAAGAAGTCGCTGCCGGTCGTCGCCGCTTTGACGTCCGACACGCCGGCGGGCCGGGAACTCGCCGTGATGTACGAGGGCGACGGGCGTCCGGTGGTCGCCGACCCGGCCCGCGCGGCGCGCCTCGTCGAAGCGGCCGGCGGTCGCGCCTGGAGCGAGCGGCAGGCGGAGCTGCTCCTCGGCGAGGCGTTGCGCCGACTCGACTCGATCAAGCCCGCGCCGCGCGCGGCGGCGGAGCTGACCGACCTCGCCCACGCGATCGTCCACCGCGACCGCTGAGGGTTCTCCACCGTGATGCCGCAGATCACGAAGCGGCCTCGCGCGACGGGGGATTCCGCCGTCAGGTCAACGGGCGTCGGGGTTCCTGGCTCGCAGTCCGGCCGGTGGCGGGAGGTCCAGCACGCGGGCGAGGGCGGCCGTGACGGGGGCGGCGTGGCCGGGCAGGTGCCGGGCGGCCCAGTCGGCTGCCGACGCGAGGAAGCCGGCGAGATCGCGCTCGGCTCCGGCGAGCAGGCGCCGGAGGTCGGTGACGGGCAGCTCGATCGCCGGGCTGTCGCTCCGCTCGTCGTCGACGATCAGCCGGACGGTGCCGCCGTGCCGTTCGGCGCAGGCGTCGGGGTCGTGCCCGAAGCAGGCCCGGCCGCTGCCGTCGAGGACCTGGTGCCACTCGCGCCAGTCCTCCAGGCCGTTGCAGCAGCCCGGCAGGAACTCCACGCCCGTGGCGCTGTCCGTCACGCGCAGGCCGCCGGCCGCGAAGACCGTGTCGAAGGTGAGCAGGCCGTGCAGGAAGGATCCCAGCGGGTCGGCGGGGCGAGGCGGACGGCCGTCGTTCTCGGGGTCGATGTCGTTCCAACCGGCGATGTACATCACCGCTGCCCCGACCTCGAGGGGCGTGAGCGCGCCGCTGAGCGCCAGGAAACCGGACGGCACGGCCTCGGCGACAGGCCAGAGGGCGAAGCCGTCCCCCCGGCCGTGGACCTCCAGAACGGGCTGCATCACGATCACCCGGCGAAGTGTCGCGCATTCCCGCCCGCCCTGCCGCCGATTATCCCGTGCCCTGCCCCAGTTCCATCGGGGGTCACTTCTGCATGACCTCCGCCAAAAGTCCGGGATCCCATGAGGACGGCCACGGCACCACCCACAGGGAGTGCCGTGGCCGTCAAAGGAGTCGCGTGGGACGGGTGTCTACTCGGGACGCTGCCACCGCGGGTCGTGGGCGGGCGGCGCGATCGGTGGAGCGGGCCGCTCGGGCACGTCGACCGGGGCCAACCCGGCGGACGACGGCGAGACGACCTCCGGCGGCGTGACGAAGCCGGGCTCTGACTGCCAGGCGGTGATCCGCCGCACGACGTTCACCGCCAACGCCGCGGCGGCCACCGACAGCACGGCCACCACCACGAGCACCACCCCGCCGTTGGCGAACCCCTCGACGGTCGTGTTGCGGGCCAGCGACCGGTCCGCGAACCAGTCGATCACGTGGTAGGCGATGAACAGGCCCCACCACCAGTTGACCTCGGCGCGGCCCCGGCCGAGCTCGTGCCTCGGCAGGCTGGCCTGCCAGACGTCCACCACCACGCGGCGCGGGAACCAGAAGCTGATGACCGGCAGCCAGCCCCAGATCGCCCACCGCTTGGGGAGGTGGTGTGCGTCCGGCGCGACCAGGTCCGCGTTGGAGCGGGCGTTCCACGTCCACACCACGAACACCACGCCCGCGGCGAGGTACGCGGCGGCGGCGCCCAGGTCGGGCAAGTCGGTCACGGCGAGCGTGCGCTTGAACTCGGCCTCCCCGATCCGGCCGTCGACGTAGTCCTGCAGCACGCCGTGCACGCGCCACACCCACCCGGCCAGGACCAGGTCCATCAAGGCGGTCAACGCGACCAGCGCGGCCGGGGTAGAGGTCGGCAATGCGGCGCATGGCCAGGCCGGGCAGGTAGGCCACCGTGTGGCCGGCCGCCCGGGCGACCGCGACCGGCAGCGCCCCGATCGTGGCCGGTTGGTCGACCACCACCAGCAGCGGCCCGTGGGCGGCGAGCTTGTCGAACAGCGCGCGCAGTCGCGGTTCGCTGTTGGGCAGCGGCCCGTCGTGCAGCCGTTTCCCGGTCGGGCCCAGGCCGACCGCGTGGTGTTCACCCTTGCCCACGTCCAGGCCGAGGAACACCCCGAAAGTGCTGGTCATACGTCGTGCCGTTCGTCCGTCGCTGGTGGTCGCCGGGTGGGCATCGCAGGCCGGCACCCACGTTACGACGAGACCTACCAAGCGGTGGCCGTGTCCCTTTCAGCGGTCCGGCGATGCCACCGGGTCCGGTGACACCACCCCCCGGATCATGCCTTCGACTGGGGGCGTCAGTCATGCCGGACCCGGCGACCACAACTCCTTGATCAGGAGCTACGAAAAAGACCTCCGATGTGGCCAAGAGTCAAGCCGCGACTGGTTCTGGCGTGGCGGGTGTCTCGCCGAACGCCTTGATCGGGTCGTAGGTCTGGCGGGTTTGCAGGCAGTGGTGGAGCTGGCCGAGGAAGCGGTTGAACAGGTGTCGCAGGGCCGCGGCGTGGCGGTCACCGTGCGCGCGTCGGCGTTGGTAGTGGTCCTTGGCCGGGCCTGGTCGGGCGAGTGTGGCGAAGGTCCAGAGGAACCCGGCGGCGTTGAGGCGGTCGTTTTTGACCGTGCGGCGGGTGATCGAGATGCTGCGGCCGGAGGCCCTGGTCACGGGTGCCGATCCGGCGTATGCCTTGAGCGCGCGGGCGTCGGGGAAGCGGGTGCGGTCGTCGCCGATCTCGGCCAGGACGCGGGCGCCGGTGAGATCGCCCAGGCCGGGGAAGCTGGTGATGATCTCGTGGTCCGGGTGCCGGCGGAACGCTTCGGCGGTGGCCTCGCCGAGCTGGTCGGCGTTGACGCATTCGGTGTCGAGCGTGGCCAGCAGCGCGGTCGCCCGCCGGCCGAGTGCTTCTTCGACCAACGGTGGCTGCCGCAGCTGGTCGGCGCGCAGTGCTTGGTGGAGTTGGGCGGCCAGGGCGTCGATGCCGCGCTTGCGGCCCGCCCGGCGCAGGGCCGTGGCGATGCGGGCTCTGGTCAGCCTCGATGCGGCCGTCGGTGTCGGAGCCAGGGCCAGGACGGCGCGGGACTCGGGGCTGGCGAGGTTGGTGACGGTGCCCTTGGCGAAGGCGGCCAGGAAGCTCGGGTAGTACTCGCGCAGCAGGGACCGCAGCTCCTGGGTGGCCTTCGTGCGGCGCCAGATGGCGTCCTGGGTGGCGCGGGCCAGCACCGCGACGGCCTGGGCGAGTTCGCTGTCGGCAGGGAGCGGCCGGTGGGCGTGGGAGTCGGTGCGCAGGATGTTGGCCAGCGTCATCGCGTCGACGTGGTCGGACTTCTTGCGCGCGACGGTGTGGCGCTCGCGGTAGCGGGCCACCGCCATCGGGTTGATCGCGTAGACCCGCCTGCCGGTCTGGCGCAGCGCGGCGACCAACAGCCCGCGCGGGGTCTCGATCGCCACCGGGATCGGCTCGGCCGGATCGTCACCGGCGGCGGTGAGCATGGCCAGCAGCTCGGCGAACCCGGTGGCGGAGTCGTCGATGCGTCTCTTGGCGACCAGGCCGCCGTCGGCGTCGACCAGGGCGACGTCGTGGTGGTCCTCGGCCCAGTCGATCCCGCAGAACACCCTCACTGGTGTGCTTTCCCCTCAACTCATCTCTTTGTGCTGGTCAAACCCTGGCGAGAACGCGCGGCGCCCTAATGACGAGGCTCTGCGGCCTGACCTCCGATTGAGCCGTTCGCGATCCCAGCGATCCGCGCGGCCACCGGTCTCGACTCAGAGCTCCATGGCTCCAGGCTTGTCGGGTGTCGTCCGCGCAGACGGGCTCGAACCACGAGCAACATGATGATCAATGAGGTGGTGGCGGCCGAGGCGCACCCCGGCCGCCACCACCGGTCCGCCGTCGGCTCGCTCTTAGACAAGGGCTCAGGGCCCGAGGTATCGCCAGGCGTCAGCGGAACGCGTGGACGAACGACCAGACCGGGCCGGGGCCGATCTACGACTTCAGGCTCAAGGCCACGGCCCAGTGCAGGCATCCAGTCCGGACCGGCCTGGTCGTTCGAGCTTGGGAACGACCGCTGGGCCAAGCCGCCGATCTTTTTCGAGACCTTCGCATGTCAGGTAACGGGAAGGCGTCCTTGATCCTCAGCGGATCGTTCGGCACTCATTAGGCGTCCTTGATCCTCAGCGGATCGTTCGGCACTCATTAGGTAACGGGGGGAGCCTACGTGACGTGCCGGTGGCGGCGTATCGCCCTTGCGCCAGGCGCACCGGCGAGGAACGCGGCCGTCGCGGCTACCGGAGCCCGGTGAGCTTGTCCGGGTTGATCTGCAGGCGCAGGTTCTGCACGAGCCCGTGGGCCAGGTCGAAGGTCAAGGCGCCGACGGGGGTCGACCCGAGGGTGACCAGCACACCCAGCTCACCGTTGATGGAGGCCGGTTCGAGGACGACGCCCGCCGAGGTGGGTTTGGCCAGCACGCCGAGGAACCAGCGGGCGACGTGGTCCGGGCCGTGCAGGGGCCGCAGCGCCGCGGTGATCTTCCCGCCGCCGTCGGACCACGCGGTCACGCTGGGGGCCAGCAGTTCCATCACCGCGTTGAGGTCGCCGCCCGCGCAGGCCGCGATGAACCTGGACGTGATCGCCGCGCGCCGCTCCGGGTCGGTGTCGAAGCGGGGACGGCGGGCCTGGACGTGCTCGCGGGCGCGGTGCGCGATCTGGCGGACGGTGGGCTCCGGGCGGTCCAGCGCGTCGGCGATCTCGGCGTGGGAGTACCCGAAGACCTCGCGGAGCAGGAACACCGCGCGTTCGACGGGGTTGAGGGTTTCCAGCACCACCATCATCGCGGTGGAGACGGTGTCGGCCATGTCGGTCTCCGTGGCGGCGTCGGGCGAGGTCAGCAGCGGCTCGGGCAGCCACGGGCCGACGTAGGTCTCCCGGGTCGCCCGGGCGGAGGTGAGCCGGTTCAGCGACAGGTTGGTGACCACGCGCACCAAGTACGCCTTCGGGTGCCGGACGTCTGAGCGGTCGGCGGCGTGCCACGTGAGCCAGGTGTCCTGGAGGACGTCCTCGGCGTCGGCGACGCTGCCCAGCATCCGGTAGGCGGTGGTGAACAGCAGCCGCCGGTGTTCGAGGTAGGGGTCACGATCGATCATGGCTTCGATGCTCTCAACGCGCGGCGGCGGGCTCGCGGGTGGCACGGCCGCCCTTCGAGACGATGGTGCTGACGTCCACGTGCTTGCCGAGCCGGTACATCTTGACCGGGCTGCCGCTGACGAACTCCTTGTAGAGGACGGCGGCGCGGCCCTTGAGGTAGATCCGGCGCGGGGTGTCGTCGGCGTGGGTGAACTGGATGACCGCGTCACGGCGGCCGAGGCTGACCGGCTGGTGGAAGTAGCCGAACCGGAACGGCTTGGCGGGCTTGCCGCGCAGCAGCCGGGCGATGGTGTCGGCGGTGTGCTGGGCGGTGGGCAGGCCGCTCTGGCACGTGCCGTGGACGCGCCCCCAGCCCAGCCGGACGGCGGCGGCGTCGCCGATGGCGTGGACGTCGGGGTGCGACACCGACCGCAGCGCCGCGTCGACCACGATCAGCCCGCGGTCGTCCACCGCGATGCCCGACTCGCGGGCCAGCGGCGACACCGCGACGCCCGTCGTCCACAGGCAGGCGGCCGAGGCGACCCGCTCGCCGGTCTCCAGTGCGACGGCGTCGGCCAGCACCTCGGTGACCTGTGCGCCGGCCACGACCGTCACGCCGAGGCGGCGCAGCGACCGGTGGAGGTGGGCGCGGGCCCGGTCGCCCATCATCGCGCCGGGCTCGGTCGCGCTGATCAGCGTGACGTTCAGGTCGGGCCGGGCTTCGGCGACCTCGGTCGCCGCCTCGACACCGGTCAGGCCGCCGCCGCAGACGGTGACGGTGTCGCCGGCGGCGAGGCCGTTCAGCCTCTCGTGGAAGCGGACGGCGGCTTGGGGGCTGTTGAGCGTGAAGGCGTGCACGTCCGCGCCGGGGACCCGGTTGGTGTCGGTGGCGCTGCCCAGCGCGTAGACCAGGGTGTCGTAGTCCAGGCGGGCGCCGTCGTCGATCGTGACGGTCCGGCCGTCGGGGTCGATCGCGGTGGCCCTGCCCCGCACGAACGCGATGCCGGTCCCGGCGACCAGGTGGGGGATCCGGAAGTGGGCCAACTCCTGCCCGGCCGCGACCTGGTGCATCCGCAGCCGCTCGGTGAACCGGGCAGACGGGTTGACCAGCGTGATCCGGACACCGGTCCGGCGGGTGCGGCGGGCCAGCCGGATGGCGGCGAACATGCCGGTGTACCCGGCGCCCAGCACGACGACGTGGTGGTCGAGTTCCATGACACTGCCCTGCTCTCCTGACCGTGCCACCGGTTTTCCGTGGCGTTGAACGGCCATAGGACAGACAGGCCCCGCCGGACGTGACACCTGCGGATGTGACGCGCGACACCCCACCGCCCGCGGTCACGTCGGCGACACCGTCGGCGGGCATCAGGACTTCCCGATGCGACCTCGCCACCCCGCGCACCATCGGCACCTCTGACCCGTCGGAGGCGAGGCGACGCCGTGCGAACGGGCGGCCACCCCTCGTCTCGAACCTCGGAGTCGGCACGACCAAGCTCCAGCCGTGACGGGGCCGGCTCCCGTCGAGGCGCGCCGCGGTCAGGTGCTCGGCACCGCGACCGGCCGGACCAGCACCCGGTCCAGGACGTCGGCGAGGAACCGCTCCGGGTCGGGGACCGGTGCGGCGACCCGCAGCGCGACGATCGCGTCCGGTCGCACGAGCAGGGCTCCGCCCTCGGCCAGCCACGGCGCGGAGACCCGGTGCGCCGGGAGGCCCAGGTCCGCCGCGGCGGCGAGCCATCGGTCGCCCGCGGTGCCCACCAGCAGGGTCCACCGGGACGCGACGAGGTCGAGCGTGGAGACCCCGTCGACCCACGCGTGCGGCACACGTGAGCCCGGTGAGCCGTCCAGCGCCACCGCCAGGTCCACTGTGGACGGCAGTTCCGGCCGCGGGTCGACGACGGCGACCGAGTCGTACCGCTGGCCGAGGTGCACGACCGGCGCCGCCCACACCCCCGCGGCAGCCCTGGCGGTGTCGGCCTCCGGTCCACGTCCCCAGTGCAACCGGGGGTCGGCGAGCCGGCGCATCGCCTGGTCCAGCGTCGCCGCGGCGACCGGCTCGCGCTCCTGCGCGTAGGTGTCGAGCAGGCCGGCGCCCGCCTCGCCGCGGCGGACGGCGGCCAGCTTCCACACCAGGTTGTGGGCATCGGCGACGCCGGTGTTGAGGCCGAACGCGCCCAGGGGTGACACGGTGTGCGCGGCGTCGCCGACGAGGAACACGCGGCCGACGGCGAAGCGGTCGGCGAGGGCGCTCCGGGGCCGCCACGGGAGCACGCTGCGCACCTCGACGTCGAGGTCGGGATCCCCGACCGCCGCGCGGACGACCGCGACGCACCGCTCGTGCGTGAAGTCCTCGGGGCGCTCGCCCCCGTCGACGTCGCACTCGACGTGGAAGACCCAGGTCGCCTCGCCATCCACGGTCGCCAGCAGGCCGGGCGCCTCCGGCGTGGTGATCGTGCAGGTGGCGAAGGACATCCCCCGCAGGTGGGGTCGGAGGTCGGCGCGGAACAGGATGTTGATCATCGACTTGCCCAGGTCGCCCGCCCCGGACGTGCCCACGCCGAGCGCGGTCCGCACGGCACTGTGCGCGCCGTCCGCGGCCACCACGCGCGCGCAGCGCAGCGAGTAGCGACCGTCGGGCCCTTCCAGTTCGACGTCGACCCCGTCGGCGTCCTGCGCGAGGCCGACCAGGCGGGTCGACCAGCGCAGGTCCGCCCCGCGACGCGCCAGGTCGGCCGCCACCACGGCGTCGAGGCGGTCCTGCGCGCAGACACCGCGCAACCTGAACGGCGTCGTGTCCGGTTCACCGGCGGACGGGGTCGGCATGGGCACGGTCACCACGTCGCCCACGCCCATCTCGACGACGGTCCGCGCCACCGCCTTGCCCGTGGCGCCCCGCAGGTCGACCGCGACGGCGTCGACGGCGGCGTCGAGCCCGAGCTCGCGGAGGACCTCGACCGTGCGCGGCCCGATGCCGGTGGCGCGCGGGTGGGACGACGGCCCCGACCGGCGTTCCACGAGCACCGCCGGGACGCCGTGGTGGGCGAGCAGCGCCGCCGTGAGGAGCCCGACGCTGCCGCCTCCGACCACGAGCACCGGCACTTCTGGATACACCGTTTCCGTCATGGCTACACCGTAGCCAGAAGGTAGGATGCCGGTCAACGAGGAAGGGACCGCCCGATGACCGAACCCGCTCCCGCGTCGGTGTGGACCAGGCAGCGCCCCGAACCGCGCCGACGCGCGCCGGGGGTGGACCAGTACGTGGCCGCCGCGCTGGCGGTCGCCGACGCGGAGGGCCTGGCCGCGGTGTCGATGCGCCGGATCGCGGGCGACCTCGGTTCCGGGACGGCCACCCTCTACCGCTACATCACCAACCGCGACGAGCTGGTGGACCTGATGGTCGACGCGGCGCAGGGCGAGGACCCGCTCCCCGAGCCCTCGGGCGACTGGCGCGCCGACCTGGCCGCGGTCGCGCACGGGCTGCGCGCGGTCCTGCTTCGGCACCCGTGGCTGGCGGGCGAGCTGGCGGGCAGGCCGTCGCTCGGCCCCCACTCGTTGCGGCGGTCCGAATCCGCGCTGCGTGCCGCCGTCGCGCTCACGTCCGACATCACCCAGGCCTCGCGGGCGCTCGGTGCCGTGCACGCGTACGTGCTGGGCTCGGTGGCCACCCAGCAGGCCGTTCGGCACGCCGAGCAGCGCACCGGTCTGACCGAGGAGCAGTGGCAGCGCAGCGTCGGCCCCTACATCAGCCAGGTCCTGGCGGCCGGAGAGCACCCGATGCTCGCCCGCCGAGTCCTCGAAGCCGAGGAACCCGACCCCGACGTCGAGTTCACGTTCGGCCTGGAGTGCGTGCTCGACGGTCTCGCGTCCCGACTGGGCCGCTGAACCGACGGATGCCGAACCGCCGGGCGTGATCGGCTGCCCCGCGGCACGACGGCCGACCGTGGCAGCAACGTGCCGCTCTCCGGATGAGCCCCCGAACCGATCACATACTCGTGGCGACACCACGTGGAACGGGGAGGAAGCGTGCGGACCAGCACGAAGGCGGAGATCGCCCAGATCTCCGAGGCGGTGGCGCGTGCGGTGTTCACGCAGAGCAATCTGCTGTGGATGGTGCAGAGCGAGATCCAGGCCCGGCTGCCGGAGACCATCCACCGGCACGCCCAGGCGGCGCTGCCCGGCCTGGCCAAGCACGCGGTCGCCGAGGCCACGCCGGACCTGGCCGAGATGCGGGCCGCGGTCGAGGGGGCGGCGCGCGAGGAGCTGGAGGCCGACCTGCCGGCGTTGGTCAACCGCGCCGCGGACGACCTGCTGCCGGACCTGGCCAGGGCCGCGGTGCGGGAGGCGACGCCGGACGCGGCGAAGGTGCGCGAGGAGCTGGTCGCCGCGGTGGCCGCGGAAGCGACCGGCATCGTGCGCGGTCAGGCCGGGGAGGTGCTCGCGGACGTGGTGCGCCAGGCCACCGACCAGGTGCGCGACGCGGTTGCCGGCACGCTCGCGCGGCAGTCCGAGGAGGTGATCGCCGAACTGGCCCGCGCCGCGGTCGCCAAGGCCACGCCGGACCGCGACGAGGTGCGTGACGAGTTGGTGCGCGCCGGGTCCGCCGCGATGGTCGAGGTGGTGTGCGCGGCGGTCGAGGAGGCGGCGCCCGGGGCGGTGCGGGACGAGGCGGACAAGGTCCGCGGTTCGCTGGCCGAGGCCGTGGAGCGGGCGGCGGCGGAGGTGCTGCCGGCGCTCGCCCGTGACGCGGTGGCCGAAGCGACTCCGGACCTGCGGCTGCTGCACGACGAACTGGCGGGCAAAGCCGCGGTCGCGGCGACCGAGCTGGCCCGCGAGGCGACCCGCGAGGCCCTGCCGGGCGTGGTCGACCAGGTGTCCGCGGAAGCGCTGGACTCGGTCCGCGGCGCGGTCCGCGAGGAGGCGGAGAAGACGTTCGCGCAGTACGCGCCGAACGTGGTCACCGTGGTGCTGCCGCAGGGCAAGGAGGTGGAACTGGGCGCGGACACGCACACCGTGCTGCCGGAGTTGCTGGTGGCCCTGCACGCGCGCTGCCACGTGCTGCTGGTCGGCCCGGCGGGCACCGGGAAGTCCATGCTGGCCAAGCACGCCGCGGGGGCGTTGGACCTGGAGTTCCAGGCGCTGTCGCTGGGCCCGACCACCCCGATGAGCAAGGTGTTCGGCTACTACGACGCCCACGGCCAGTACCGCGACACCCCGTTCCGCCGGGCGTTCGAGCACGGCGGCGTGATGCTGCTGGACGAGCTGGACAACGGCCACCCCGGGCTGCTCGCCGAGCTGAACCAGGCGCTCGCGCTGGGCACCTGCGCGTTCGCGGACCGCATGGTGGACGCGCACGAGAACTTCCGGTTGGTGGCCACCGGGAACACGTACGGCACGGGAGGTGACCGGCAGTACGTCGGCCGGCAGACGTTGGACGCCGCCACGCTGGACCGCTTCGTGGTGATCGACGTGCCGATCGACGAGGGGTTGGAGGAGCGGATCGCGCTGCGGCACGCGCCGTCGCACCCGGACGCGGTGCACGAGCTCCTCGCCGAGGTCCGAGAGCTGCGGAAGCTGGCGGAGGACAAGAAGCTGCCGGTGCTCTTCTCCCCGCGGACCAGCATCGACGGCGCCAAGCTGCTGGAGGCGGGCGCCACCGTGGACCAGGTGCTGCAGTGGCGGGTGGTGCGCGGCCTGTCCGACGCGCACCGCAAAGCACTCGGATTGGACTGACCCGTGCTGCCCACGACGTTGCCGCCGCTGCTGTCCTGGCGCGAGTTCCTCGATGCCGCAACGGCTCCGCCGTCCATCGCCCACGGGACGAGCAGGAGAGTCGATCTCGGGTGGCACGGCTCCTCCTGGGAGGAGGCGGTCCAGCTGGCCGTCGACGGCTGGCCGCTGGCCTTGGAGCAGGCCGCCGTGACGATCAGCCAACTGCGCGACAGCGCCGGCCTGTCCCACGCCGTCACGGTGCTGGAACCGACCTGGGACGTGACCGGCAGCGAGGTCGACGTCGGCGCGTACCTGGCCGGTGTGCCGGAGTGCATGGTGGACGCGGTGCCCCGGCAGGTCTCCCGGCGCGGCAAGGTGATCACGTTCCTCGTGCCGTCCTCGTACTCGCACCGGATCGCGCACAACGTGATCATCAACCGCGGCCTGGCGCTGGCCACGCTGTGCGCCGCGATCATCGACGCCGGCCACAGCGTGGAGATCTGGTCCGGTGACGCCGGGGTCCTGCACTCGTCCGAAGGGCCGCAGCGCTACTGCGGCGTGGCGCGGGTGATCTCGGCCGGCGAACCGTTCGACGCGGGCAGGCTGATCTTCGCCATGGCGCACCCGGGGATGCTGCGGCGACTGTGGTTCGGCATCTGGGACGCGCAGCCGAAGGAGGTCGCCGAGGCGATGTTCGCGGACAACTACGGACGTCCCCCGTACACCTGCCGCGCGACCGACCTGCCCGCCGACATCACCGAGCCGTACGTGTTCCCGTACCTCACCGAAGAGGACCGGCAGTGGGACGACCTGCCGACCGCGCTGTCCTGGGGCCGGCAGGTGTTCAGCGACCTCGGGCTGATCCAGGACTGACCCGGCCGCCCGATCGACCACGTCCGGCGCCTCACCGCCGAGGCGCCCCGCAAGCCTTCCGAGGTGTTCGCCCGACGTCCGCGATATGATCGCGAACCGGTTCAAGTCGCACCACCGCAACGTTTCCGCACTATTGCGGACGATGTGGTCGACAGGCACCACGGAGGCGCCCTGTGCAGTCGTCCCACGCGATGGACTTCTACGAGGTCGCGATCGTGTCATGCGACATCAGCGGTCATTCGGCGGCGGACGAGAGCGATCAAGTCAGCCGAATCGAGAAGATCAACCGGATCGTGGCGGCGACGATCGACTCGTGCGAGCCGGGTGATGTCGTGTGGTCGTCCGGGGGCGACGGAGGCCACGTGGTCTTCCGGCACCAGGCCTGGCAGCGGCCCGCCGTCGACCTGCTCGCCGAGTTGACCTCGTGGGCGAGAGCCGAGCGCGTGCCGCTGCGCATCACCTGCCACGTCGACAAGGTCTGCGATGTCGTCGGCGCCGACGAGCGAGTCCAACTCGTCGGCGGCGGGATCAACTACGCGGGATGGCTGCTGGGGCACGTCGTCGCCGACGACGTCGTCGCCTCCGAGGAGTTCCGAGCCGGGATGCAGGCGTCCGACACCGATTCGGCCGTGAGTTTCCACGTACCCATGCCCTTTCCCGCGCGCGATTTCCCGACCCGCCTGCTCTACCTGCTCTCCCTGGACGGGACCGTGCCCGAGTGGCCCGTGGAAAGCCTGGGCGACCTGGCCCGCCTGAAGAACCCGTCGGTGCCGGCGAACGACTACCGGAAGCACTGGGATTGGCTGTACTTCACCAAGCGGATGTGGCAGGTGAACTCGACCTCCACGGACGCCACCAGCGAACTCAAGAGGGCGGCGCTGAATCTCCAGTACCGCGACCAGAACAGCAACGAGCTCAAGTCGAACCCGCTGCTGAACCGCTTCAAGGAAGACGAGCTGGCGAGCATGCTGCGGCTCGGCCAGCTCGTCGAGCGGACCGAGGGCGAGTTCATCTGCCGCTTCGACGAGCCGGGCGATTCACTTTTCGTCATCCTGCGCGGACAAGTCGGCGTGTACAACTCCGAGGGCAAGGGCTACCACGGCGACGCCGCACCGATGTACCCCTACGGCGTGGGTGAGATCGTCGGCGACTTCGCCTTCGCGCTGGGCCGCCGCCGCACCGCCGACCTGGTGGCGTTGACGGACGTGGCGCTGCTGTCGTTCAACAACGACGACGTCCAGTCGAAGCTGCTCGGCAACGACGCCGTGGGCAAGGCCGCCGCGACCCAGTTCAACGCCTACATCAGCGAGCGCATCCTCGAACACGTCAGCGACAACGTCTCGTACCTGGCGGGCCCGAAGGGCGACCCGAGCGGACCCCTCACCGTCGGGCCGGGCTCCCCCGACGACCCGCTCCAGCCGTTGCGCAGGTACTGCGAGCTGGTGCCGCTCACCCCGTTCCGGATCTCGCTCGACGACATCGCTCCGCACGAGCAGTCCAAGGGCCTGTGCATCCTCGTCGCCGGCACGCTGCGCACCGAGGCCCACGGCGAACTGGACGGGCGGAAGTTCCCGATCATCTGGATCGACCTGCCCGACCTGAAGGTCCCGGCGCCCACCTACACCAACCTCACCTCGCCGAAGATGCTGCGCATCGACGCCAAGGGCATCGACGAGCTGACCGGCCGCCAGCACGACGCCCTGTTCAAGGTGCTGTCCCGCGTCGGGCAGCGGTCCGAGGACGGCTACCGGTACGACGTGTTCCTGTGCCACTCCAGCGCGGACAAGCCCGTCGTGCTCGAGGTCCTGCGGCGCTTGGAGGCGGTCGGCCTGAACTGCTGGTACGACGACAAGGACATGTGGCCGGGAGACACCACCCTGAGCACGGTCGAGTATGGCGTGAAGCACAGCAGGCGGATCCTCATCTTCGCCAGCCCGTCGTACTCGGGATCGAGCTGGGCCAAGCTGGAAACGGCGATCTTCGCGCACCACCAGGTCAAGAAGCCCGTCGACCGGGCGGTCCAGATCCTGGTGATCGACCAGGACTTCGACGAGAACGACCTGCCCGGGAGCATCCGGATCAACCAGCGGGTGGAGTACTGGCGGTCGCGCAACATCGAGCGGTTGATCGAGGTCCTCCAGTCGTGACGTCGGACGCCACGTGCCGCCCCGCGCACGACCGGCCCGCCCGCGTGGAGGGGCAGGCCCGGTCGAGCACGGCCGAAGTTCTTCGGCAGTCGGCGGAAGCGGCGGGGCGAGCACCCAGGCCTGCCCGGCTGCCGGCAGCGCCCCTACGCCGACCGGTTCGACGACGAGCACCGACGTGGCTTCGGAGCCTCCCGGTCCCCCGCCCGGGACGCACGACACCGAACCCTCCCCGAAGCACCTGATCGTCCGGATCACGTTCTACGGCGCGAGCAGCGGGATCCCCGGCACTGCGGTAGGCGCGGGGGGCGACTTCGGGACGCTCGTGCCCGCAGCCGGACGAGTCGACAATCGGTTCATGATCCCTCGACGCGACGTGCACAACAGCCTCACCGGTGATGCGGCGTTCGCGGTGCAGGCCGGTGCCATCCACGGCGACGTGCACATCACGACGCACGCCGTCACCAAGACCGTGCCCCGCCAGCTCCCCGCCGGAGCCGGCAGGCTGACCGGCCGCGAGGACCTGCTGACCCGGCTGGACGCGCTGCGGGCAGGCGGGCTCGTCGTCCTGTCCGGCATGGCAGGCGTCGGCAAGACGGCACTCGTGCTGCACTGGGCGAACAGCGTGATCCACGAGTTCCCCGACGGGCAGCTCCACGTCGACCTGCGCGGTTTCGGGGGAGGCGAGCCGCTGCGCCCGCAGGACGCGTTGGCGGGCTTCTTGAGAGCGCTCGGGTACGCACGACCGGAAGAGCTGGCCACGGTCGAGGAACGCGCCGCGCACTTCCGGACGTTGATGAGCGGACGTCGGGCGCTCGTCGTGGTCGACAACGCGTTGTCCGCGGACCACGTTCGGCCGTTGCTGCCGGGTCCCGCCGGGGGGATGGTCGTCGTGATCAGCCGCCACCAGCTCAGCGGCCTCGTGGTCGAGCACGGGGCCACCGCGCTCCGGGTCGAGCCGCTGGCCGAGGACGTCGGCATGACGCTCCTGCGTGCGGAGGTCGGTGACCGGGCTCGTCACCCCGCCGCGGGCAGGTTGGTGCGGTTGTGCGCCGGGTTGCCGCTGGCGCTGCGCATCGTGTCCGAGCGGATCGCCCGCTCCCCGTCCGCGGAGCTCGACGGTGTCGTGGCCGACCTCACCGACGAGCACGGGCGGCTCGACGTGCTCGACACCCAGGACGACGACGCCCGTTCCGCGGTGCGCACCGTGTTCTCCTGGTCCGTCCGGTCGCTGCCGTCCGCTGAGGCCGGCGCCTTCCGATTGCTCGGGTTGCACCCCGGCCCGGAGTTCGGCGCGAACGCCGTGGCGGCGCTCCTCGACGTCCCACCCCTCGCCGCCGCCGCGCTGCTGAGGTCGTTGGCACGGCGGCACCTCGTCCTCGACCTGGGATCCGATCGCTTCGGCCTGCACGACCTGCTGCGCCTCTACGCGCGGGAGGTGTGCGAGCAGGTCGACGCCGCCGAAGACCGACGAGCGGCGGTCGCGCGGCTGTTCGACCACTACCTGCACATGGCGGACCGCGCCGGGCGGATCGTCATGCCGCACCGGCTCCGGTTCCCCCTCGCCGGACGAGCAGCGGCTCTGCTCGACCTCCCGGATCGCCACGGCGCACTGCGCTGGCTGGACCTCGAACGCCGGAACCTCGAAGCGATGTGCGCCGTCGACGACCCCCGGCTCGACGAACGGCGCTGGCAGCTCGCCTACGCGTTGCGCGACTACTACTTCCTGACCAAGGCCCTGGACGGCTGGCGGACCACCCACGAACAGGCGCTCCTGGCGTGCGTCCGGGCGAGTGACCCGCTCGCCGAGGCGCTCACCCGCAACAACCTCGGCATGGTGCTCGTCGAGCTGGAGGAGCTGGAGGGAGCGGCGCAGCACTACCGACGGGCGCGGGAGCTGTTCGAGGAACTCGGCGACGGGCACGGGAGGAGCAACGCGCTCGCCAACGAGGCGGCCGTGCACCGCAGGCGCGGTGAGTTCGCGGCGGCGTTGCGCAACCAGGAGCTCGCGCTCGGCTGGTACCGCGACAGCGGCGCGCACCGCAACGTCGGGATCACGTTGCGCAGCATGGCCCTCGTGGAGATGGAGCTGGGCCGCTTCGCCGACGCGGTCGAGCACGCCGAGGAGGCCATCGCGATCGCGATCGGACTCGGCTCGGACCTGGACGCGGCCGAGGGGTACGGCAGGCTCGGCCGGGTCCGGCACCGTGCGGGCGACCACGTCCTGGCGGAGATCGCGTTCCGCCAGGCCGTCCGGTGCGCGAGGTCCTGCGGCAGCAAGCACGAGGAAGCACGCGCACTCCAGGAACTCGGTGCGCTCGCCGCGTCGGCGGGCGATTTCGACGAGGCGCGGCGGTGGTGGACCGCCGCACTGGACCTGTACCGCGCACTGGGGTCGACCCGGGGCGGCACCGTGGCCGCGGCCCTCGCCCAGCTGTCCGCCGATCGGTAGCCCGGCGGCGCGGTTCGGCGGTATGACGTCATCGTCACGCACACCGGTCGTGGACGCGAGCACCCGTGGCCACCGGGATGGTGGTGTGACCGGGCCGCCGCGCCCCCCTGTCATTTCCGGCAACGGCACGAGCAGAGGTGTCCCGCCGCACCACGCGCGGCGGGACACCCCGGTCAGGCCGGTCTACCCGTCAGGGCAACGTCCATCTCTGGTTGGCCGCGCCGATGCAGTCCCAGATGTGCAGCGCGGTGCCGTCGGCGGAGCTGTTGCCCGACGCGTCCAGGCAACGCCCGGACTGCGGGTTGCGCAGCGCGCCACCGGACTGCGCGGCCCACTGCTGGGCGCCGCTGCCGTTGCACGTCCACAGCTGCGTGACCGTGCCGTTCGCCGTGCCGCCGGACCGCACGTCGAGGCACTTGCCCAGCGCGCGGATCGTGCCGTCACCCGGCAGGGTCCACTGCTGCGCGTTCGTGCCGTTGCAGGTCCACAACTGGATCTTCGTGCCGTCCGCGGTGCCCGCGTTGCTGACGTCGACGCACTTGCCGCCGATGCCGGTGATCCGACCGGTGCGGGTGGCCGACAGCTCCTTGACCCGGATGTTGCGGAAGGACACGTCGTCACCGTCGCCGTGGTTCTGCAGGCCGAAGTGCCCCTGTTGCAGGCTCCGGACCGGATCGGTGTTGGTGAAGTCGTTGATCTTCACGCCGTTGAGGAACAGCTGCAACCGCTCGCCTTCGACGAGCAGTTCGTAGGTGTTCCACTCGCCGGGCGGGTTGAGCGCGCCGTCCCGGGCGGCGATGTCGGCCGACTTGAAGCCGTACACCGCGCCGGTGGTCCGGTCGACCGCGTCGGTGGGGTCGATCTGGATCTCGTAGCCGTTGTTCACCGCCGACCACGGGTCGCTGCTCGCCGGGAACCCGATGAACACGCCGGAGTTGTCGTCGCCGGCGAGCTTCCAGTCGAGCTTCAGCGAGTACGACCGGAACTCCTTGGCCGAGTACCAGAGCATCCCCATCCCGCCTCGTGAGGTGAGGGTGGCGTCGGCGACGGCGAAGCTGCCCGGACCGGCCTGGCTCCACCCGCTGGTGTCGGAGCCGCTGAACAGCGACGTGTAGCCGGTCTCGGCCCGGCAGTCGGCGTCGGTCACGCCGGCCGCGTAGCGGATGCCACCGAGCAGGTGCGCGCGGAACCCGGGCTCGGCGAAGGTCTGCTCGGTGTGCCCGCCGGCGGTGTACCAGGACCGGCCGCCCTGGTAGGTCTGGCACCAGGCGATCGGGTGGTCACCCATGTTGCCGCCGGAGTAGGTGCCCTCGTCCAGGCGCGCGAGCACGTGCACGTCGGCCCGCGGGTTCGCCCGGAAGTTGTACCACTCGTCGGTCCGGACCCAGTCCTGGCCGAGGTGGGAGGTCGAGGCGTGGGCGCGGTCCTCGACCCGCACCGTCGCCTGCTGGATCGCCGGGTGGGAGTGGAAGTACCCGCCCACCACGCCGCCGTAGAACGGCCACTCGTACTCGGTGTCGGACGCGGCGTGCACGCCGACGAAACCGCCGCCGGAGCGCACGTACGACTCGAACGCGACCTGCTGGGTGGCGTTGAGCACGTCACCGGTCGTGGACAGGAAGATCACGGTCTTGTACTGGGTCAGGTTCGCGCCGGTGAAGGCCCCGGCGTCCTCGGTGGCGTCCACCGTGAAGTTGTTCGCCGCACCGAGGTCGCGGATCGCCTGGATGCCGTTGGGGATGGACGAGTGGCGGAAGCCCGCGGTCTTGGAGAAGACGAGCACCTTGTAGGGGGGATCGGCCGCGGTCGCCGGGACGGGCGCCGCGGCGAGGACCACCACCGCCGTCGCGGTGATCGTCGACAGCACGGATCGCAGTCGGGACATCAGTTGCTCCTCGGTCGAGCGGTCGTCGTGGTCATCGGCCCGGTCCACTTCTGGTTGGCGGCGCCGTTGCAGTCCCAGATGTGCAGCGCGGTGCCGTCGGCGCTGCTGCCGCCCTCGGCGTCGAGGCAGCGCCCGGACTGCGGGTTCACCAGGGCGCCGTCCGGTCGCGCGATCCACTGCTGCGCGCCGCTGCCGTTGCACGTCCACAGCTGCGTGACCGTGCCGTTCGCCGTGCCGCCGGACCGCACGTCGAGGCACTTGCCCAGCGCGCGCAGCGACCGGTCGGCCGCCGTGGTCCACTGCTGCGCGTTGGTGCCGTTGCAGGTCCACAGCTGGATCTTCGTGCCGTCCGCGGTGGCCGCGCCGCTGACGTCGACGCACTTGCCGCCGATGCCGGTGATCGGACCGGTGCGGGGACCGGTGGCGAAGGTGAAGTCGTCGACGTCGAACAACGCGCCCGCGCCGCCCTTGAACACCAGGTAGAGGGTGGTGGTGCCGGCGGGCCGGTTGGTCAGGCCCGCGCTGACGTCGGTGAACGTCTCCCAGCCACCGGTCACCGGCACCGCGGCCGAGCCGAGCAGCGTGCCGGTCGCGGACCCGGCCCGCACCTCGATGGCGCCGCCCGCACCGGCCGAGGCCACCCGCGCGGTCATGGTCGTGGCGTCGGTCAGCACGTAGGGCTGGAACGCGATCCAGTCGCCGTTGTGGATGTCGCCGACCGCCTTGCCGCCGTGCGCGGCGCCCTTGTCGTAGACCGAGACGCCGTTGGCCGAGCCGTGGTGCTCGGCCTGCCGGTTCTTCGGCTGGGTGACGTGCTGGGTGTGGGTGGTGACGCCGCCGTTGTCGGTGTACTCCGCGTCCCAGACGCCGAAGATGTTGGCGTTGGGGTCGTGCTCGCCGTCCTGGGGTGTCTGGACGGTGCCCGAGCACCCGGTCGCCTCGGTCAGCTTGTGGCCGTGCGAGTCGTGCCCGAGGATGTAGCTGATCTTGACCTTGGCGCAGTCGACCGCGCCGTCCTCGGGGTCGGTCACGCTGATCCGGAACGGCACCGCGTCGCCGAACTCGAACAGCTGCCCGTGCTGCGGCAGGTGCAGGGTCACGGTCGGAGCCGTGTTGCCGACGGTCACCTGCACGCTCGCCGTGGCCGTCCGACCGGTGCTGTCGGTGACGGTGAGCGTGGCGGTGTAGGCGCCGTTGGCCGAGTAGGTGTGCTGGGGGTTGGCCGCCGTCGACGTCCCGCCGTCGCCGAACTTCCACGCGAACGTGATGGCGTCGCCGTCGGGGTCGGACGAGCCCGCCGACGAGAAGGTCACGGTCAGGGGCGCCTGGCCGGAGGTCTTGTCCGCGGCGGCCTTGGCGATCGGCGCGAGGCCGCCGGTCACGTGCTCGATCCGGTACAGCGCCGAGTTCGCGTCACCGGCGAACCAGCCCGTGCCGTAGTCCAGCACGTACAGCGCGCCGTCCGGGCCGAACGCCGAGTCCATCACCTGCGTGCCGGACCAGGGGAATGCGGTGATCGCGCCCGGCGTGCCGTTGGCGTTCACCGTGATGTCCTTGATCCAGCGGCGGCCGAACTCCGTGCCGAAGAAGTGCCCGTCGTAGGACTGCGGGAACTTCACGGCGGAGTCGAGGTTCGGGTTGTAGCGGTAGACGGGGCCGCCCATCGGCGACTCGCTGCCGCAGCCGAACTCGGGCACGGAGCAGCCGTCGTACTTGATCCAGGCCGCTTTCGCGGCGGGCAGCGTCGGCAGGCCGGTGTTGCGGGGCGAGTTGTTCGTCGGCCCACCCGCGCAGTTGTACTTCGCCCCGGAGACGCCGGTGGCGAAGTCGTGGTCGTTGTAGGTCTCCTCGGTGGTGTTCGAGCCCGTGCAGTACGGCCAGCCGTAGAAGCCGGGTCCGGTGATGCGGTTGAACTCGACCTGGCCCGCCGGGCCGCGGGTGGCGCTTGTCGACCCCGCGTCCGGGCCGTAGTCGCCGAGGTAGACGACCCCGGTCGCCTTGTCCACGGAGAACCGGAACGGGTTGCGGAAGCCCATGGCGTAGATCTCGGCCCTGGCGCCCGCCGTGCCGGCTGCGAACATGTTGCCCGCCGGCACGGAGTAGCCGCCGTCGGCGTTGACCTTGATCCGCAGCAGCTTGCCGCGCAGGTCGTCGGTGTTGCCGGCGCTGCGCTGGGCGTCGAAGGCCGGGTTGCGGTTGGCGCGCTCGTCGAGGGGGCTGTAGCCGTCGGAGGCGAACGGGTTGGTGTCGTCGCCGGTGCTCAGGTAGAGGTTGCCCGCGGCGTCGAAGTCGATGTCGCCGCCGACGTGGCAGCACGTGCCGCGGCTGGCGGGCACGTCCAGGACCACCTTCTCGCTGGCCGTGTTCAGCGTGCCGTCGGCGTTGAGCACGAAGCGGGACAGCCGGTTGACCCCGTTCCAGGCGGAGAAGTCGGTCCCGTCGGAGGGCGCGTCGCCGGCCGGTGTCGACAGCGGGGGCGCGTAGTAGAGGAACAGGTGGCGGTTCGTGGCGAAGTTCGGGTCGGCGGCGATGCCCTGCAAGCCCTCCTCGTCGTGGGAGTAGACGGTGAGCTTCCCGGCCACCTTCGTGTTGCCCGCGGCGTCGGTGAGCCGGATCGTGCCGTCCCTGGAGGTGTGCAGGACCGACCGGTCGGGCAGCACGGTCATGGAGATCGGCTCGCCCATCTCGGCCACGCCCTTGGCGAGCGTGACCTGCTGGAACGAGGGCGCCGGCGCTGCTCGCGGCGTCGAGTGGCCGAGCGGTGCGGGCGCTTGGGCGGCGGCGGTCGTCGGTGCGGCGGTCTGGACGGCGGCGGCCACCAGGAGCAGGGCGGCGGCGCCGAGGCCGGTGCGGGTTCGCGGGGATCTTGTCATGGTGACGTCGTCCTCCTGGACTTCACTGCCTGGACGTGGGACGAGGGGTGGTCCGCCGGCCGGCAGGGCGACCGGCGGACCCGCGGATCCCCGCGATCAGGGGAGGACCCACTTCTGGTTGCCGACGTCGAGGCAGTCCCAGATGTGCAGCACGGTGCCGTCGGCGGAGTTGTTGCCCGACACGTCGAGGCAGCGCCCCGACCTCGGGTTGCGCACCGAGCCGTCGGGCTGCGCGACCCACTGCTGGGCGCCGGTCCCGTTGCACGTCCAGAGCTGGGTGACGGTCCCGTTGGCCGAACCGCCCTGTTGCACGTCCAGGCACTTGCCGAGCGCGCGGATCGTCCCGTCGGTCCCGACCGTCCACTGCTGCGCGACCGTGCCGTTGCACGTCCACAGCTGGACCTTCGTGCCGTCGGCCGTGCCCGCGTTGCTGATGTCCGCGCACTTCGCGGCGAGGCCCTTGATCGGCCCGGTGCGGGCCGTGGTGCCCGGCTTGGTGTTGAGCGTGTACCAGGCCTCCGTGCTCCACAACGACTTGCCGGACTCGGAGGCGAACGGTCGGGGCGAGCGCAGGTGCACCACGTGCCCGGCCTGGATGCCGGAGAGCAGGACGGTGACCTTCCTGCGGTCCGCGGACGGCGTCGCCGACTGCACGGTCAGCGCCTGCGAGCCGATCTTCGGTCCGCCGTAGGTCGACGTCGGCAGGTAGCGCCACTGCGTCGCCCGGTACTTGGCCGCGAGGTCCTGCACCGTCTGGGCGGACAGCGGTTGGGTGTACTCCAGCTCGAAACCGCCCTGGATCGCCCGCATGGCGACGATGTCGAACGCCTCCGCGCCGTTGGGCGTCAGCTTCTGCAGGCCGAAGTTCAGCTTGCCCGCCTGGCCCCAGTTGCCGCCCGCGCCGATGCCGCCGGTGTAGATCGCGCCGTCGGGGCCGAGGCTGATCCGGTTCACGCCGGACTCGAGCCCCTGCGTCAGGCGGAACACCGCGCCCTGGTACTCGGTGCCGACCTTCTCCAGGAAGCCGCGTTGCAGGCCACCGTAGGTCACGTCGCCGAAGACCATCTGCCCGGCGAACGGTCCGGTGGTCAGCTGCACCGGGTTGCTCGGCGAGTTCGCGATCTCGTTCTGCGGCAGCCACAGCACCGGCGAGGTGATCGCGCGGTTGTCGAACGGGCCGACCGGGTTGGTGTAGTGGTTGAAGAACCGGTCCTGCTTGACGTGCACCAGCTTCGACGACGGCAGCCAGCCGCCCTGGTTGTCGGTGACGAAGAGGTCGCCGTCGGGACCCCACCCGATGCCGTGGGGCGTGCGCAGCCCACCGGCGAGGTAGGAGACCGCGCCGGTGGCCTTGTCCACCTTGATCGTGGTGCCGCGGTTGGGCGCGGGCTGGGGGTCGGTCGTGGCGCCGCCGTAGTTGATCGCCACCGACAGGTTCAGGTAGAAGGCGCCGTCGCGGTACAGCATCCCGAACGCGAACTCGTGGAAGTTGCCGCCGAACGGCCAGGTCGCGACGCGGCGGTAGTCGTCGGTCACCCCGTCGCCGTTGGTGTCGTTCAGCTCGGTGAGCCCGACCTTCTCCGACACGTACAGCTTGCCGTCGACGTGCTTGATCCCCATCGGCTCCTGGAGCCCGGAGGCGATCCGCTGCGTGCGCACCTTCGAGGGGTCGGTGGCGCCGGTGACGCCGCTGATCAGGTGCACCTCGCCCAACTTGGTGTTCGAGCCGCCCCAGGTGGCGATGGCGAGCCGGCCGTCCGGCAGCCAGTCCATGCCGCTGACCTGCGGCTCGAACCCGGCCGGGCGCAGGTTGGTCAGGGAGTACGCGGGGTGCACGGCGGTCAGCGGCAGACCGTCGCCCGGTGCGTCGGCGCCGCCCTCGCACTCCTTGCGGCCCGGTGCGGTCACGCGGACCACACCCGAGTCGGTGCTGAGCGCGGCGTTCGGCACGACGCTGAACCCGGTCGCGCCGGGCGGCTGCCACTCCAGCGTCAGCTGCTGGCCGCCCCCGTTGTCGAAGTGGTCGATCCGCAGGGCGTGGTAGCCGGCCCCGAGCTGGACGGAGCCGCTCTTCGACTCGCTGCCGTGCAGGCCGTCGTGGTCGACCACCACCGCGTTGTCGATCCGCAGTCGGGAGCCGTCGTCGCTGGTGAGGCGGAAGCCGTAGGTGCCGGCGGTGGTGATGGAGAGGTTGCCGGTCACCTCGGACAGGAAGCGGTCGCCGAGGCCGAAGTCCGCGGTGGTGGTCCAGTTGATCGACGGCATCAGCTTGTCGACGTTCGGTGTCTGGCCGGTCTTGAGGGTGCACAGCCGGGCGAGCTCGGTCTGCATGTCGAAGACCCGGAGCGTGACCCCGGGCTCTTGGGGCGGAGGCGCCGCGGCGTGCGCGGGCGAGGAGACGGGCAGGGACGCGGCCGTGACGAGCGCGATCGAGGCGAGGGAACCGGCGGCGCGCAGCCACCGGATGCGACGGGCAGGGGACGACATCGGCGGTTCTCCCTTGAACTAAGCCGGTGAGCAGGGGACTCGACTCGGCAAGGGGGTTCGGGGGCAGGGAGCCCGGGAGCCGGTGTGTTAGCCAGGTCACATCCGGCTAGGCGACCGTAAGGCGGCTTTTGTACAGAGTCAACGAAAGATCGTACTAAAATTACGAAAGTGCTGCGAACAGTTGCGCGACTGCCAACATTCGGGTGCAGCGCGATCAGCGGATCGGCGCATCAGGGTCCTTCTCGACCCCTCTACGCGTTGCCGTGGCCCGGTCAGATCGCTGCGTTCATCAGGTCCACCGCGCTGTGCTGCCGCGCCGCGTCGCTGCGCTGGAACGGCCCCGCCCAGGGCTGGTCGTAGGAGTCGCTGCTGGACCGGTCGCGCGCGTAGGCCGTGTCCGCCTGCCTCTTGAGGTAGGCGGTGTACGGACGGTCCGGCAACGCCCGGTTCAGCTGACCGAGCCCGCGCACGAAGGCGCCCTTGAACGACGGCACGTCACCGCCGCCGCCGTTGTCGAACACGATCCCGCCGGGGTTGAGCGCCGGGCTCGTCGTCGACGCGTCGGCCAGGACGCGCGCCCTGGCGAGGTACGCCTGGTCGCCGGTGGCGCGGTGCAGCTCGGTCAACGCGGCGAGCGGCACGCCCTGGTTGTAGCTCCACGGCGTCTGGCCGTTGTTGCGGCACGTCGACGTGACGAGCCCGTCGTTGACCAGGTTCGAGCCGTTGATCATCCCGCTGCCCTCGAACCACCGCCAGCCGTCGCGGGCCCGCTGCACGTAGGTCGTCTCACCGGGCAACCGGTTGTGCAACGCGGCGTTGAGCTGGACGTACAGCGAGTTGGCGATGGCGTTCTTGTAGGTCCGGCTCGACGTCCACCAGATGCCGCCGCCGCAGGTCCGGTCCCAGTACCGGTGGACGTGGTCGGCGCCGGCGCGGGCGGTGTCGAGGTAGCGGCGGTCGCCGGTCAGGTCGTAGGCGGCGATCCACGCCAGGCCCCACCACGCGACGTCGTCGTTGTACTCGTTGACGAAGTCGCCCGCCCAGGCGGTCCGGTTGAGGTCGTAGGTCCGCGCGATGGCGTACCGGTAGCTGCCCATGCCGCTCGCCCGCGTGTTGTCGATGATCGCCTGGAGCGCGTTGGCGGCGTTCCACCAGCCGGTGGTGTCGAACAGGCCGGTGCTCGGGTTGTACCGCTGCATCAGGGCGGTGGCCGCCCCGGTGGCGCGGTTCCCGGCATTCCAGGTTGTGCGGTACCAGCTCGTGCAGCCGATGGACGACGACCCGACCGGCCGGCCGCACGCCCGCAGCAGCCCGACACCGAGGTTCGCCCAGTCGTCCACGTTGTGCATGGACGTGCGCCAGCCGCCGTAGCCCGCCGGTGTCGTGGTCGAGCCGAGCCTGGGCTGCCAGGTGACCCCGGCGTCGTAGGAGCGGTCGAGCCAGACCTCGTCGCCCTGACCGCCGCCGGAGATCACCGCCCAGCCCATGGTCTCGGTGCTGTCGAAGTGCAACGCGACCCGGCGGGCGCCGACGGGCACGGCCTGGGCCACGCGCTCCCCCGCCGAGAGGGCGGGGTCGCGTTCGTCGCAGTGGAGGTTGCAGACCGGTCCCACGGAGATCGACCGGGACTCGGCGGACGGCCGGGACGACGACCGGTGCGCGCTGGGCGGCAAAGCGGGGTCGCGGTCGTCGCAGTAGCTGTCGCAGACGGCGGTGGCCGACAGCGGCACGGTGGCCGGATCCGGTGGAGCGGTGGGCGACGCGGCCGGCAAGACCACAAAGGACAGGAGCAGGGATGCGTGAACCACGGTGTTCAGCACTGGACCTCCCCAACGGGAGTGCGCGGCCGACAGGGTTGTGAGAACGCTCTCACACCGAGGCTAGGACCGGTCTTCGCACAGCGTCAACAGGTCCCGCACCGCCGGCGCGATGACGAGCTCCTCGACGTAGCCGGTGGTGATCGTGTGCGGCGGTGCGGCGGAGCGCGCCGCGAGTGCCGCCTGTCCGGCATCCTCCAGCCGCCGGACCTGGCGGCAGGTGCCGCCCGCGTCCTCAAGACCGCGTCGGCCGCGATTACCGATCGAATTGCCCGCCGCCCGACCGGCGCACCCTACCGGAACCCGCCGGCGAGCGGCGACGACGGAACCCCTGAAGCGGAGGCACACCGCGTCGACCACCCCGAACAATGCGCGGATCAACGCGGTAGGGGTTGTCCGAAAAATTCACCGTCCACTAACTTGGAAATTTTTCGGACGCCATTCAGCGAAGCGGCAACAATTATTCCCCGAGTCTGGTTGACAGCCAACAGAGCGTGCCGATAGCGTCACGATCGGCGACATCAGGGGGATATCCGCCACTTCCGGTGGCTATCACGGCACCCTGCGGGCCCGTTGTCGCCGAATATCCGAAAACAGATCGGGGAATTTGCCATGCGTTTGTTCAACCGAATCCTGTCCGCCACCGGCGTCGCCTTCGCCGCCACCGCGCTCGTCGCGGGCGTCGCGGTCGCCGACGCGTCGGTCACCGTCACCCCGGCCACCGGGCTGGTCGACGGCCAGTCGGTCGACGTCGCGGTCGCGGGCTTCGGCGCCGCGGAGGAGCTGTTCGTCGCCCAGTGCGCGCAGCCCGAGGCCGGCGTCTTCCTGTGCGACATGGTCAACGTGCAGTCGCTGACCACCGACGCCGACGGCGCGGGCTCCGCGACCACGACCGTCCACGCGACGTTCGAGGGCTTCGACCAGACCGGCTCGCCGGTCGCGACGGTCGACTGCGCGACGGTGGCCGGCGGCTGCCTGCTCGGCGCGATGAACCACACCGGCAGCAGCGCGTTCGCGCCGATCTCGTTCCAGTAGGCGGAGACCCGGTGGCGGGTGGCGTCACGGCCACCCGCCACCGGGCGCTTACGACGTCACTTGCCCTGCTTGACCAGGGCGCCGGCGTCGATCTTCAGGTGCGTGCCGGTGGTGTAGCGCGACTCGTCCGAGGCGAGGTACAGGACGGCGTGCGAGACGTCCTCCGGCTCCACGAACGGGATCGGCATGGCGTGGAACGCGAAGAAGCCCTGCACGCCCTCCTCCGGGGTGGGCTCCTCCAGGTCCGGCCGGAAGATCTTGTACATCGACGGGTTGTGCATCATCGCGGTGTTGACGTTGGACGGGTGCACCGCGTTGATCCGGATGCTCATCGGCGCCAGCTGCGTGGCGAGGATGTTGGTGTAGAGCACCAGGGTCTGCTTGGCGACCGAGTACGCCGCGCCGCCGGGGCCCATCGGACCGGGGTCGCCGTGACCCGGCATCAGGCCGACCGCGGAGCCGACGATGATGACCGACGACCCGGGCTGCAGGTAGGACAGCGACGAGTGCACGGTGTTGAGCACACCCGTCAGGTTGATGTCGACGATCTGGGTGAACGTGGTGAGCGGGCGGCCCGGGCCGAGCTGCGCGATGCCCGCGTTCGGGATCACCACGTCCAGCTTGCCGAGCTCGGCCACGCCGGCGTCGATCGCCTGCTGGAGCGCGGCGCGGTCCCGCACGTCGACCTTCGCGGTGAACGCCCGGCGCCCGGCCTTCTCGATCAGGCGGGCGGTCTCCTCCAGGTCCTCCTCCGAGGCCATCGGGTAGTCGATACCCGGGAGGTCCTCGCAGAGGTCGAGGGCGATGATGTCGGCGCCCTCCTCGGCGAGCCGCACCGCGTGGCTGCGACCCTGCCCACGCGCCGCGCCCGTGATGAGCACGACCTTGTCTTCAACGCGGCCCATTGTGCGGCCTCCTGCCATCGCTGTGAACGAACAATTCGTCAGACGGGTGCCGCGACCACCGGTTCCGGCGTCCCGCGTCGGAACGCGCGAACACCCGTCGGAGCATTAACACCCGGCAACTGTCTACCGCTCCCCCGCGGCCCAGGGAAGACATTCGACCCCCTAGCGGCCCGGTGTTCCCGTGGTGCCCGCAATCCCCTGCCGGGTAAGGGGGCTAGGGGCTAGGCACTCCTGCGACCCCTGGTTACAGTCGTCCACTGAACCGGTTTGAGCAGCCGATCCGAGGAGCACGGCATGAGCGGCACCCAGGACACCTCAATTCCGCAGACCGACGCCGACAACGCGTTGGTGGAAGCCGACTTGCTCGTCGAGGACGTGTCGATCGACGGCATGTGCGGCGTCTACTAGGTCGACCGGATGGAATTCGACCCGGACCGGCCGTACCGCTGCTCGCCCGCGCTCGCGTTGCGCCCTGAGCCGTTCGGCGCGCTCGCCTACCACTTCGGCACCCGTCGGCTGTCGTTCCTCAAGTCCACCAAGCTGGTCGAGGTGGTGCGCTCACTGGAGCACCAGCCCTCCGCCGCCGCCGCGCTCGTGGCCGCGGAGGTGGGACCCGAGGAGCACCGCACGTACTTGGCGGCTCTCGCCCGGCTCGCCGAGGCGGGCACGATCGAACCGCGCCCGCCGGGCCCACCACCTCGCTGAAAGGCGCGCGATGAAGCTGTCCGAGCACTTCAAGCTGGGTCTGGACGCCCCGATCTGCCTGACGTGGGAGTTGACCTACGCCTGCAACCTGGCGTGCGTGCACTGCCTGTCGTCGTCGGGCAGGCGCGACCCTCGGGAGCTGAGCACCCAGGAGTGCCGGGCGCTGATCGACGAGTTCCAGCGCATGCAGGTCTTCTACGTCAACATCGGCGGCGGCGAGCCGACCGTGCGCCCCGACTTCTGGGAACTGGTCGACTACGCGGTGGACCACCAGGTGGGGGTGAAGTTCTCAACCAACGGCGTGCGCATCGACCGCGCCCGTGCCCGCGCGCTGGCCGCGTCCGACTACGTCGACGTGCAGATCTCGTTGGACGGCGCGACCGCGGAGGTCAACGACGTGGTGCGCGGTCCCGGCTCGTACGCGACGGCGTTGCGGGCGATGGCGAACCTGCGCGACGAGGGCTTCCGCGACTTCAAGATCAGCGTGGTGATGACCCGGCAGAACGTCGGCCAGCTGGACGACTTCGCGGCCATCGCCGAGGAGCACGGCGCGCAGCTGCGGATCACCCGGCTGCGCCCGTCCGGTCGCGGCGCCGACGTGTGGGACGAGCTGCACCCGACCGCCGAGCAGCAGCTGCGGCTGTACGAGTGGCTGTCGGCCAACGGCGACCGGGTGCTCACCGGCGACTCGTTCTTCCACCTCAACGCGCTGGGCTCGACGCCGTTGCCGGGGCTCAACCTGTGCGGCGCTGGCCGGGTGGTGTGCCTGGTCGACCCGGTGGGCGACGTCTACGCGTGCCCGTTCGCGATCCACCGGGAGTTCCTGGCGGGCAACGTGCGCGAGCCGGGTGGCTTCACCGGGGTGTGGCGGGGGTCCGACCTGTTCGCCCGGCTGCGTGAGCCCTCCGACGGCGGCGCGTGCTCGTCGTGCTCGGCGTTCGACTCGTGCCAGGGCGGGTGCATGGCGGCGAAGTTCTTCACCGGCCTGCCGTTGGACGGGCCCGACCCGGAGTGCGTGCGCGGGCACGGCGAACGGGCGCTGGCCACGGTCGGCGCGGCGCCACGGTCGGACGTCGACCACTCGCGCCGCAAGGCGGTGCCGCTCCAGCTGACCTTCGGTCCGCCCGCCGTCGTGCCCGCGCCGGCCTTGCGCCCGTGCGACCCGAATCCGCTGAGCGGGTTCGAAGTGCCGCGATGAACGCGTTGACCGGACCGGTCGTGCTGGCCGGGAGGACGGCGCCGAGCCGGGTGCTGTTCGGGCCGCACGAGACCAACCTGGGTGACGGGCGTGCGCTGTCCGAGCGGCACGTCGCGTACTACGAGCGGCGGGCCGCGGGCGGGGCCGGGCTGATCGTCACCGAGACGGCGAGCGTGCACGACTCGGACTGGCCCTACGAGCGCGCGCCGCTGGCGGCTTCGTGCGCCGACGGGTGGCGTGCGGTGGTCGCGGCGTGCCGTCCGCACGGCGCGCTGGTGCTGGCGGGGTTGGGTCACGCGGGTTCGCAGGGCAGTTCGGCGTACGGGCAGCGGGCGTTGTGGGCGCCGTCGCGGGTGGCCGACGTGGTGAGCCGCGAGCTGCCGGCCGAGATGGAGGAGCGCGAGATCGCGGCGCTCGTGGCGGGGTTCGCCGCGGCGGCGGCCTCGGCGGCGGCGTGCGACCTCGACGGGGTGGAGGTCGACGCCGGGCAGTACTCCGTGCTGCGGCAGTTCCTCTCCGGGCTGACCAACCAGCGCGGTGACCGCTACGGCGAGGACCGGACGGCGCTGCTGGTCGAGGTGCTGGCGGCGGTGCGGGCCGAGTTGGGCGGCGGGCGGGTGCTGGGGCTGCGGCTGTCGTGCGACGAGTTGGCGCCGTGGGCGGGGATCACCCCGGAACACGCGGTCTCGTCGTTCGCCGGGTTCGCTGACGTGGTCGACTACGTGGTGCCGGTGCGCGGGTCGGCGATGAACGTGTCCGCGACGCGGCCCGACTCGCACACCGAGCCCGGGTTCAACGCGGGGCTGTGCCGGGCGCTCCGCGAGGCGGTGTCGGGGCGTGCGGCCGTCGTGTGGCAGGGCAGCGTGGTCGATCCGGGTGCGGCGCGTGCGGGGATCGAGGACGGCACGGCGGACCTGGTGGAGATGACCCGGGCGCAGATCGCCGAGCCGCGCTTGGTGTCGCTGGTGCGGGCGGGGACGCCGGAACGCATCCGGCCTTGCGTGCTGTGCAACCAGTTCTGCCGGGTGCGTGACAGCCGCAACCCGCGGGTGAGCTGCCTGGGCGAGCCGAGCAGTGGGTACGAGGGCGACGAGCCGCCGGTGGACCTGCCTCGGCCGGGTTCGGGTTCCGGCGCGGGCACGGGTTCCGTGTCGGTGTCGGACGAGGTGCTGGTGGTGGGTGGCGGGCCCGCCGGGTTGGAGGCGGCGCGGGTGTTGGCGTTGCGCGGGTGTTCGGTGCGGTTGGTGGAGCAGGAGGAGCGAGTCGGGGGGACGCTGTTGGTCGCGGCGCAGCTGGCGGGACGGTCGCGGCTGGCGGGGTTGGCGCGGTGGCTGGAGCGGGAGGTGCGGCGGCTCGGCGTGCGGGTCGAGACCGGGACCCGCGTCGACCTCGCCGACCTCGACCCCGCGGTGCCCGTGCTGCTCGCCACCGGGTCGGTCGCCGGACCGCGGGCGTACACGTCCGACGGGCCCGTGGTCGAGACGCGCGACCTGCTCGCGGGACTCGCCGCGGGCTCCGGTGTGGACGAGCTCCTGCCCGCAGGGCCGGTGCTGGTGGTGGACCCCGTCGGCGACTGGACCGGTGCGGGCACGGCGGAACTGCTGGCGGCGGCCGGTCGGGACACCGCCATCGTCACCCAGGACCCGGTGATCGGCACCCAGCTCGCCATCACCGGTGACCTGGCCGCGGCCAACACCCGGTTGCAGGTGGCCGGCGTGCGGTTGCACAAGCGCGCGGAGCTGCGCCGGGTGCTCGGCGGGCACGCGGAGCTGGTGCACGTCATCACCGGCGTGGAGTCCACTGTGGACTGCGCGGTGGTGGTGCACTGCGGGCACCGGCTGCCCGACCCGACGCCGTCCGGGCTGCCCTCGGCGGGCGACTGCGTCGCGCCGCGCACGGCGCACCAGGCCGTCCTCGAAGGTCGGCGCGCCGCCCTGTCCTTGGCCACGCGGGTCACGCGGCCGACGCCCGTGCTCGGGCGGGTGTGACGTGTCCCGCTACCGCTACCTGTTCTCCCCCGTCCGGCTCGGCCCGGTCGTAGTGCCCAACCGGATCGTGTTCGCCGCGCACCTGACCAACCAGGCGCGGCACGGCCTGCCCAGCGAGGCGCACGCGGAGTACTACGCCGCACGTGCGGCCGGCGGCGCGGGCCTGATCATCACCGAGGAGCACTCGACCCACGTCACGGACTGGCCGTACGAGAAGCTGGTGCACGGCTTCCGGCGCGAGGCGATCGCCGGCTACCGCAGGATCACCGACGCGGTGCACGCGCACGGCGTGCCGATCTTCGCGCAGCTCAACCACAACGGCGGCCAGGCGTCCTCGATGTACTCGAGGCTGCCGGTGTGGGCGCCGTCGGCGGTGCCCGACCCGCTCTTCCGCGAGGTGCCCAAGGCGATGGACCACGGCGAGATCGCCGAGGTGGTGGCCGGCTACCGCACCGTCGCCGCGCACTGCGTGGAAGGCGGCTTCGACGGCGTGGAGCTGCAGTGCTCGCACTCCTCGATCGTGCGCGGCTTCCTGTCGCCCGTGACGAACCTGCGCACCGACGGCTACGGCGGCTCGCCGCGCAACCGGGCCCGCATCCTGCTGGAGATCATCGAGGCGGTCCGGGAGGCGATCGGACCGGACCGGGCGCTGGGCGTGCGGCTGTGCGGTGACGAGCTGATCGAGAACGGCACGCGGATCGAGGACGCCGTCGAGGTCGCGCGGATGGTCGAGGCGACCGGCGCGGTGGACTACCTCAACACCTCGATCGGCGTGGCGACGTCGACCCTGTTCATGATCGAGGCGTCGATGGCGTTCCCGCCGGGGTACGCGCTGCACATCGCGAGCGCGATCCGCGAGGCCGTCCGCCTGCCCGTCGTCGGCTCGGGCCGGATCAAGGACCCGGCGCAGGCCGAGCGCGCGCTGGCGGAGGGGCAGTGCGACCTCGTCGGCGTGGTGCGCGGGCAGATCGCGGACCCGGAGTTCGCCGCGAAGGCGCGGGCGGGGCGGGCCGGCGACGTCAACGCCTGCCTGTCGTGCAACCAGGAGTGCGTGGGCCGGGTCGGGTTGGGGCGTTGGCTGGGCTGCGTGGTGAACCCGCGTGCCGGGCGGGAGACCGTCGTGCTGCCGACGCCGCGCCGACGTGGCAGGCGGGTGCTCGTGGTCGGCGGCGGGCCGGCGGGGTTGAAGGCCGCGGCGACGGCCGCTCAGCGCGGGCACGACGTGACGCTGCTGGAGCGCGCCGCGCAGGTGGGTGGTCAGGTGGCGCTGGCGGCGACCGTGCCGAGCCGGGTGGAGCTGGGTGAGCTGGTGCGCGGGCTGCTCGCGGAGTGCGTGCGGTCCGGGGTGGAGCTGCGGACGGGCGTGAGCGTCGACGCGGCGTGGTTGCGGGCGCAGGCCCCGGACGTGGTCGTGCTGGCCACCGGCGCCAGGCCGAAGCGCCCGTGGTGGGCCGGCGAGCTGGAACGGGTGGTGGACGTGCGGGATGTCCTGGAGGGGCGGGCTGCGCCGTTCGGTGACGTGCTCGTGGTGGACGAGCTGGGGTTCCACCAGGCGACTTCGGTGGCCGAGCTGCTGGCCGACCGACGTGCCGCGGTGCGGATCAGCACGCCCGGCATGGTGGTCGGCCAGGACCTCGGGCTCACGCTGGACCTGGAGATGTTCACGATCCGCGCGCACGCCAAGGGGATCGCCCAGTCGACCGACGAGGTCGTGACCGGCGCGTGGCAGGCGGAGGACGGCGGTGTGCTGGTCGACCTGCACACGCACACCACCGGGGTGACCGTGCAGCAGCGCTACGACTGGGTGGTGTGCGCGGTGCACCAGGACCCGGAGGACGGGCTGTGGCACGAACTGCGGGACGCGCCGTTCGAGGTGCACCGGGTGGGTGACTGCCTGACGCCGCGGCGCGCGGACTCGGCGGTCGCCGAAGGCCACCGGACGGCGGCAGCCCTGTGAACGGCCCCGTGAACACCACAACCGTGGACCCGAACCCGAGCGCGGGAGATCCGGTCGAGCCCGATGTCGGTGGTCTGGCCGAGGTGGCGCGACAAGCCGGCGAAGCCGTGGACAAGCGCATCGCGGTCGTCCCCGTGCGTGACGGGGTGGTGCCCTTGGGCGCGGACGAGGCGGTCGCCGAGGCCGGTGGGGTGGCGTTGATCGTCGGCACCGGCACGCGGGCAGCGGCCGAAGCGCTCTGCGCGTTGGTCTCGGGCACGCTCGTCGAAGCCGGGGCGTTCGCGCCCGGCCGGTGGGCGCGTGGGCTCGCCCGCGCACTGGCCGCGCACCACTGCGTGATCCTGCCGGGCTCGCCGGACGGCCGCGACCTCGCGCCCCGGCTCGCCGCCGAACTGGGCCGCCCGCTGCTGCCCGGCGCGGTGCGGGTGTCGGACGGCGGCGCGGAAGTGGTGCGCTGGGACGGTCGGGTGAGCGTCGAGCTCGCCGTGGAGGGGCCGTTCGTCGCGACGCTGCTGCCCGGCGTGCGCGGCGTCCACGCGTTCGGCGGCACGCCCGACCTGGTCGAGTCGGCAGCCGACCACCGCATCGCCGAGGACGCGACGTCGGTCGAGGTGCTGGCGCCCGACCCGGCCACCGCCGACCTGGCCGAGGCGCCCCGGATCTTCGGCGCCGGCGTCGGGCTGGGCGACGCGCGGACCGTCGCCGTGATGGCACGCGTGGCCGCGGCGCTCGGCGCGTCCACGGGCGCCACCAGGGCGGTCACCGATGCCGACTGGGCGGACGCCGAACGGCAGATCGGCACCACCGGCGTCGTGGTGAACCCCGAGCTGTACGTGGCGTTCGGCGTGTCCGGCGCGGTGCAGCACACCAGCGGGCTCGGCGACCCGGCGCACGTGGTGAGCGTGAACACCGACCCGTCCTGCCCCATGACCGCGATGGCGCACCTCGGCATCGTGGCCGACGCGCCCGCGGTGCTGTCCGAGTTGGCCGCGAGGTTGGGCGTATGAGCGAGTTCGACGTGGTGGTGGTCGGCGGCGGACCGGCGGGATCGGCGGCGGCGCTGGAGGTCGCCCGGTCCGGTCGCTCGGTCGCCCTGGTCGAGCGCGGCCCGTTCCCCGGCTCGAAGAACGTCTACGGCGGCGTCGTGTACGGCCGCGTGCTGGACGACCTGGTGCCGAACTGGTGGGAGCACATGCCGGTGGAGCGCTGGGTCACCCGCCGGTCCACCATGGTCATGACCGAGGGACGCGCGCTCACCGTCGACTTCCGCACGCAGGACTGGGGCCGACCGCCCTACAACGGGGCGACCGTGCACCGGGCCGACCTGGACCCGTGGCTCGCCGGGCTCGCGGTCGAGGCGGGCGCGGTCCTCGTGCCCTCCACCGTGGCGACCGGGCTGCTGCGCGGGCCGGACGGCGCGGTCGCCGGCGTCCGCACGGACCGCCCGGACGGCGACCTGCGCGCCGGGGTCGTGATCGCGTGCGACGGCGTGAACTCGTTCCTGGCCAAGGAAGCCGGCCTGTTCGACGCCTCCCGGCAGGCGGAGCACACCGTGCTCGGGGTGAAGGAGACCATCGCCCTGCCGCGCGAGGTGATCGACCAGCGGTTCGCGCTGCGCGGCGACGAAGGCGCGGACATCGAGATGCTCGGCTGCACGGGCGACGTGCCCGGCGGCGGTTTCCTCTACACCCAGCGGGAGTCGGTCTCGCTCGGCGTCGTGCTCTCGCTGCCCGGCCTGGCCGCGGCGCGCACCCGGCCGGAGGCCCTGCTCGCCGACCTCAAGCGGCACCCGGCGATCGCCCCGCTCGTCGCGGGCGGTGAGGTGGTCGAGTACTCGGCGCACCTCATCCCCGAGGGCGGCTACCGCCACCTGCCCCGACTGGCCGACGACGGGCTGCTGGTCGCGGGCGACGCGGCCGGGTTGTGCCTGGCGGCGGGGATCTGGTTGGAGGGCGTGAACTTCGCCCTCGGCTCGGGCGCGCAGGCCGGGCGCAGCGCGGTGGCGGCGCTGGACGAGGGCGACACCTCTAAGCGCGGCCTGGCGGGGTACCGCAAGGCGTTGGAGAGCTCGTTCGTGCTCGCCGACCACCGCAAGCTGCGCGACATCCCGGGTCTGGTGATGTCGGACCGGGTGCAGCGCCAGTACCCGGGGCTGCTGTGCGACCTGGCGCAGTCGGTGTTCCAGGTCGACAACCCCCGGCCCAAGCCGGGGCTGCGCGGGCTGTTGCGGCGCAGCGCGAAGGACAACGGGGTGCGGCTGCGCCACCTGGTGCGCGACGCCGTGACCGGGATGCGGGGGTTCGGATGAGCTACGCCGAGCGGGCGTTCGACGACGTTCTGTCCACTGTGGAGTTCCACGTCGGCGAGCGGGCGCACATCACGGTGGACAACTCGGTCTGCGCCTCGTGCACGTCCCAGGTGTGCGTGAGCGCGTGCCCCGCCGACCTGTTCGTGCCCATGGCGGACGGCGGCGTCCTCTTCAACTACGAGCACTGCTTCGAGTGCGGCGCGTGCTACCTGTTGTGCGACAAGCCGGGTGCGATCACCTGGACCTATCCCGACGGCGGCCAGGGCGTCGTCTTCACGAAGGGGTGAGGCCGGTGCTCGTCGTCGCCGCCCTGCGCTGGACCGCGACCCACGCCTCGGTCGACCCGCTCACCGGTCGGGTCCGGCGCAACCCGCGCACCGGCGGGCTCTCCGAGGCCGACCGCTGCGCGCTCGAACACGCCGTGCGCCTGGCCTCCGCGCTGCCCGACGCCCGCTGCGTCGCGGTGGCGCTCGGTCCGCCCGAGGCGGACGACGTGCTGCGACTGGCCCTCGAAGTCGGCGTGGACGAGGTGCTGCGGGTGGACCACCCGGCGGACGACGACCACACCGACGACGGCAGCCGGACCGCGGCGGCGCTGCTGGCCGGGCTGCGCGCCGGACCCGGCGTGCCGGACGTCGTGCTGTGCGGGGACCGTTCGTCGGACCGCGGCACCGGGACCACCCCCGCGTTCCTGGCCGGGTTGCTCGGCGCGCGGCAGGCATTGGGTCTGTGCGAACTGGGGCTTCGGGACGGTGAGCTGCACGGCGTGCGACGGCTCGACGGCGGCCGGCGCGAGCGGCTGCGGATCGGGTTCCCCGCCGTGTGCTCGGTGGAGCCCGGCGCGGTGCGGCTGCGCCGTGGTGCGTTGCCCGCGGTGCTCGCCGCCCGGCAGGCCGTGATCCCGGTGGTGTCGCCCGGTGTTCGCGCGGACAACCGGGTGACGGTCACCGCCGTGCGCGCCTACCGACCGCGTCCCCGCGTGCTCCCGGCGGCGAGCGCCGCGTCGCACCACGAGCGCATCCTGGCGCTGTCCGGGCCGACCGGCCCGAAGGTCCGCTCGCGCGTCGTCACGCCCAGGACGCCGCAGGCCGCGGCCGACGAGCTGATGGCGTTCCTGCGCGAGCACGGGTACCTGCCGTGACACCGCGCGTGGCCGTGGTCACCGGAGCCGCGCGCGGCATCGGAGCGGCCGTCGTCCGCCAACTCGCCGAGCAGGGTTGGCGGGTCGTCGCGGTCGACGTCCCCGGCGACCTGCCCGGCGTGCCGTACCCGTTGGGCACGCGCGAGCAGTTGGCGGAGCTGGCGGGGCGGTGGCCGGGTCAGGTGCTCGACGTCGTCGCGGACGTGCGCGACCAGTCCGGTGTGGACGGAGCGGTCGCGCTGGCGGAGCAGGAGTTCGGCCGGCTCGACGCGGCCGTGGCCGGCGCGGCGGTGATGGTCGGCGGCACACCGCTGTGGGAGACCACCGACGAGCAGTGGGACGCCCTGTTCGACAGCGGGGTGCGCGGCGTGCTGAACCTGGCCAGGGCCGCCGTGCCCGCCCTGCTGCGCGTGCCGGCCCCGCGCTCGGGACGCTTCGTCGCGCTCGCCTCCGCCGCGGCGCACCGCGGGTTGTGGCACCTCGCCGGGTACAACGCCGCCAAGCACGCCGTGGTCGGCCTGGTCCGCGGGCTGGCGACCGACCTGCGCGGCACGGGCGTCACGGCCACCGCCGTCTCCCCCGGTTCGACCACGACGGACATGCTGACCGCGAGCGCCGCGCTGTACGGGCTGGCGGACGTGTCCGAGTTCGCCGCTCACCAGCTCGTCGAGCGGCTGCTCGACCCGGACGAGGTCGCCGCCGCGGTGAGCTGGCTGTGCGGCCCGCAGTCCTCGGCCGTCACCGGAACCGTGCTGCACGCCGATGGAGGGTTTACCGCATGAGCGAGTTGTGGCTTCGCCTCGACGGGGGCACCCGGGTGTTGGCCGGTGGTCGCGTGGTCCTCGGCGGGTCGCCGTACCGGGTGATGCGCCTGTCGGCGGCCGGCGCGAAGGTCGTCCGGTCGTGGCTCGACGGCGAGCCGGTCGGCGACGACCCCGCCCGGCGGTCGTTGGCCCAGCGGCTGGTGCGCGCGGGGATGGTGCACCCCGTCTACAAGGTAGGCCTCACGACCGCGGACGTCACCGCCGTGACACCGGTGCGCGACCAGCCCGGTGAGCTGCGCACCGTGGACGGCGTCGCGGCCTCGATCGTCGTCGACGACGGGTCGGCGCGGAGGGTGCCCGGCGCGGCGGTGCGGCACCCGGTCGCGCGCGGTCCGGCTGCGGCCCGCAACGCCGGTGCGGCACTCGTGCGCACCGAGCTGGTGGCGTTCCTCGACGCCGACGTCCACCCGGACCCCGGTTGGCTGGACGCCGTGCTGCCGCACTTCGCCGACCCGGAGGTGGCCCTGGTCGCGCCGCGGGTGCGCAGCGTGCCCGGTGACTCGACGCTGGCCCGGTACGAACTCGTCCGGTCGCCGCTCGACCTCGGCACGGCGCCGGGGCCGGTGCGCCCCGGCGCGCGGATCAGCTACATGCCGAGCGCCGCGATCGTCATGCGCGCCTCGGTGCTGCGCGAGATGGGCGGCTTCGACGAGAGCCTGCGCTTCGGCGAGGACGTGGACCTGGTGTGGCGCATGGCGGCCGCCGGGCACCTGGTGCGCTACGAACCCGCGTCCACGGTGGCGCACGAGCCGCGGTCGACCTGGCAGAAGTGGCTGCGCCAGCGGTTCGACTACGGCACGGGCGCGGCGCCGTTGGGACTTCGGCACGGTCCCGCCGTGACGCCGGTGAAGATGTCGCCGTGGAGCGCGCTGGCCTGGGCGTTGGCCGCGGTGGGCCTGCCCGCGGCGGGCGTGGGCGTGGCGCTGGGCACGGCGGCGCTGTTGCCGCGCAAGCTGAAGCGGTTCGAGGTGCCCGAGGTGGACTCGCTGCGGCTCGCGATCCAGGGCCACCTCGGCGCGGGCACGCAGGCAGCCGACGCGATCACCAGGGTGTACGGACCGGTGGCGATGCCGCTGATGGCGTTGTCGAAGCGGGGACGGCGGCTGCTGGCCGCGTCGCTCGCGCGGCACCTCGTGGAGTGGCGGGACAGCCAGGTCGAGCTCGACCCGGCGCGGTTCCTGGGGCTCCGCGTCGTCGACGACCTGGCGTACGGCTGCGGGGTGTGGTGGGGGTGCGTGAAGCACCGGACCGTCCAGCCGTTGCTGCCGGAACTCGTCGACTGGCCCGGCAAGCTGCCGCCGCGGTGAGGGCGCTCAGCGATCTCACGTGGCCCGAGGTGGCCGAGCTGGCGGCCCGCAGCGTGCTGGTGGTGCCGATCGGCTCGACCGAGCAGCACGGGCCTCACCTGCCCTGCACGGTGGACACCGAGGTGGCGGCGTGCCTGGCCGAGCGGGTGGTCGCGGCCCGGCCGTGGGCCGTGCTGGCGCCCGCCGTGCCCTACGGGTCGAGCGGGGAGCACGCCGGGTTCCCGGGCACGCTGTCGATCGGGCACCACGTGGTGGAGTCGCTGGTGCTGGAGCTGGTGCGGTCGGCCGAGGTGTTCGCCGGGGTGCTGCTGGTGTCCGGTCACGGTGGCAACGCCGTGCCGCTGAGCCGGGCGGTGGCGGCGGCGGTCGCGGAAGGGCGGGCGGTGGCGGTCTGGTCGCCGACGGGTCCGCCGCGCGACAGCCACGCCGGGCACACCGAGACCTCGGTGATGCTCGCGGTGCGCCCGGGAGCCGTGCGGCTGGACCGGTTGGAACGCGGCGACACCCGCCCGTTGCCGCAACTGATGGGCGTGCTGCGCGAACGAGGCCTGCGACCCGTCACCGCGAACGGCGTGCTGGGCGACCCGACGACGGCCTCGGCCGAGGCGGGCCACCGCGTCCTGACCCGGTGGACCGCGGACCTGCTGGCCGAGGCGGACCGCTTCCACCGGGTCCACGTCGACCGGTCGTGATGCCCGCGCGGGGCACCGCGGTGGGGCACCGCGCGCACGCCATGCCCCACCGGGACCTCACGAACGCCACCGCTGACGGAACGGTCGGCGACATCGGCGTGACCGCCGGCTACGACACGCCCTGGCCCGTCAGGACCGAGGCCAGGTCGCCGCGGTTGTTGGCGTTCAGCTTGCGGTACACGCGGGTCAGGTGTTGTTCCACCGTGCTGACCGTGATGTAGAGCATGCGGGCGATCTCGCGGTTCGAGTGCCCTCTCGCCGCGAGCATCGCGACCCGCTGCTCGGCGTTGCTCAGCACCTGCGCGCCCTCGTCACCGCGAGGCGTGAGGGTGACCGGCCGGGCGTCCGGCGCGTGCATGACCGGCGTCGTCGGGTGCGGCACGGTGCGCTGCCGTGACGTGGCCGCCACCGACCCCGTCGGCGTGACGCCGCGGCAGGCCTTGGCGACCTGCTCCGCGCGGCTGGCGGTCTGGCGCGACAGCTCGACCTCACCCAGGTGCTTCTGCACCGCGCTCAGGTCGGAGAGCGCCTTGGCCAACTCGTACCGGTCGCCCGAGGTGTGCAGGGCGTTGATGGCCTGCTTGAGCAGGGCAGGGCGGTGCGCGGGCTCGGTGGCCAGGGCGAGCAGCCGCAGCGAGATGCCCTTGGTGCGCAGGTCCACGCACCGGCCGGGTTCGAGCTGCTGGCTGAGCAGGTCGCGCGCCTCGGACACCCGCTTGAGCTTGAGGCTCGCCTCCGCGACGTCGCTGCGCCACGACACGAGCGCCGGCACGTCCAGGCCCCACTTCTCCGCCTGCGCGCCCGCGTCCCGGAAGTCCCGGATCGCGGCGAGCGCCCGGTCGGTGGCGAGCAGGTGGTGCCCGCGCGCTTGGAGGTACCGCAGCCCGCCCAGGGTGGAGAACATCGAATCGGGCACCACGACGGAGTTCAGCACCTCGGCGGCTTCCTGGTGCCTGCCGGTCCTGGTCAGCGCGCTCACCAGGACGGAGACCGGGTAGCCGACCACCATGCCCCAGTTCTGCGGCGGCAGGACGCGCAACGCGGTCTCGGCGTTCGCCTTGGCCGCCGCCAGGTCGCCGCAGCGCAGCGCCACCTCGGCCCTGATGTTGCTGAACACCGCCAGCCACGTGCTCGCGCCGCGCCTGGTCGCCTCGTCCACCAGCGAGTCGCACCACTCGGTGGCCTTGTCGAGCCGGTTGCCGTAGGCGAGCGCGAGCAGCGCCGACGACACGATGCCGAGCGTGTTGTCACCGAGGCAGTAGCTGCGCACGATCTGCTCGGCGCTCGCCGACGCGGGGTCGTTGGCGCCCTCGGTCCACACCGTCTCGACCGCGGCCACCGCCTGCGACCACGGGTCGCCCGCCGCGGGCCGGTCGGACGGGGGGAAGTGGTTGCGGCCCGACCCGTAGATCAGGTGGTGGGTCAGTCGCAGCTCGGCCTCGATCAGGGGTTCGGACAGCGCCGCGCTGTCGTGCGCCGCGCGGAGGATGTCCGCGATCTCCTCCTCGTCGCCGTTCCACAGCGCGCAGCGGATGAGGACGACGGCGTCACGGCCGGACAGCTTGCCCTCCTGCAACGCCGTGCGCAGGGCGGGCAGGTAGGGCGCGGCGGCCGACGGGTTCAACCGCCACGACGCGCGCGCGAGCATGGCCGTGATCGTCAACCGGGTCTGCTCGTCGGCGCACGCGGTGAACGCGAGCTTGAGGCAGCGCAGGGCGAGCTGCACGCGGTCGGTGGCCAGGGCCTGCTCGGCCGCGGCGCGCAGCAGGCCGACGCCCCAGCCGTCCGGGACGCGGCCGGCCGAGATGATGTGGTCGGCGACGTCCATCGCGGACGCGCCGCGGCGGTGCAGCATCTCGGCGACGTCCAGGTGCGCGGTGGCGCGCTCGCAGGCCGACATGCCGCCGAGGACGGCGTCCCGGACCGCGGGGTGCCGGACCCGGCCCGCCGTGAGGATCCCCGCCTCGGTGAGGATGGCGAGGACCTGCTCGACGTCCTTGCCGTCCACCCCGGTCAGCAGCGAGAGCTCGGTCGGCTGGCTGAGGTCGCCCAGCACCGCGACGGCGCGGGCCACGTCCAGGGTCTGGTTGTCCCAGCGGTGCAGGCACGACAGCACGGCGTGCCGGAACGCCGGGCCGACGACCGGCTCGCACCGCTCGGCGTCGCCGCTGTTGAGGTAGTCCTCGAGCAGCGCCTGCACCAGCATCGCGTTGCCGCCGCTGAGCCGGTGGACCTCCGGCGCCAGCCTGCCCGCCTCGGCCGGGTCCACGACGGACCGCTCGACCAGTTCGGCGACGCCGAGCTTGGTCAACCGGGCGAGGTGGAGCCGGTGGTGCGGGCGGCGGGTGATCTCGGAGCCGAACAGCAGGTCGGTCGGCTGGGACCGGTCCCACTCGGTGACCACGAGCAGGATGCGCGCCCAGCCGAGCCGCCGCTGCAGGTACAGCAGGAGGCGGCGCGACTGGGCGTCGGCGTACTGGACGTCGTCCACCCCGATGACCAGCGGCCGGTCCTTGGCGAGGTCCAGGATGATCGCGCAGATCTCCCGGGCGGTCTGCGCCTCGTCGGCGGACGAGGCGAGCCGGTCCCACACCCGTTCGGCGACGCCGCTCGGCAGGCCGGCGCTGTGGAACAACTGGTCGAGCACACCCGCCGGCAAGCCGGTCTCGTCACGGGACCCGCTTGCGCCGAGAAATGTCGCACCGCCGGTCGTCGCCAACCCGGCGAATTCGTGAAGAAGTTTCGTCTTGCCGCTCGCGGGCCCACCGCGCACCACGACCAGTTGGCCACAGCCCGCGGAGATTTCCGCGAGGCGACCTTGCAGCAAATCGAACGCTTCCTCGTATTGAACAAACGCCATGCGTCTGACCCCCAAGCCAGCTCACGGGTACATCACTCAAAGCGAAGACCTGAACACGGCGCGAGAGGTATCCGTTTCAATACGAGACGGCCGGGTAGCCGTGGTAGGACGGCGCCCCGACACCCTTCACCGTGCGTGGTGGTCGCTGGTGCGACCGAGTGGAGCCTACCCACAAACGGATCAGGTGTGGTGTGTTTGCGGACATCCGCAAAAAGGGGTCCTACTACGCGTGACCGAGATACGTGAGCACGGCGCGCACGCGTCGGTGCTCATCGGGTGTTACATCGAGGCCGAGTTTGGCGAAGATGTTGCCGATATGTTTCTCGACCGCCCCCGAGGAGACGTGCAGGTCCCGTTCAATAGCCCGATTGGACAGACCTTGGGCCATTAGGCCGAGTACTTCCGTCTCCCTGTGCGTCAACGCGGCGAGCGGGTCGACCTTGCGCCGCGCGATGAGCTGCGAGATGACCTCGGGGTCGATCGCGGTGCCGCCGGCCGCGACCCGGCGCACCGAGTCGAGGAACTCCGCCACGTCGGCCACGCGCTCCTTGAGCAGGTAGCCGATGCCGGTCGTGCCGCCGGCCAGCAGCTCGGCCGCGTAGGTCTCCTCGACGTACTGGGACAGCACCAGGACGGGCAGGTCCTTGACGATCTCGCGGGCCGCCACCGCGGCGCGCAGCCCCTCGTCGGTGAACGTCGGCGGCAGCCGCACGTCGACGATCGCCATGTCCGGCCGGTGCTCCTCGACCGCGCGCAGGAAGTCGTCGGGGTTGTCCACGGCGGCGACCGTCTCCATGCCCTCGTCGGCCAGCAGGCGCTGCACCCCCGCCCGGAGCAGAGCGGCGTCCTCGACGATCACAACACGCATGCGCTCTCCTGACAGCAATGCCGGTACGCGAGGCACCCTACCGGCCGAGCACCGCGGCACACGGCGCTTCGCGTCACCACGAACAGGGCAGCTCAGCGCGGATGACGGTGGGGCCGCCGACCGGGCTCTCCACGGTGATCACGCCGTCGATGGTGGCCGCGCGGTCGGCCAGCCCGGCGAGCCCGCCGCCCGGGCGGATCTTCGCGCCGCCGACGCCGTTGTCGGTGACCTCCACGGTGACGCCGTCGCCGTCGCGGCGCGCCCGCACGGTCACCTCGGTCGCCTCCGCGTACTTGGCCGCGTTGGTCAGCGACTCGGCGACGATGAAGTAGGCCGTCGTCTCCACCGCCGCCGGTGGCCGCGGGGTGAGCTTGGTGTCGATGCGCACGTCCATCGGCGACTTCGCCGCGAGCGCGGACAGCGCGGCGTCGAGCCCCCGGTCGCGCAGCACGGCGGGCGAGATGCCGCGGGCCAGGTCGCGCAGCTCCGACACGGCAAGCTTGGCGCCGACGTGCGCCTCCTCGATGAACTCGCGCGCGGACTCCGGGTCCTGGGCCAGCCGCATCTTGGCCTGGCCCAGGCTCATCGCGACCGACACCAGCCGCTGCTGGGCGCCGTCGTGCAGGTCTCGCTCGATGCGGCGGCGCTCGGCCTCGGCGGCGTCGACGCCCCGCGCCCGCGACGCCTGGAGGCGTTCGGCCCGCCGTTGCAGCTCGGACTTCTTGGTCGGGCCCAGCACGCCGCGCGCGACCAGGCCGTGGGCGAACCCGATCCACGGCACGGCCCAGATGCTGACCGGCACGAGGACGACGCCGATCGCGGCGACGGCGAACTCGGCCACGCCCAGCGGCATCGCGAGCGCCACGTAGGCGACCTCGCGCCACGTCCGCGAGTCCGTGATGCGCCGGAACACGCGGCGGATCAGGCCGCGGTCCTCGTCCGGGTCGAACTCGATGGGGGCCACCGGCGGCACCTCGACGTCGAGCATCCGGCCGACCCACTGCCGCTCGATCCGGCAGAACCAGCCGGTCATCCGCAGCGTGCCCTCGACGATGGGTATGCCGATCCAGATCGGGGTGGTGATCGCCCCGACCACCAGCCCGGTGAACGTCAGGCCGAACTGGACGACGCGCGGGACGGCGCTGGCGAAGAAGAAGCCCAACGTCCGCAGGATGCCCTTGCGGGACCCGGCGAACACCCCGTCCCTGCGCACCAACATGTCGCCTCCGACCTGAACGTCACCGCCCGTTGGTGGCGATGAGCTCCCCCCGCCAGCCCAGGTCAGTAATATGGCATACCGGGCCGGATGCGGGGGAAGGTTGCGCCGAACGCCGGATCAGCCGTTGTCGACCAGGCGCTTCTCCAGCACGTCGGCCGCCAGCCTGCTGCCGCCCGACTCGCGCACGTGCCGCTGCATCTCGCGGGTGTTCGCCGCGATCTCCTCGTCGCGGGCCACCTCGGCGACCATGTCCCGCAGCTCCTCCACCGTCATGGTGCCGAAGGGCAGGATGCGGCCGACGCCCAGTTGCGTGATCCGCTTCGCGGTCGGCTGGTCGACCGGCGTCAACGGGATCATCACCATCGGCGTGCCCGTGTGGAGGGACTCCATGACGCTGCCGAGGCCGCCGTGGGTGACGAAGACGCTCGCGCGGTCGAGCACCTCCAGGTGCGGCAGCCAGCGGTGGATCTCGACGTTCGCGGGCAGCGGGCCGATCTCCTCCGGGTCGATGCCGTCGCCCACGGTCATGACCACGTGCCACGGCTCCGCCGCGAACGCGTCCGCGGCGACCCGGAAGAACTCCGGCATCTGGTTGAACACCGTGCCGAGGGACACCAGCACGACGGGCCGGTCGCCGGCGGGCGGCTCCCACTCGCCCAGGAACGGCCGGTCGTCCATCGACGGCCCGACGAACGCGAAGCGCTCCTCCTCGAAGGTCTCCCCCGCGAACTGGAACGCCCGCGGCAGGTAGACGAGGTTGAACTCCTCGCCCGGCAGGACGAACTCCGACACCGGCGTCTCGATCCCGAACGAGGCGATGACCTCGGCCATCGCGCCGAAGACGTCACCCATCTCGTCGGGCACCTCGCTGACCACGCCGTCCTCGTCCTCCATCATCGCGTGGAGGTAGGAGAAGTGCTCGTTCGAGGCGAACACCGAGACGGACTGGAGGGCAGGCCGCTGCCACTTCAGGCCCAGGATCCGCCAGGCGAGGGGCGTGGCGGAGTCGGCGACGACCATGTCCGGCACGTCGTCGGCCAGGCCCTCCAGCGCCGCCCGGACCATCGCGCCGCTGTCCTCGACCAACGTGCGCGGCATGAACGACGCGTCGGAGTTGATGATGTCGAGGATGTCGACCTTGTCGTACTTCGAGTCGTACGGGAGCAGCGTGGCCCCGGAGGGCTTGACGACCTCTGCCATGCTCTCACCGGTGACGTAGGTGACCCGGTGACCGCGACGAATCAGCTCGGCCACGACCGAGAGGTTCGGGAACACGTGACCGCGGTCGGGGATGCCGACGAACAGGAAATGGTGGGACATCGCTGAGGGTCCAATTCGGTAGGCGGGCTCATGTCTGAGGCGGGTACTCCCGACGGTATGAACCGCCGCCCCGTACGGACGGCCCCTAGCGGCCCCCTAATTCAACCCTTGTCGGGCGAAACCTCCCGTCGCGCCCGGTGACTGTTACCCGGCAATACACCCGTGCGGCGCAAGCGCGAAAGCTCGTGTTCACCCCAATGGCCCCGGCGCGGCTACTGCGAACGATAGGGGGCGCGAAGCACGGGAAACAGCTGCCGACGGTTGCGCCCTATGGCACAATCCCCGCAGATCAAGCGCCCGACGCGACGTGGACGCCGCGATCGACACCGTGTCCTGGCACCGGTGGTCGGCTTCCGTGCATCCCGGCCAATGATCATCCAATCAGTCACCACGAACGTCGCACCGCTCAACCGAACGAGGGGGACCACGGATATGGCCGATGACTTCGCGATCGAGGCGAACGGCCTGGTGAAATCGTACGGGTCGGTCCAAGTGCTCGCCGGCGTCGACCTCCAGGTCGCCCGGGGCAGCATCTTCTCGCTCCTCGGCCCCAACGGCGCGGGCAAGACGACGATGGTCCGCATCCTGTCGACCCTCGTGCGCCCCGACGGCGGCACGGCCCGGGTGGCCGGCCACGACCTGCTGAAGGACCAGCGCAAGGTGCGCCGCGCCATCAGCCTGACGGGTCAGTCGGTCGCACTGGACCAGCGCCAGACCGGCGAGGAGAACCTGCGCATGATGGCGCAGCTGTCGGGCCTGTCCGGCGCCCGCTCCCGCGCGCGGGCCAAGGAGCTGCTGGAGCAGTTCGACCTCGTGGAGGCCGGGGCCCGCCGCGTGGGCACCTACTCCGGTGGCATGCGCCGCAGGCTCGACCTCGCGGCCGGCCTCGTCGGCCAGCCGTCCATCGTGTTCCTGGACGAGCCGACGACGGGCCTGGACCCGCGCAGCCGCCGCATGATGTGGGAGGTGATCAGCGGTCTGACCGCCGCCGGCGTGACGATCTTCCTCACCACGCAGTACCTGGAGGAGGCCGACGAGCTGGCCGACCAGGTGGCACTGCTCGACGGTGGGCGCGTGGTGGCCGAGGGCACGCCGACGGAGCTGAAGGAGCGGGTGGCCGAGCAGCGGCTGGACGTCACGTTCGTCGACGACGCCGCGTTCCGCGCCGCCCTGGGCTTCCTCGGTGAGCGCGCCGTGCACCGCGAGGAGTCCCGCCGCACGATCGGCATCGCGACCGACGGCACGGCGGCGCACATGCGGGCGCTGCTGGACGAGATCGACGCGGACCGCACCGCGGTCACGCAGTTCGAGGTGCACAGCGCGACGCTGGACGACGTGTTCCTCGCGCTCACCGGGCGTGCCGCGACCCGGACCGAGGACCAGACCGGGAAGGCCGACGGCGACGCCGAGGCCAAGCACGAGAAGGAGATCTCCGGTGTCTGACACCGCCACCCCGCCGTCGCGCCTCGGCCAGTGGCCCGCGATGAGCAGCCGGGCCACCCGGCTCGCGCTGCGCGACCTGGACGCGCTGCTGACCACCTGGATCCTGCCGATCGCGATCATGGTGCTGTTCATGTCGCTGTTCGCGGGCGCCATCCAGACCGGCACCGACTACATCCTCTACCTCACCCCCGGCATCCTGCTGACCTGCGCGGGCTTCGGCGCCGCCACCACCGCGGTCACCGTCAACAACGACATGACCGGCGGCATCGTGGACCGCTTCCGGTCGATGGACATCAGCGGCGCGCCGGTGATCGCCGGTCACGTCCTGGTCGGCACGGTCCGCACGATCGTCACGCTCGTGCCGGTGGTCGGCGTCGCGCTGCTCTACGGGTTCCGGTCCGAGGCGACCGCGCTCGACATCCTCAGCGCGGTCGGCATCATCGCGCTGTTCATCTTCGCGATGGCGTGGTTGGCGGCGTCGGTCGGCGTGCTGGCCCGGTCGAGCGAGGCCGCGAACGCGTTCACCTTCGTGGTCGTGTTCCTGCCCTACCCGAGCAGCGCGTACGTGCCGATCCACACCATGCCGGGCTGGTTGCAGCCGTTCGCGGAGTACCAGCCGGTGACGCCGGTCATCGAGACCATCCGCGGCCTGCTGCTCGGCACGCCGGTGGGTGACAACCCGCTGCTGGCGATCATCTGGTGCGTGGGCATCGCCGCCGCCGGCATCGTGTTCTGCACGGTGATGTTCCGCCGTCGCACGGCCTGACCGAAGACCGTTCGCGAAACGAGAAGCCCGGCCGGGAATCCCCCGGCCGGGCTTCTCGTCCACAAGGGACGTCCAGTGTGGACGTCGGATCAGTGCGTCCTGGTGCCGACGAACAGCCCGCGTGCCGCGTGGCCGCCGCCCTCGACGTACTCCACCGGGCAGCCGGCGTCGGCGAACGCGGCCTCGTACTCCGCCTTCGTGTAGAGCCCCAGGCTCTGGCGGTCGGTGAAGTAGCGGATGTTGTCGCCCTCGGCGTCACTGACCAGGTAGTGCATCTCCACCACGCTGCGCGCCTTGACGGTCTTCCACCGGCCCATCCGCGACACGACGACCCCGTTGTGCTCGAACGTCGCGGTGACCAGCTCGCCGCCGTTCCAGTGCTCGGCGAGGATCCACGGTTCCACGACCAGGACGCCCTTGGGCGACAGGTGCCGCACCATGTTCTCGGCCGCCGCGCGCAGCCCCGCCAGGCCGGGCAGGTAGCCGACGGAGCTGTACATCGAGACCACCGCGTCGAACTCGCGGTCCAGCGCGACGTCCCGCATGTCACCGCAGTGGATCGGCACGTCGGGCAGCTTCACCCGGGCGTGCTCCACCATGGCCGCGGACAGGTCCACGCCCACCACCTCGAACTGCTCGGCGAGGTGGACCAGGTGCGAACCCGTGCCGCAGCCGAGGTCCAGCAACGTGGTCGCGTGCGGGCAGCGGTCCAGGACGAGGCCGCGGATCACGTCCGCTTCCGCGCGGTAGTCCTTGTGCGCCTGGTAGATCGCGTCGTAGGCGTCGGCGAACTCAGCGTCGTACACGGGAACCCCGTTCGGTGATGACGGCGCGGATGATCGCGGCGATGCCGACGATCTCCTCCTCGCCGATGGACGTGCCGGTCGGCAGCGCCAGCACGCGCTCGGCCAGGGCCTCCGAGTGCGGCAGCGGCAGCGGGGCGTGCACCTCGGGCGCCTGCTTGTACGGCTCGATCTGGTGGCACGCGGGGTGGAAGTAGCGGCGCGCCATCACGTTCCGGGCGTGCAGCTCGTCGCACATCTCGTCGCGCGACAGCCCGGCGACCGCGCCGTCGACCTCGATCACCAGGTACTGGTTGTTCGACCGCTCGTCCGGCGCCTGCTCCCGCACCGTCACGCCCGGCACGTCGGCCAGCTCCCTGAGGTACAGCTCGTAGTTGAGCAGGTTGTGCTTGATGATCTCGTCCATCACCTCCAGCGAGGTGAGGCCCATGGCGGCGACGCCCTCGTTCATCTTCCCGTTGGTGCCGTGGGAGACGACGTCGCGGTCCGGGTCGATGCCGAAGTTGCGCATGGCGCGGATCCGCGCGGCCAGCTCGGCGTCGTTGGTCACCACCGCGCCGCCCTCGAAGCTGTTGAGGAACTTCGTGGCGTGGAAGCTCAGCACCTCGGCCGCGCCGAACCCGCCCAGCGGCACGCCGCCGTAGGTCGAGCCCAGGCCGTGGGCGGCGTCGAAGATCAGCGGGATGCCGTGCCGCTCGGCGATCGCGGTCAGCTCGGCGATGGGGCACGGCCGGCCGAACACGTGCACGGCGACGATCCCCTTGGTGCTCGGGGTGATCACCCGCTCCAGGTGCTCGGGATCGATGTTGCCGGTCCCCTGGTCGATGTCGCAGAACACCGGGACGACGCCGATCCAGCTCAGCGCGTGCGCGGTGGCGACCCAGGTGAACGACGGCACGATCACCTCGTCACCCGGCCCGATGCCGCACGCCCTGGCGGCGAGCTGGATGCCGACCGTCGCGTTGACGACGGCCACGCAGTGATCGGCGCCGGTCACCTCGACCAGTCGCTGCTCGAACTCGCGGACCAGGGGACCGTCGGTCAGCCACAGCCTGTCCAGTGCCTCGTTGAGGAGCTCGAACAAGCGAGACCGTTCACCCACGTTCGGGCGCCCCACGTGCAGCGGGCTGCTGAAAAGAGGCTCGTCAGGCATTCCTGCATGGTGCGGGCCGGTCGACCGCCCCTTCAACCCCTACGGAACACCGGCCGCCCCTCGGCCGCCCCTTACGGAACTCGGGCGCACCCCCGACCTCACCCTTAGGTTCCGCGCCGGCCTTGATTCCACCGCGCCGAGGCAACACGATCGAGCGGGTCGACCGCGTCGACCCGTCCTCCACTTTACCCGGTCACGCGGCACCGTCGACCCTTTCCAGCGCGGTCCGTCCGTCGACCGCGCCGGCCCGCTCACGAGCCACAGGAAGTGCCCAGTGTCCGAAACCACGGCGGCACGAGCCGTCCTGCTGCGCACCACGGATGAGACGACACCCGTGCGCATCGCCGAGTCGGTCCTCGCCGACTCCGGTTCCGAGATGTCGCTGCCCGAGTTCCTCCAGTGGTTCGCCGAGAGACTGGCCACCGACGGCAGCGTCATCGAGAAGATCCCGCTGCGCGACCTGAAGGGGTGGCGGACCGACCCGGACACCGGGAACCTGGTCCACGACAGCGGCAAGTTCTTCGTGGTGGAGGGCCTGTCGGTGCGGATCGAGGGCGCCGCCGTGCCCGCGTGGACGCAGCCCATCATCAACCAGCCGGAGATCGGCATCCTGGGCATCCTGGTCAAGGAGTTCAACGGGGTGCTGCACTGCCTGATGCAGGCCAAGATGGAGCCCGGGAACTGCAACACCTTGCAGCTGTCACCCACCGTGCAGGCGACCAAGAGCAACTACACGCGGGTGCACAAGGGCGCTCCGGTGCCGTACCTGGACTACTTCACCGACACCGACCGCAACCACGTGCTGGCGGACGTGCTTCAGTCCGAGCAGGGTTCCTGGTACTACCGCAAGCGGAACCGGAACATCATCGTCGAGACCACCGACGACGTCGAGCTGCTCGACGGGTTCTGCTGGTTGACGATCGGCCAGCTGCACCACCTGTTCGAGATCGACAACCTGGTCAACATGGACTCCCGCACGGTGCTCTCCTGCCTGCCGTTCTCCGGTGACCGGCTGACCGACGCGTTCTCGGCCGCGGCCGGCGCGGTGCGGCTCGACGTGCTGCGGTCGTGCAGCGACGACGAGGGCAGCCTGCACACCACCGGCGAGATCCTGAGCTGGATCACCGGCGCGCGGACCCGGCACGACGTGGCCACCGAGCGCATCCCGCTGGACCAGGTCGAGCACTGGGTGCGCACGGACGAGCGGATCTCGCACGAGAGCGGGCTGTTCTTCAACGTCGTCGGCGTCGACACGGTCGCGGGCAACCGCGAGGTGCGCAGCTGGACCCAGCCGATGATCGAGCCCACCGACGTCGGCGTGGTGGCGTTCCTCGCCAAGCCGATCAACGGCGTGCTGCACGTGCTGGTGAACGCGCGGGTGGAACCGGGTTACCTCGACGTGGTCGAGCTGGGTCCGACGGTGCAGGGCATGCCGAGCAACTACGCCGCGCTGCCCGACGCCGCGCGCCCGCCGTTCCTGGACGAGGTGCTCGACGCGCCGGCGGACCGGGTGCGGTTCGAGACGGTCCTGTCCGAGGAGGGCGGGCGGTTCTTCAACGCGCAGACCCGCTACACCGTGGTCGAGGTCGACCTGGACGTGCCGCCGGAGCTGGCGGACGACTACCGCTGGATGACGCTGCACCAGCTGGTGAGCCTGCTGCGGCACGGGCACTACGTCAACGTGCAGGCCCGCAGCCTGATCGCGTGCCTGCACAGCACGTTCGGCGCGTCGAACTGGGACGAGGGGTGACGGTGCAGCACGTCAGGCTCGGCCGCACGGCGCTGAAGGTGAGCAGGCTGTGCCTCGGCACGCTCAACTTCGGCGTGCGCACCACCAGGGAAGAGGGCTTCGAGATCATGGACGCCGCGCTCGACCGCGGCGTGAACTTCTTCGACACGGCCAACAACTACGGCTGGCAGGTCCACAAGGGATTCACCGAGGAGCTGATCGGCGAGTGGTTCGCCCGTGACGGCGGGCGGCGCGAGAAGGTGGTACTGGGCACCAAGGTGTGCCAGCCGATGAGCGACTGGCCCAACGACCAGGGGTTGTCCGCGCGGCACATCATCGCGTCCTGCGACGCGTCGCTGCGCCGGTTGCGCACCGACTGGATCGACCTGTTCCAGTTGCACGACATGGACTTCACCGCGCCGTGGGACGAGGTGTGGAGCGCGTTGGAGGTGCTGATCGGGCAGGGCAAGGTCCGCTACGTCGGCACGTCCAACTTCGCCGCCTGGTACCTGGTGTCGGCGCAGGAGGCCGCGGTGCGGCGCGGAAACCTCGGCGTCGTGTCCGAGCAGTGCGTCTACAACCTGGTCCGGCGCGGCGCGGAGGCCGAGCTGATCCCGGCGACCACCGCTTACGGCGTCGGTGTGTTCGCGTGGTCCCCCCTGCACGGCGGTCTGCTGGGCGGCGCGGTGCGCAAGCTCGCGGACGGCACCGCGGTCAAGACGGCGCAGGGCCGGGCCGAGGTCGAGATGCGCACGCAGCGGGACCGGATCAGCGAGTACGAGAAGCTCTGCGCCGAGCTCGGCGCGGACCCGGCCGAGGTGGCGCTGTCCTGGGTGCTGACCAGGCCGGGGATCACCGGCGCGGTCATCGGCCCGCGCACCTTGGACCACCTGGCCTCGGCCGAGCGCGCGCTGGGCGCGCCGCTCGACGACGAGGTGTCGGGAAAGCTCGATGAGCTGTTCCCGGCGTGAGCGCCGGGGACCGCGACCACCGGGAAAACCGCACGAACGCCGGACCGGCCGGCCCCCCGGCGGTCTTGGTGTCAGCGCCAGCGACCAGGGGTGAGGCTAGCCCTACCCACCGGCTCAGGGCGCGCCCCATTCCAACGGAGCGCCAACCGCTCGTAGTGTCTCTGCCAGATGCGATGCGGCACGACGAACGGCGCTGACGAACCTTTGAGGAGTCACGAAGTGGAAACCCAGAAATCCTCGAGCACGGCGATTGTCCGGCTGGATTCCGTGCGCAAGGTCTACGGCAAAGGTCCGAACAGCGTCACTGCGCTGGCCGATCTCTCGCTCGAGTTCGAGAAGGGCACCTTCACCGCCGTCATGGGCCCGTCCGGCTCGGGCAAGAGCACGATGCTGCACTGCGCGGCCGGACTCGACCAGCCCACGTCCGGCACGGTCGTGCTGGACGGCGTCGACCTGGGCAAGCTGAACGAGAAGAAGCTCACGCTGCTGCGCCGCCAACGCATCGGGTTCATCTTCCAGTCGCTCAACCTGCTGCCCGCGCTGACCGCCGAGCAGAACGTGACGCTGCCGCTGCAGCTGGCCGGCACCAAGCCGGACCGCGCCGCGGTGGAGGACGCCCTGGCGCAGGTCGGTCTCGCGGACCGCCGCCACCACCGGCCGACTGAGCTGTCGGGTGGTCAGCAGCAGCGCGTCGCCGTCGCGCGCGCCCTCATCACCCGCCCTGCCGTGATCTTCGCCGACGAGCCGACCGGCGCGTTGGACACCCGCTCCGGCCGCAGCGTGCTGACGCTGCTGCGCAACGCCGTGCGCAACCACCACCACACCATCGTCATGGTCACGCACGACCCGTCCGCCGCTTCCTACGCCGACCGCGTCGTGTTCCTCGCGGACGGCCAGATCGACAGCGAGCTGCGCAACCCCACCGCCGAGACCGTCGCCGAGCGCATGACGATGCTCGGCGCCTGGGCCGACAAGGACGCCGTCGGGTCGAGCGCGTTCGGGGGTGCCTGATGCTTCGCCTCGCCCTGCTGACGCTGCGGCACCGCTGGGCCGGGTTCGTGGCGACGTTCGTCGGCATGTTCCTGTGCGCGGCGATGATGATCGCGGCGGGTGGTCTGCTGGAGACCACCATGCTCAACGCCATCCCGGCCGAACGGCTGGCCGCCGCGCCGGTCGTGGTGACCGGGGACCAGAGGTTCGGCGCGACCGGCTCGTTCAGCGAGCGCATCCGGATCGACGAGGACCTGGTGGACACCGTGGCGGCCGTCCCGGGTGTCGCCGAAGCGGTGCCGGACCGCGGTTTCCCGGTCCTGCCGCTGGCCGCCACCCCGCCGAGCGGCACGCCGCTGGCCACCACCGGCCACGACTGGGACACCGCGAAGCTGCGCCCGTACTCGCTCAGCGAGGGCGCCGCGCCCACCGCGGGCCAGGTCGTGCTCGACCCGATCGCGCAGCAGCAGTCCGGCGCGAAGGTCGGTGAGCCGGTCACGCTGTCCATCGCGGGCGGTGTCGAGCAGTTCGAGGTCGCCGGCATCGCGAGCGGTCCGGGCGCGAACAACTCGGCGACCGTCTTCTTCACCGGCGAGGACGCGCGACGCTTCGTGACCGACGCGTCGAAGGTCGACGCGATCGCCGTGCTGCCCGAGCCGGGCACGGACACGGCGGCGCTCGCCCAGCGGATCACCGACGCCGTCGCGGGCAAGCAGGCGACCGTGCTGACCGGTGACCAGCGCGGTCACGCCGAGTACCCGGTCGCGTTGGAGTCCGACGACCTGCTGCTGATCTCGCTGATGCTGGCCAGCGTCGCCTTCCTGGTGTCGCTGCTGGGCATCGCGGTGACGCTCACCCTGGCGCTGCAGAACCGCCACCGCGAGCTAGCGCTGATGCGCGCGGTCGGCGCGACGCCGGGTCAGCTGCGGCGGATGGTGCTCGGCGAGACGATCGCGGTCGCGCTGGTCGCCTCCGCGCTGGCCGTCGCGCCGGGCGTCCTGCTGGGTCGCTGGCTGTTCAGCCGGGTCGTGGACGCGGAGATCGCGCCCAAGATGATGGCGTTCCACCTCGGCTGGATCCCCACCGTCGCCGCGGTGGCGACCGCCCTGGTCACGGCCGTGGGCGCGGGTCTGGTGGCCGGTCGGCGCGCGACCAAGACGCGGCCGATCGAGGCGCTCGGGGACCTCGCCGCCCAGCGCACCCGCGCCGGGTGGGTCCGACGTGGCCTGGCCATCCTGTGCGTGATCTACTCCGGTGGCCTGGTCTTCGTCACGTTCAACTTCGTCAGCGGCCCGTTCGTGGCCGGACCTGCGACCTGGTCGTCGATCCTGCTGGCGATCGCGTTGCTGCTGCTCGGGCCGGACGTCTCGCGGCTCATGGTCGCCGTGCTCGGTCCGCTGCTGCGTGCGCTGTCCGGGTTCTCGGGCACGCTGGCCACGCTCAACGCGCGGGCCCGGCCGGCCCAGGTGGCCGCCGTGATCACGCCGTTGATCCTGCTGGTCTCCGTGGGCACCGGCAGCCTGTACGTGAACACCACCGAGCAGAGCACGGTGGGCAAGTACACCGAGGGCTTCGGCGCCAACACGATCCTGCGGTCGGGCCCGGACGGGTTCGCCCCCACCGTGCTGGAGGAGGTCCGGGCGGTGCCGGGGGTCGGCACCGCGTCGGAGTTCCTGGTGAGCAACGGGTTCATCACCTCGCCGACCGACGCGTGGGCGGGCCAGCAGAGCCTCGGCGGCTGGCAGCTGAAGGGCTTGACGGCGGACGCCGCGCAGCAGGTCACCACGACCAAGGTGGCGCACGGCTCGCTGGCGGACCTGGAGGGCGATTCGGTGTCGCTCAACGAGGGTCACGCTCAGGCCATGGGTGTGAAGGTCGGTGACTCGATCACGATGCGCCTCGGTGACGGCGCGGAGGTCGACCTGCGGGTCGTCGCGCTGCACGCCGAGGACGAGGACTTCACCTCGATCATCCTGCCCGCCCGGTTGCTCGCCGAGCACACCACGTCCGGCCTGCCCAACCACATCGTGGCGGCGCCGGCGGCCGGCACCGACGCGGCGCAGCTGACCGCGGCGGTGGAGGCGGTGACGGCGGCCCACCCGGGCAGCCACGTGGTGAACCGGGAGCAGCTGAACGAGGCGTTCGAGAACTACCTCGACGCGATGGCCACGATCAACTACCTGTTCCTGACCATCCTGCTCGGCTTCATCGCGATCTCGGTGATCAACACCTTGGCGCTGTCGGTCGGCAGGCGGCGTCGTGAGTTCGGGCTGCAGCGGCTCACCGGCGCGACCCGCGGCCAGGTGATGAGGATGACGATGCTGGAGGGCGTGCTGGTGGCGCTCATCGGCATCGTGCTCGGCAGCCTCATCGCGCCGACGACGATCGTGTCGTTCAGCCTGGCGCGGACCGGTTCGCCGTTCCCGGTCGGCCCGGTTTGGATGTACTTCGCCGTGATCGGTGCGGCGTTCGTGCTCGTGCTCGCCGCGACGTTCACGTTCGCGATGCGCGCGACGAAGGGTCGACCCTTGGAGGCCGCACTGCCAGAGGGCGACTAGCAGCACCCCGTTCAGCGCCGCGTCCGCTCAGGCCCCGCGACTCCCGGTTGGGAGGTCGTGGGGCCTGAGTGCTGTGGGGGTCGGGTGCTGTCGGTGGGGTGCGGGTGGTGCGGGTCCTGTGGGTGGTGCGAGTGGGGCGGCTGCTCGGTGGTCGGGTCCGGCTCGATTTGACCTGGGGCCTCTGCGGGGAGGTTCCGGGTCCGTTGTGGGGATGGCCTCGGCGGGGCGGGTTTCCTCCTATCCCCTAGGTACCCCTAACTGTGCGAATGCCCCAGAGACCGGGCCGGTAATGGTTGCCTGTCGCCCTCGGGCGGCCGAATACTTCGGGGCGAAGCGAGCGGACGACACGAGATTTTCCCGATGAGATGGGGATGGTCATGCGATTTGGGCTCCTGTATCACCACCAGCTTCCCCGGCCGTGGGCCGAGGACAGCGAAGAGCGGATGCTCAACGAGTCGCTGGACCAAATCACGTTGGCCGACCGGCTCGGTTTCGACTACGCCTGGGAAACCGAGCACCACTTCATGGACGAGTACTCGCACTCGTCCGCGCCCGAGGTGTTCCTGGCCGCCGCTGCGGCGCGGACCAAGCGGATTCGGCTCGCGCACGGGATCGTGTCCCTCCCACCTGGTGTCAACCACCCCGTGCGGGTGGCGGAACGACTGGCCACGTTGGACCTGATCTCCGGCGGCCGGGTCGACTTCGGCACCGGGCAGGGCAGCACGCAGTTGGAGCTGGAGGCGTTCGGCGTCAACCGGGAGACCAAGCGCGAGCAGTGGGAGGAGGCCGTCGAGGTCATCACCCGCTTGCTCACCGAGACCCCGTTCACCGGGCACAACGGCCGGTTCATCGACCTGCCGCCCCGCAACGTCCTGCCCAAGCCCAAGCAGAAGCCGCACCCGCCGATGTGGGTGGCGTGCAGCAGCCCGCAGACCGTGGAGACCGCGGCCCGCAACGGCATGGGCGCGTTGTCGTTCGCCTTCATCTCGCCCGAGCAGGCCAAGGAACGGGTCGACGCCTACTACGAGACGCTGGCCTCCGACGAGTGCCTGCCGATGGGCTTCTCGGTGAACCCGAACTTCGCGCTGGTGCTGCCGTTCATGTGCCACCAGGACGAGCAGGTGGCCCTCGACCGCGGCCTGGACGGCGCCTACTTCTTCGCCTACTCGTTCATGCACTACTACGTGAACGGCAAGCACCGCCCCGGCGTCACCGACGTCACGGCGGACTTCGAGCGGATGCGCCACCAGTTGGGGTTCGTGCGCGACCTGGGCGACTCCGCGCTCGCCTCGATGGACCCGAAGACCCGCGCGGAGCGCGCCGCCCTGCGCCGCGGCATCGGCACGCCCGAGCAGCTGGCCGAGGTCATCCGCGCCTACGAGGACGCGGGCGTGGACCAGATCATCTTCCAGGCGCAGATCGGGGCCAACAAGCACGAGCACGTGTGCGAGGCCCTGGAGCTGTTCGCCGCCGAGGTCATGCCGGAGTTCGAGGCGCGCCGCGAGGAGCGGGACGCGGCGAAGCTGCGCCGGCTCGAAGTGCCGATCAAGGAGGCGCTGGCCCGCAAGCCGCAGCGGTCGGTCGACGTGTCCGACTACGTGACGAAGGCCGAACGCCCGGAGCTGGCCCCGCGACGCTGAACCCACTACAAACGCCCACTGCACACGACGACAACGGACCCGCCACACCCCGCAGAGGCCCGATGTGACATGGGTTCGGGTGCTTCAGGCTGGTCGAAGCCGGCAGGCCCGGCGGGGAAGAGCTTCCCCGCCGGGCCTGCCGGCTTCGGCCTGCATGGAGTGCCCGTACGGGCCCCATGTCCAATCGAGCCGGGCTGAACCACCGGTCAACCGCCACAGGTAGACCGCTGAGCCCCGGTCCAGCCGGAACCTCCGCTGTATCGTCGGTCAGCCGCTGAGTTCCCGGTCCAGGATGTCGAACAGCTCGTCGGCCGTGGCGTCGTCGAGGCTCGTGGGAGCCTCCTCGACGGGCGGGGCCAGTTCGTCACGCAGGTGCCTGGCCAGGGCGATCGGGGTCGGCTGGTCGAAGATCAGGGTCGGCGGCAGGCGGTGGCCCGTGGCCTCGGCCAGCCGGTTGCGCAGCTCCAACGCGGTGAGCGAGTCGAAACCGAGGTCGAGGAAGCCGCTCGCGGCGGCGACCGCGGCGGTCCGCTCGTGCCCCAGCACGGCCGCCGCGTGCGTGCGGACCAGGTCGAGCAGCACCCGTTCCCGCTCGGCGTCGGTCAGCCCGGCCAGCTTCGCGACCAGCGCCGCACCACCGACGGCGACCGGCTCCCGGCGGGCCGGACGGCGCGCCAGGTCGCGCAGCACCGCGGGCACCTCGTCGGTCCGGCGGCGCAACGCGGGCAGGTCCACCCGCATCGCCACGGACCTCGCCCGGTCCTCGCCGACCGACGCGTCGAGCAGCGCGAGCCCTTCCTCGACCGACAACGGCGGCAGGCCCTGCCGTCGCATCCGCTCCAGGTCGGCCTCGGCCAGGTCGCCGCTCAGCCCGGTGCCCACGGCCCACAGTCCGAACGCGACGGCCGTGGCGGGCAGCCCGGCCGCACGGCGGTGCTCTGCCAGCGCGTCCAGGAACACGTTGGCCGCGGCGTAGCCCGCCTGCCCGGACGCCAGCACCAGACCACCGGCGGACGAGAACAGCACGAACGCCGCCACGTCGCCCGCCAGCTCGTGCAGGTGCCACGCCGCGTCGGCCTTCGCCCGCAACGCGCGGTCCACCTGCTCGTCCGTGATCGCACCCACCAAAGCGTTCTCGGCGACACCGGCGGCGTGCACGACGGCGGCGGGCGGGTGGTCGGCCAGCAGCGCCGCCACCGCGGCCCGGTCCGACACGTCGCACGCGGCGATGGTGACCTCGGCGCCCAACCCGGTCAGGTCGTCGCGCAACGCGTCCGCGCCCGGCGCCGCCGCACCCCGCCTGCTCGCCAGCAACAGCCGTCGCACACCGTGCTCGGCGACCAGGTGACGGGCGACGAGCGCGCCGAGGCCACCGGTGCCACCGGTGATCAGCACGGTGCCGTCCACGGGCCACCGCACGGCCGAGCCGGTCGCCTGGACCAGGCGGGGCACCAGGACCTCGTCGCCCCGCAAGGCGATCTCCGGCTCACCGGTCGCCACGGCCGCCGCGAGGGAGGCGTCGGCACGATCGACGTCCACCACCGTGAACCGCCCGGGGTGCTCGGCCTGCGCGGCGCGCACCACCCCCCACACCGGAGCCAGCCGCACGTCCACCGACTCGCCTTCGGCCGTGGCGACCGCTCCGCGGGTCACCACCACCAGCCTGCCCGGACGGTCGTCCGCGACCCAGGCCCGCACGGCGGCGAGCACATCGCCCACGGCCCCGCGCACGGCGTCGGGAACGGCCAACCCGTCCGGCGACACGCACTCGTGCACGGCGAACGGCCCGCCGAGCTCGCCCGCGGGCGCGGTCCGCCACTCGACGCCGAACAACGAGCCGCCGAACTCCCGCGCCACCGGCCGGGACAGCAGGGCTGCCACCGACAGCACCGGCCGGCCCGACGGGTCGGCCGCGTCGACCGCCACCAGGTCGTCGGCCTGCCGCCGCAACCGGACGCGCAGCTCCGCGGCGCCGTGGACGTGCGGCGTCACGCCGGTCCACGTGAACGGCAGGAGCGTGGCGCCGGTGTCCTGCAGCACGTCGGCGTGCAGGGCCGCGTCGAGCAGGGCGGGGTGCACCACGAACCCGGCTCCCCGCTGGGCCTGCTCCGGCAACGCCACCTCGGCGAACACCTCGTCGCCGCGCCGCCACGCGGCCCGCAGGCCTTGGAACGCCGGGCCGTAGTCGTACCCGCGCTCGGCCATCCGCTCGTACGCGTCGTCCGTGTCGAGCGGGGTGGCGCCGGCGGGCGGCCACTCGGCGGGCGGCTCCCACGCGGGCTCGGTGGCGGTGGTGAGCACGCCGTCCGCGTGCGACGTCCACGACGCGGCGGCGTCACCGGCGGGCCGCGAGTACACGCGGACGCGACGGTGGCCGTCCTCGTGCGGCGGGTCCACGACCACCTGGATCGCGAGTACGCCGGTGAGCACGAGCGGCGCGGTGAGGACCAGTTCCTCCAACGCGTCGCACCCGACGTGGCCGCCCGCGCTCAGCGCCAGCTCCACGAACGCCGTGCCGGGCAGCAGCACGCGGCCGTTGATGGCGTGGTCGGCGAGCCACTGGTGGCCGCGCGGGTCGAGGCGACCCGTCAGCACGATGCCGTCGTCCGCCAAGGGCACCACGGCGGACAGCAACGGGTGGCCGGCGCTGAGCTGGCCGTGCGCCCGCGCGTCGGAGTCCTGCCCGACCTCGGCCTGCGACCAGAAGCGGCGGCGCTGGAAGGCGTACGTGGGCAGCGGGACGCGGCGGGCGCCGCTGTCGGCGAAGAACGCGGCCCAGTCGGGGGTGGCGCCGCGGCCGACGGCGGTGGCCAGCGCGGCGAGCACGCCGCGCGGCCCGTCGTGCCCCCGGCGCGCGGCGGCGCGGAACACCACCTCGGGGTCCGCCAGGGCCTCCTCCCCCAGCGCGGACAGGACCGTGTCCGGGCCCAGCTCCACGAACGTCCGCACGCCGTCGGCGGCCATCGCCCGCACCGCGTCGTCGAAGCGCACGGCGTCGCGCACGTGCCGGACCCAGTGCTCCGGCGAGCACAGCACGTCCGCGCCGGCCTTCTGCCCGGTGGTCATCGACACCACCGGCAGCGTCGGCGGGTGGTAGGTCAGCCCGGCCGAGACCTCCCGGAACCGCGCGAGCACCGGTTCCATCAGCGGCGAGTGGAACGCGTGCGAGACCCTCAGGCGCTTGGCCCGGGGGAACCTGGACGCCAGCTCCAGCACGGCGGACTCGACGCCGGAGAGCACCACGGCGTCGGGGCCGTTGACCGCGGCGATGCCCACCTCGTCGGTCAGCAGCGGGCGCACCTCGTGCTCGCCCGCGCGCACCGCGACCATCGCGCCGCCCGCGGGCAGCTCCCGCATGAACCGGCCGCGTGCGGCGACCAGGGTGGACGCGTCTTCCAACGACAGCACACCGGCGACGTGCGCGGCGGCCAGCTCGCCGATCGAGTGGCCCGCGACCGCGGCCGGCCGCACGCCCCACGACTCGACCAACCGGTACAGCGCGACCTCGAACGCGAACAGCGCGGGCTGCGCGAAGTCGGTGCGGTCCAGCAGCTCGGCGTCCTCGCCCCACACGACCTCGCGCAGCGGCCGGTCCAGGTGGGGGTCCAGCGCGGCGAGCACGGCGTCGAACGCGGCGGCGAACGCCGGGAACGCCGCGTGCAGGTCCCGGCCCATGCCGAGCCGCTGCGCGCCCTGGCCGGTGAACAACACCGCCGGGGCGCGGTTGCGGCCGTGGTCGACGACCGCGTCCGGGTGCGGTCGACCGGCCACGACCGCGGCCAACGCCGAGCGTGCCTCGTCGTGGTCCGCGGCGAGCACCACCGCGCGGTGGTCGAACGAGGTGCGGGTCGTCGCCTGGGAGAACGCGAGGTCCACCACGCGGACGTCCGGCCGGGCGTCGATCCGGGACAGCAGGGCGGCGGCCTGCCCGCGCAGCGCTTCCGGCGTCTTCGCGGACACGACCAGCGGCCACACCGCGCGCGGGGGCTCGACGGCGACGTCGGCGCCGTCCTCGGCGGGCGCCTGCTCCAGGATCACGTGCGCGTTGGTGCCGCTCATGCCGAACGACGACACGCCGGCGCGGCGCGTGCCACCGTGCTCGGGCCACGGCCGCGCCTCGGTCAGGAGTTCGACGGCGCCCGCGGACCAGTCCACGTGCGGCGTCGGCTGGTCGACGTGCAGCGTGCGCGGCAGCACGCCGTGCCGCATCGCCTGGACCACCTTGATCACGCCGCCGACACCGGCGGCGGCCTGGGTGTGCCCCAGGTTCGACTTGATCGAGCCGAGCCACAGGGGCGCGCGGTCGGCGGGCCGGTCCCGGCCGTAGGTGGCCAGCAGCGCCTGCGCCTCGATCGGGTCGCCCAGCACGGTTCCGGTGCCGTGCGCCTCGACCACGTCCACGTCGGCCAGGGCAAGGCCGGCCGCGGCGACCGCCTGCTTGATCACCCGCTGCTGCGCCGGGCCGTTCGGCGTGGTCAGGCCGCTGGACGCGCCGTCGGAGTTGACCGCGCTGCCGCGCACCACCGCGAGCACCGGGTGGCCGTTGCGCCGGGCGTCGGACAGCCGTTCCAGCAGCAGCACGCCGACGCCCTCCGAGCAGCCGGTGCCGTCGGCGGCGGCGGAGAACGACTTGCACCGGCCGTCGCGGGCCAGGCCGCGCTGGACGTTGAAGTAGACGAACATGTCCGGGGTCGCCATCACCGTGACACCGCCGGCGAGCGCGAGCCCGCACTCCCCCGACCTCAGCGCCTGCACCGCCGAGTGCAGGGCCACCAGGGACGAGGAGCAGGCGGTGTCGACCGTGACGGCGGGGCCTTCGAGTCCGAGCGAGAACGCGACCCGCCCGGTGACCAGGCTGCCGTCGCTCGTGCCGAACCCGTAGTCGTGGTACATCACACCGGCGAACACGCCCGTGCGGCTGCCCCGCAGGGAGCGCGGGTCGATGCCCGCGCTCTCGATCGCCTCCCACGACGTCTCCAGCAGGAGCCGCTGCTGCGGGTCCATGCCGATCGCCTCGCGCGGGCTGATGCCGAAGAACTCGGCGTCGAAGTCGGCGGCGTCGTGCAGGAAACCGCCCTCCCGCGCGATGCTGCGGCCCGGCGCGCCCGGCTCGGGGTCGTGCAGGCCGTCGAGGTCCCACCCGCGGTCGGTGGGGAACCCGGTCACCCCGTCCCGGCCCTCGTCGACCAGGCGCCACAGCTCGTCCGGGGACGTCACGCCGCCCGGGTAGCGGCACGCCATGCCGACCACCGCGATCGGCTCGGTGGCCGCCGCGGTGAGCCGCGCGTTCTGCTGTCGCAGGCGCTCGTTGTCCAGCATGGACTTGCGCAGCGCCTCGACGATCCGCTCAACAGATGTGTCCACTGAGGACCGTCCCCACTCTCAGTCGTCGTCGCTCGCGGCGAGCGCGGCGCGCACCAGCTCGTCCACGTCCAGGTTCTTGATCAGGTCGCTCTGGTCGGTCGGGCCGTCCGACGCGGGCGGCGCGTCCGGCCGGCCCGCGTCCGGCGTCCCGGCCAGCGCGAGGATCGCGTCGAGCAGACCCGCGGCGCGCAGCGCGTCGACCGGGACCGACGTGAGGGCCCGGCGGACCGCCTCGTCGTCGGGCGCCGCCGGGGCGGGCGCGGCGACCGGTACCGGCGCGGCGGTCGGTGCGGGCGTCACGGCCGGAATCAGGTCCGACACCTCTTCGAACAGGTAACCGGCCAGTGCGCTCGGGTTCGGGTAGTCGAACATGAGCGTGGCGGGCAACCGCATGCCGGTCGCGGTCTGGAGCCGGTTGCGCAGTTCGATGGCGGCCAGGGAGTCCAGGCCCATCTCGGTGAAGCCCCGGTCGACGTCGATCGCCTCCGGCTCGTCGTGCCGGACGGCGGCGACGTGCGTGCGGACGAGGTCGAGCAGCACGCGTTCCCGCTCGTCGTCGGGGAGGCCCGCCAACCGCTGTTCCAGCGACACGGGCGCGGGCTTGGCGGCTGTGGGCGTGGCCGTGCGGTCCGCGGCGGCGGCCCGGGTCGGGGTCGTGCGCTTGGCGACCTCGCGCAGCATCGCCGGGACCGGGGCGGACGACGCGGCCAGCGCCGCGGCGTCGACGCGCATGGGCACGAGCACCGACTGGTCCAGCGCCACGGCCTCGTCGAACAGCACGAGCCCTTCGGCGGACGACATCGGCGGCAGGCCGAGCGCCGCCAACCGCTGCTCCTCCGCGTCCGCGTCCACCGTGCCGCCGCCCAGGCCGGTCACCGTGGTCCACAGGCCGAACGCGAGCGCCGTGGCCGGCAGGCCGTCGGCGCGCCTGCGCTGCGCGAGCGCGTCCACGAACCGGTTCGCGGCGGCGTAGTTCGCCTGACCCGTGCCCAGCACCAGCCCGGACACCGACGAGAACAGCACGAACGCGGTCAGGTCGGCGTCACGGGTCAGCTCGTGCAGGTGCCAGCCGCCGTCGACCTTGGGCCGCAGCACCCGTTCCAGCCGGTCCGCGTCCAGCGAGTCGACCAACGCGTTGTCCATGACGCCCGCCGCGTGCACGACGCCGCGCAGCGGGTGCTCGGCGGGCACCCCCGCCAGCAGGTCGGCCAGCGCCGCGCGGTCGGCCACGTCGCACGCGGCCACCTCGACCCGTGCGCCCAGCTCCGCCAGTTCGGCGACCAGCGCCGCCGCGGCGGGGGCGGTCGCGCCGCTGCGGCTGGTGAGCAGCAGGTGCCGGACGCCGTGCACGGACACCAGGTGGCGGGCCACCAGCGCACCGAGGCCGCTCGTGCCGCCGGTCACCAGCACGGTGCCGTCCGCGTCCCACGGCGCCGCCCGCTCCGGGTCGGACGTGGACACCTCGGCGAGCCGCGGCACGCGCACGTCGCTGCCGCGCACGGACAGCTCCGGCTCGTCCAGCGCGACCAGCGCCGGGGAGATCCGCCCGTCGAGCACGTCGACCAGCACGAACCGGCCGGGGTGCTCCTGCTGCGCCGCGCGCACCAGGCCGTGCACGGCCGCCTGCGCCGGGTCCACGTCGTCGGTGTCGACCCCGCCGCGCGTGACGACCACCAGCCGCGACCGGTCGAACCGCTCGTCGGCGAGCCAGCGCTGGAGCAGGTCCACCACCTCGGACAGCACGCGCCGGGCGGAGCCGGGCACGTCGTCGTCACCCGCCGGGCACCCGAACCACACGACCTCGGGCCCGGTCGCGGCGAGCGCGTCCAGGTCGCCGAACGCGGGCACGCCCGGCAGGTCCAGGTCGCCGAGCACGGCCCACCGGCCCACCGGCGCGTCTCCCGCCGCGCCGAGCGGCAGCGAGACCCAGCCGAGCCGGAACATCGACTCGCGCGGCCGGGTGCCGGTGGACGCGGCGGCGGCGGCGGCGACGCGGTCCGGCGTCACCGCGCGGACCACCAGGGACCGCACGGTCGCCACCGGGTTGCCGGTGGTGTCGGCGAGTTCCAGGCGCACGGCGTCGGAGCCGACGCCCGCGTCGGAGTCGACCCAGTTGATCCGCACCCGCAGGTGCGCGACACCACCGGTGTGAACGGTGACGCCGGTCCACGCGAACGGCAGCTGCGACGCGCCGACGTCCTGCGGCTTGCGCCCGCCGAGGAAGTCGGTGGCGCTCAGCGCGGCGTCGAGCAGCGAGGGGTGCAGCCGGAACCGGGCGGCCTCGGTCCGCGCGTCCTCGGGGAGCGCGACCTCGGCGAAGATCTCCCGGTCGCGCCGCCAGACCCGCTTGAGCCCGCGGAACATCGGCCCGTAGTGGTAGCCCTGGCTGGTGAGGTAGTCGTAGACGTCGGAGATGTCGACGACCTCGGCGCCCGCGGGCGGCCACTCGCGGTGGCCGACGTCGAACTCCTCGGGGGTCGGGTGCTCCCGGGTGAGTTCAGCCAGCACACCGGACGCGTGACGGGTCCACCGCACGTGCGGCGGCGCGTCCTCGACCCGCGAGTACACCGCGAACGACCGGTGACCGCCCGCGTCGGCCTCCTCCACCACGACCTGCACCGCGGTGCCGCCGGTCAGGGGCAGCGGCATCAACGCCTCGATGGTCAGCTCCTCGACCACGGGGCAGCCGACCTCCTCGCCCGCGCGCACGGCCAGTTCCACGTACCCGGTGCCGGGCAGCAGCACGGTGCCGAGGACGTCGTGGTCGGCGAGCCAGGCGTGGGTGTCCAGCGCCAGCCGCCCGGTCAGCGTGACGCCACCGGACTCGGGCGCCACCACGACGGCGGTGAGCAGCGGGTGGTCGGCGTCCACCTGGCCGGCGCCGGTGACGCCGGTGTTCGCGGGTGCCATGTCGAGCCAGAACCTCCGTCGCTCGAACGCGTACGTGGGCAGGTCGGTGCGCCGCGCGCCGCGCCCGGCGAAGTAGGCCGACCAGTCGGGGCCGCCGGCCGTGACGTGGAGCCTGGCCAGCGCGGTGAGCAGGGCCTCGGGTTCGGGCCGGTCCTTGCGGACGGCAGGCGTCAGCACGGCCGGCGCGTCGTCCAGGCAGGCGTCGGCCAGCGCGGTGAGCACACCGGCCGGGCCCAGCTCCAGGAACCGGGTGACCCCGGCGTCGGCGAGCGTGCGCATCCCGTCGGCGAACCGGACGGCCTCGCGGATGTGGCGCACCCAGTAGTCGGGCGAGGCCAGGTCGGTCGCGGTGGCGAACCCGCCGGTCAGGTTGGACACGACGCGCAGCCGCGGCGTGCGGTAGTCGAGGCCCGCGGCGACCTCCCGGAACTCCGCGAGCACCGGTTCCATCAACGGCGAGTGGAAGGCGTGCGAGACGCGCAGCTCCGTGCCGCGGAAGTGGGCGGCGATGGCCCGGACCTCCTCGGCGACGCCCGAGACCACCACGGACTCGGGACCGTTCAGCGCGGCGATGCCGACGCCCTCGGTGAGCAGCGGCACGACCTGGTCCTCGGTCGCGCGCAACGCGGCCATCGCACCGCCGGCGGGCAGCGCCTGCATGAGCCGGCCGCGGGCGGCGACCAGCGCGCAGGCGTCGGCCAACGACAGCACGCCCGCGACGTGCGCGGCGACCAGTTCGCCGATGGAGTGGCCGAGCAGCACGTCGGGTGCGACGCCCAGCGACTCGACCAGCCGGAACAAGGCGACCTCGAACGCGAACAGGCCGGTCTGGGTGAACCGGGTCTGGTCGAGGTCGGTGCTGTCGTGGTCGAACATCAGGTCGCGCAGCGAGAGGCCGAGCAGCGGGTCGAGGTGCGCGCACACCTCGTCCAGGGCCTCGGCGAACACCGGGTGCGCCTCGTACAGCTCACGGCCCATCCCGGCGCGTTGCGCGCCCTGCCCGGAGAACAGGAACGCGGTGAGGCCGTCGCTCGCGGCGGCACCGGTGGCGACCGCGCCGGCGGACAGGTCGGCGAGGTCGCGCAGCACGTCGTCCCGGTTCGCGCCGAGCACGACCGCGCGGTGCTTCAACGCGGCCCGCCCGGTGGCCAGGGAGTAGCCGACGTCGAGCAGGCTGACGTCGGGGTCGGCCTCCAACCGCGCCTTCAGCCTGGCCGCCTGCTCGGGCAACCTGCTCTCCGCCGCGGCCGAGAGCACCAACGGCACGAGACCGGGCTCGGGCGCTTGCCCGACCTCCCGCACGGCCCCGCGGTCGTCGGGCGCCTGCCCGGCGGACTCCGCCACCGGCTCGTCCGGCGCCTGTTCGAGGATCACGTGCGCGTTGGTGCCGCTGAGCCCGAACGAGGACACCGCCGCGCGGCGCGGACGTCCCCCGGCGACCCACTCCACCGGCTCGGTCAGCAGCCGAACGTCGCCCTCGGTCCAGTCGACCTGGGGCGACGGCTCGTCCACGTGCAGGGTCCGGGGCAGCACGCCCCGCCTCATCGCCATCACCATCTTGATCACGCCGCTGACACCGGCCGCCGCCTGCGCGTGGCCGATGTTCGACTTGACCGAGCCGAGCCACAGCGGCCGGTCCGGCGTCCGGTCCTGGCCGTAGGTCGCGAGCAGCGCCTGCGCCTCGATCGGGTCGCCGAGCCGCGTGCCGGTGCCGTGACCCTCGACCGCGTCGACGTCCGAAGTGGACAGACCTGCGCTCGCCAACGCCTGCCGGATCACACGTTGCTGCGAGGGGCCGTTGGGCGCGGTCAACCCGTTGGACGCGCCGTCCTGGTTGATCGCCGACCCGCGCACGACCGCGAGCACCCGGTGGCCGTGGCGGCGGGCGTCGGACAGCCGCTCCACCACGAGCAGGCCCATGCCCTCGGCCCAGCCGGTGCCGTCGGCCGCGCCGGCGAACGCCTTGCACCGGCCGTCGGCGGACAGCCCGCGCTGGCGGCTGAAGTCCACGAAGATGTCCGGGGTCGGCATCACCGTGACGCCGCCCGCGATGGCCATCCCGATCTCGCCCTGGCGCAGCGCCTGGACCGCCATGTGCAGCGCGACCAACGACGAGGAGCACGCCGTGTCGACGGTGACGGCGGGCCCTTCCAGGCCGAGGGTGTAGGAGACCCGGCCGGACGCGATGCTGCCCGCGCTGCCGTTGCCGAGGTACCCGGCCAGGTCCTCGGGCACTTCGCCGGGACGGCTGCCGTAGTCGCCGTACATGACGCCGACGTACACGCCGGTCCGGCTGCCGCGCAGCGCGGTCGGGTCGATCCCGGCGTCCTCCAACGCCTCCCACGAGCCCTGCAGCAGCAGCCGCTGCTGCGGGTCCATGGCCAGCGCCTCGCGCGGCATGATCCCGAAGAACTCGGGGTCGAACTCCGCCGCGTCGTGCAGGAACCCGCCCTCGCGGACGTACGTGCGGCCCGGCCGCCCCGGTTCCGGGTCGAAGATGCCGTCCACGTCCCAGCCGCGGTCGGCGGGGAAACCGCCGACCGCGTCCCGGCCCTCGGCCACCAGCCGCCACAGGTCCTCGGCGTCGCGCACGCCGCCGGGGAAGCGGCAGCTGATGCCGACGATCACGACGGGGTCGTCCGCGACGGCGGACGTGGCGACCGGAGGCGGGGCGACAGCGGACGTGGTCGTCGTGAGGGAGCCGTCGATCAGCGCCGCGACCGCGCGGGCCGTCGGGTGGTCGAACACCAGCGTCGCGGGCAGCCGCACGCCGGTCGCCGCGGTGAGCGCGTTGCGCAGCTCGACCGCCGCGAGCGAGTCCACGCCGAGGTCCCGGAACGGCCGGTCGGCGTCGATCGCGTCCGGGCTCGCGTGGCCCAGCACCGCCGCCGCGCACGACCGCACCACGTCGAGCACGGCCCGCAGCCGCTCCGCGCCGGACAGCCCGGCGAACCGGTCGTCGGACGCCCGGCCCGCGCGCACCGGCCGACCGGCCAGGCCGCGCAGCAACGCGGGCAGCTCGTCGGACCGCGCGCGCAACGCCGCCCGGTCGACCGGCATCGGCGTCACCACCGGGTCGCCGGTCGCGAGGGCGCTGTCGAACAGCGCGAGGGCGTCCTCGACGGCCATCGCGGGCGTGCCGAGCCGTGCCATCCGGTCCAGGTCGGCGTCCGCGAGCGGACCGCCCAGCCCGGTGTCGACCGCCCACATGCCGAACCCGAGGGACGCGGCGGGCAGGCCGGCCGCGGCGCGGTGGGCCGCCAGGGCGTCCAGGAACACGTTGGCGGCGGCGTAGTTGCCCTGCCCGGCGGCCAGCACCGTGCCGCCGGCCGAGGAGAGCAGCACGAACGCCTTCAGGTCGGTGGTCAGCTCGTGCAGGTGCCACGCGCCGTCCACCTTGGGCCGCAGCACGGCGTCGGTCCGCGCCGCGGTCAGGTCGCCGACCAGCGCGTTGTCGGCCACGCCCGCCGCGTGCACGACGGCGGTCAGCGGGTGGTCCGCGCCGATCCGGTCGAGCAGGGCGGCGACGGCGGCGCGGTCGGTGACGTCGCACGCCTCGACCCGCACGTCCGCGCCGAGCCCGGTCAGCTCGGCCCTCAGCTCGTCGGCGCCGGGCGTCTCGGCGCCGCGGCGGCCGGTGAGCACGAGCTGCCGCGCGCCGTGCGCGGTGACGAGGTGCCGGGCGAGGATCGCGCCGAGCCCGGTGAGGCCGCCGGTGACGAGCACCGCGCCCTGCCAGGCGGCGGAGAGGTCGGCGGTCGCGGGCGCCGCGGCGACCAGCCTCGGCACCAGCGCTTCACCCGCCCGCAAGGCGATCTCCGGCTCACCGAGGGCCACCGCGGACGCCACCAGCTCGGCCGACGCCGTGCCGTCGTCGTCCACCAGCACGACGCGGCCCGGGTGTTCGGCCTGGGCGGCGCGCACCAGACCCCAGACCGGGGCCTGCGTCACGTCGATCGCGTCGTCACCCGAGGTCGCGACGGCCCGCGTGGTGCGGACGACGAGCGTCGAAGAGGTGGTGCGGTCGTCGGCCAGCCACGTCCGCAGCCCGTCGAGGACGTCGACGACGACCGCTCGGGTCGCCTCGGGCACGTCACCCGACCCGGGCGCGGCCACGAGGACGTCGTGCTCGGGGACGGGGCCACCGGTCCGCACGCCGACCCGGCTCCAGTCGACCCGCCACAGCGCACCGGACGACACCGCGGCCCGGCCGAGCTCGCCGGCCGTGACGGGGCGGCTGACCAGCGAGCGCACCGACAGGACGGGGTTGCCGGAGCTGTCCGCGACGGTGATCCCGGTGACCTCCTCGCCACGCAGCCGCCGCAGCCGCACCCGAAGGTCGGTCGCGCCCGACGCGTGCAGCGACACGCCGTTCCACGAGAACGGCAGCAGCGTCGCACCCGACGCGCCACCGTGCGCGTCCAGCAGGTCGGCGTGCATCGCGGCGTCGAGCAGCGCCGGGTGCAACCCGAACCGGCCGGCGTCACGCCTGGCCTCCTCGGGCAGCGCGACCTCGGCGAACACGTCGTCATCACGCCGCCACGCGCGCCGCAAGCCCTGGAACGCCGGGCCGTAGGCGTAACCGCGGTCGACCAGCCACCGGTAGGCGTCGTCCACCGGCACCTCGGCGGCGCCCGGCGGCGGCCACTCGACCAGCTCCGACGTCGGCGGGTCGGCCACCGGGCCGAGCACGCCGGTCGCGTGCCGCACCCACGGCACGTCGTCCCCGTCGGCGCGCGAGTACACCCGCACCGCACGCGTGCCGTCGTCCTCGGCCTGACCCACGACCACGCGCAGCGTCACGCCGACGTGCAGCGCGAGCGGCACTTCCAGGGTCAGCTCGTCCACGTGCCCGCAGCCGGCGTACCGCCCGGCGCACAGCGCCAGCTCCACGAAACCGGTGCCCGGCAACAGGACCGTGCCGAGCACGTCGTGATCGGCGATCCACCGCTGCACACCCGTCGAGAGCCTGCCGGTGAGGACGACCCCGCCGGAGTCAGGCTCGACGACGGCGGCGCTCAGCATCGGGTGGTCCACCCGGTCCAGGCCCGCGGCGGCGACGTCACCCTGCCCCGGCTGGACGTCCAGCCAGTAGCGCTCGCGCTGGAACGCGTAGGTCGGCAGGTCGACCTTGCGGGCGTTGCTGCCGGCGAAGAACGCGGACCAGTCGACCGCACCGCCGGCTGCGTGCAACCGGCCGAGGCCCGTCACCGCCGTGACCGCCTCGTCACGTCCCTTGCGCTGCAACGCGATGCCGTCCTCGACCAGCGCGCTGAGCACACCGTCCGGCCCGACCTCGACGAACCTCGTGACACCCTGATCCCGCAGGTGCGTCACGGCGTCGTGGAAGCGCACCGCGTCACGGACGTGCCGCACCCAGTACTCCGAGTCCGTCACGTCGCCGGTCGTGGCGATCGGGATCTCCGGTTCCCGGAAGCTCAACTCCCCCACGACAGCCCGGAAGTCGTCCAACATCGGGTCCATGAGGACGGAGTGGAACGCGTGCGACACCGACAAGCGCTT
>NZ_JBFAFR010000035.1:0-94766 GCF_040639675.1 Actinosynnema sp. NPDC023794 | reverse complement strand
TGACGCTCCAGATCGGTCAGCACCAACTCGGGTAACGCAGGTCCACGACGAGCCATCAGCACAACCTACAACGAATCAACGACTCAGGACACTAGAGGTACTTGCCGAAACGCACCCGGAACCCATCACCCCGACTTGGCGGCACGGGCTCGGGCAGCCCGGCGGTTCCAGCCAAATGATCTCGTAAGGCCCGTTAGGCCAATCGGATGTACGGCCCGCGAAAGTGACCTTGGCGCGGACGCCGTCTGGCTAGGTTTGTCCGATGAACTCCGCCGTCGTCTTCCTGCTGGGTATGGCAGGGGCACTGGCCCCAGAGGTCGTCCGCCTGTACGCCATCCGCCAGAACCCGACGAAGTTCAAGTGGTCGTGGTTCTACCTGCTCGTCTCGGTCGCGTACGGTGCGCTCGGCGGCGTGATCGCGCTGGTCCTGCCCGCCACCACCTACTGGGCGGCGCTGTACGTCGGCGTGTCGACTCCGGTGCTGGTCAACACGATCGTGCGTAAGGGCAAGGAGAGCGGCCAGACCGAGCTCAAGGGCCCCGGCAACGGGCGCAAGGACTCCCACGTCGACTCCTACCTGAAGGGGCTGTGACGTGACGGCCTTCGCGGCCACGGTGGTGATCTGCCGGCCGGATCAGCTGCGCGAGGCGGCCGTTGTGCTGTCCTGTGTGCCCGCGGGCGGTTTCGTGCCCGTGATCGTGGTCGAGCCGCCGCCGATGAGCGAGGCCGAGTACGTGCGCGGTCATCTGCTGGCCCGCGAGCAGAGGGACAGGACGCAGCAGATGATCGGCGGCCCGCTCGGCAAGGCCGAGGTGCTGGCCGCGACGAGGAGCGACCCGGAGCAACGGCGCAGGATGCTGGCCGAGTTCGACTTGTCGGACCGACTCGACCAGGCCATCGCGCCGTACCAGTCCTGGCTCAAGCATAACGAGATGGTCGCGGGCCTCGTCGCCGTGGCGGACTTCGCGCGCGCTGTGTTCCTCTTCGAACCGCGACCGGAGGACCTTTACACCTCGGACCCCGCCTACGTCGCGGAAGCGTCGCGGGCCTGGGACCAGTACCACCATGAGGTCTTCGGTGAGGTCCCGCCGGACGAGCCGTACCAGCCGCCGACGATCTTCGGCCGCCAGCGCGGCCGCGTCACCCTCATCCCCGGCCGGGACCTGACCGATCTTCCTCGTGCCGCGTGGTCCCTGCTGCGCCCGGACGAACGAATGCCGCAAGCCGTCGAGGTCGACGCGGAGGGCGGCAGCGCGGTGTACCTGGCCGGACTGTCTGCCGCGCTCCGAGCCGGTCTGCCGCTGCGTCCGATGTCCGGTGCGCCGGCCGTTGACCCGAATGACGACACGGACTCCGAAGAAGCGGTGCTGGTCGAGGACACCGGCAACGCACTCAGCCTGCTCGGCGTGCTCTACGCGCACCACCGGTCCGCCCGGCTGGTGATCACCCCGATGCCGGTGCTCGACGACGTCCAGCACGCCGTGGCCGCACATCAGGAGCTCATCCTCGAAGAGGCGAAAGGCCTCTTCGACGCGATTCGCGACAGGATGGCCGCCGGCCGTCGCGACCGGTTCGCCGCGATCGAGACCGCGGTGACGTCACAGGTGCCGGCCGAGGTGATCACCGCGGTCGGTGACCGCAGGCTCACCGCGTTCACCACCGGTTTGCCGTACTCGTTCGTGCGCACCGCCGACGCCGACTGGTCGGGCAAGCCGATCGGGCACGTCGCCGCCGACCCCACCCTGGTCGTCCTGACCGAGGTGGGCAGCAGCGACGTGACCGACCGCAAGGCGGCGTTCAGTCTCGTCTTCGACCCCGGCTACTTCCGCACGTCCGAGACCGAGGACGTGATGCGGCAGGTGGGCGGCCACTTCACCCACTCGATCCTGCTCGACGGTCCCCACGCGGACGGGCTCGCGCTCATGCACCTTCCGCGGAAGCTGCCGGTCGAGCTCGTCTTCTTCAACACGCACGGCTCCGACGACGGCATCGTCCTCGGCAACATCGCGATCCCGAACAGGTTCATCACCCGGCATGTGAAGTTTCCCCACCGTCCCATCATCTTCAACAACTCCTGCCAGTCGTGGACCGGCGTCGGCAGGGAGTTCGTCCGGGTCGGCGCCCGCGGCTACATCGGCACGTTGTGGAGCGTCCCGGCCGACCTGGCCGCGGACTTCGCCCGCATCGTGACGACCCGGCTGACTGCGAGCGAGGCCACCGCGTGCCAGGCGATCGTCGGCACCGGCCTGCCTGACACCATCGAACGCTCCTACATCTACGCGGGCACCGCCAACGGCAGGCTCACCAGCCAACCCCGCCGCACCGACGTCGCCGCGGCCGCGCTGGCCGCCTGCGACCTGCTGCTCACCGCCGCCGCCGACGTGCCCCCCGAGCAGACCCGGCTGGTCCGCAGGGAGACGGCAGACCTTCGCAAGCTGGTCGACGGCACCGACCACGAGGAGACCGCCGAGTACGTGGACGTGCTCCTCGGCGAGCTGAGCCTCGTTATCCGGTACGAAGCCCTCACCGACGCCGACGCGGCCGACGCCCACTCACTCGTCGCGCGAATCGACTCGCTCACCGAGCGAGTCACCCAATCCGAGCAGGAGAAGAGGATCCGCCTGGCGCGCCGCCACGCCCACACCGGCCATCTCCACGAGCGACGAGCCGAGCTGACCGCCGCGTTGGACCACTTCCAACGCGCCGTTGCGCTGGCTCCGGACGGCGCACTCAACCAGCAACTACGCGCCGCACAGCTACTGGCCGGTCAGGGCGAGTTGGAGGAGGCGATGCGCATCGGAACACTCGTCCGCACCTCCTACGCCGAGCGACACGACATGGAAGGCCTGTTGCAGGCCAACGGCTTCCTCGGCCAGCTCGCCCGCAAGCTGGGCCGGTACGACGAAGCGCTGCGCTATGCCGAAGAGGGCTACCGGCACGCGACCGTGCTGCACTCGGTCGAACAGCAGGCCAAGTTCAAGATGGACGAGTACGCCATCCACGCCGCGACCGGCGACCACGCCCTCGCGCTCGCCGCGACCCAGACCTCGCTGGCGCTGATGCGGCAGACCCGCGACGCGGAGGGCGAACTGGCCGCGTACGGCAACCTGGGCTCGTGCTACCTGGCGCTCGGAGACGCCGAGACGGCCAGGTCGCACGCCGAAGCAGGACTACGCCAAGCCCGCCGGCTGGGTCTGCGCGACGAGGAAGCCACGTTCCTGATGAACCTGGGCACCATCGTGACCGTCCTCGGCGACCTCCAAGCCGGACTGGAACACCAGAAAGCCGCGACTACCCTGCTCGCCGAGCAGGGCGCGTGGGCACGACTCACCGACGCACTACCGCAACTGGCCCGCACCGCCGCCGAGGTCGGCGACGCGGACACGCTGTGGTCGATCACAGCCCGCACCACGACGATGTGCGGCACCGTCGGCGAACTCCTGCGCGCCAAACTGGTGCCGGTCATGGTGTGGTCGCTGCGGCACGCGGTAGAGGTGGGCACCTTGCCGACCACCGAACGCGGCCTGTCCGCGTCGTTGCAGGCGCTCCAGACCGCCCACCCCGGCAACCGCGACACGGCGTCCGACCACGTCCAGCTGATCGGCGACATCCTCGTGCTCACCGCGCACTGGGTGGGCGGCCTGAACACCACCGTCTGCGTCGCCAACGCGACCGAGCTCGACCGGATGACGGGCGGAGCACTCGACCTGGTCGCGCTCTTCAGCGTCCCCTACGCACCCCGTCCGGACGCCGAGGAGCAACCACAACGCCGCCCGTTCTGGCGGCGGCGCGGTTAGCCAGGCGTGGGGCACGGCCTGGACAGGTCAAGCCCGACACGGATGCCCGACTGTCCGATCGGATCGCGACCGACCTGTTGACCAGGACGTTTCCATCCGAGCTGGTGGATCGGGTGATCACTGAGAGCGGACGGACGGGGCAGCGTGACCGGCTTCTGCCGACCGCGGGTGGTGGTGTGCTTCGTGCCGGCGATGTGCCTGTTCACGGGGGCAGGGCTATGAAGAGCCGGCCCGGTTGCTGTCCGAGGGTCTGTCTTGGGCGGGACGGTGGTCGCGGCCGTGGCGGGTGCCCACGACCGCGCCGATCTCCCGGGCCTGTGGGGTGCCAGAACTCTGCACTGAGGTCGTCGGCTGGTTGGTTCTGCTCGGCCGGTCATCGGCGGCCAAGGACGTGGAGTTGCTGGTGCTGCGGCACGAGGTCGCCGTGCTGCGCCGGGCCAACCCTCTGCTCATCCTCAACGAACACCTCGGCGGCCTGATCAACGAATACCAACCCACCGCCGCCTAACCCCAGGCCAGGCAGCGGTGGCCGACTATTCGCACCCCACAGGTGCCGCGCCTGGTCGCCCCGCACCGCAACGCCGGACGCGCCGAGGCGCCCACCCCGAACAGATCGTCGCGCTGATCGTCGAGGGGCGTATCCGCGACGTCCACAACCTCACCCGCGAGCACGACAGCGTGCTCACCCTCGACCAGGCGGCGGGTTCACCGCTGCGGATCTGGCGGTTCACCGCCCCGCCGGGAACCATGGTCATGACCGGCACCATCGACCACTTGCCGACGCTGATCGACGACGCCCCGACCTCGGGAACCCGAGCGGCGGCCGCGGTCGTAGCCGCGCAGCGCCACTCCGCCAGGTGTCGCTCGTTCGACATCGCGGTAGTCGCGCCCTCAGGCCGCCCCGCGACCGGGCACGCCGTGCCGAGAGCGACGACAGCGGGTTCAGTCGGGGGTGTTGCAGCGGGCCTGACCGAATACCAGGTAGCCGCGCTGCACGCCGGAGCTGTCGACGCCGCCGTCGCAGTTGATGGCCCGGAAGCCGTTGAACTCGGTGTGCTCCGGGTCGGCGTACCACTGGCACAGGCACGCGTAGCCGCTCTTGCACACCGGGATGGCCTGGGCTGGGGCCGGCACGAGGGCGACGACGCCGAGTGCCGCCACGACGGCGACGAGCAGACGACGGATCACGGTGGACCTCCTTGCTCCCGGGACAGGGCCCGAATGCGCCGTGCAGGTGTGCCAGCGGTGATGACCTGCTGACCCGGACCGCCCGGATTCCACGTTGACGCGTCGAATCCGGGCGGGTCCTCGTGATCAGCTCACCAGACTATCCATGGGTACACCCTCGGCATGTTGGGCACGTGGAACCACACCCCTGGCGGGATCCAGAAGCCCTGCAGGTGTGACCACCAGAAGACCAACAGGCCGTCGTAGTCCTTGCCCCAGCCCGTGCTGCGCCCAGGCCACAGCAGGTGCGCGCTTCTCCAGTCCTTCCAGTACCTCATGACCATGATCGGCCTTGGGCTCAGGTTGATGATGACGCCGCACGTCATCACGCCCCAGCGGCGTTCGCAGTTCTTGCCGTAGCCGCTGGTGTCGGTGCAGTTCTTCGGGTCTGCCGAGCAGTAGTCGTAACTGTTGGCGTTGCCGTTGCTGACTTCGTCCACCTGGAGGAACCGTCCGGCAGCGGGGTTGTAGAGGCGGACGCCCATCACCATCATGCCGCCGAGGGCTTCCGACGAGCGCTGACCGGCACCGAGCCAGCCGTACCGTGCCGGCGACTGTCCCGGCCGTGGGACGCCGAACTCGTCGGTGGCCTGCGTCGTCGCGGTCGCCGTCCGCGGGTCGAAGACGACGGCGATGTCGCCGTGCAGGTTGGCGAGCTGCAGTTTGAGGTCACCGGTTGCGGAGGTGGTCGCCGCGAGGTCACCGCTCAACGCCCTGACGTTGCGGGTGATCGTGTTGGTTCCCGGGTTCTCCACGATCCAGTCCGGGGTGTCGTGCTCCTCGCCGTAGTGGTTGACGCGCGTCGAACTGGTCGCCCACATGCCGCCCGACTCGGTCTCCGTGGTGGTGGACCGGGTTCGGAACGTGGCGTCCAGCCTCCACGTCTGCCGCGCGGAACCGATCGTCTGCGTGTGGATCCGGTCGTTGACGTGGTAGTTCAGGCGGGCCCCGCCCGCCGTGGTGACGGTGCGGCCGAAGGCGTCATAGCCGTAACCCGGGTCGACCAGCCGGTCCCGCGTGTCGTAGGCGTGCGTCTCGACGGCGCCTCCTCCGGTCTGGCACACCGGCCCGGCGGCGGTCTGCTTCGAGGTGCGGTTGGAGTTCCTGTCGTACCCGTACCACCGTGTGGTGCACGTACCTTCGACCGTGTCGTCGGCCTGGACGAGCCGACCGGCGGCGTCGTACCGGAAGTCCTGAGCGGACAGTCCGCTTTGCGTGAGTACCTGGTCGTGCACCGAGTTGCTGACACTGTCGTTGAGCAGGACCACGCCGTTGTCGCCGGTGTAGCTCCGCCGCGTCGAGACGCCGGTCTCATCGAGCTCCTCGCGCATCACCACACCGGACGGCATCGTCTGCTCGGCGATCCCGCCCCCGGGGCCGTAGGTCGCCGTGAACGAACCGGCCACCGAGTCGGTCAGCCCGACGGCCAGTCCACGTGGTTCCCGTGCGGTGTCGTACTGGTACGTGACTTCCGACGGCACGCTGTTGGCGACCTTCACCGGGCGGTTCAGCGCGTCGTTGTGGTACGTCGTGCGACCGCCGTCGGCGTCCGTGTAAGTGAGAACGCGGCCCAGGGCGTCGTATTCGACGGCCACGACCGACCCGTCCGAGCCGACCGTGCGCGCGATCTTCCCGGTCGCCGGGTCGTACTCGGTGGTCACCGCGGGAACGGCCGCCCCGACCCCGCCGGTCACCGTCACCGTCACCTTGCGCCCGGCCGCGTCGTACGTGGTGCTGGTGACGCGGGAGACGCCGTTGGCTGACTCGATCGTCCGGTCGACCAACCCGTTGGCCGTGTAGGTCGTGGTCTTGGTGACCGCTTCGGACGGGTTGGCGCCGCCTCCGGTGATAGGCGCTTTCGGCTCGACCCGGCAGATCGAGCCCGCCCATTCCGGTCGTCCGCCGCACGGACCGCCGGCGGCGCCGGTGTAGTAGGTGGTGACGGTCGTGGCGGCGTCGTTGCCGTTGGACGCGGGCAAACTCGACACGATCGGGCGACCCTGCGGGTCGTACGCCGTGGTCGTCGCCAGCGCGAGGCCGCCCGGGTCCTGCACCGTCCTGGTCTCCAGCCCGTTCGCCCAGTCGTACTCGGTGGTGCTGGTCCGTTGGTCGGCGTCGGCCGGGTAGCCTGTGATGGCGGCTCCGGTGACCACCCGGGTCTCCTTGTTCTCGACCTTCGCGCTGCCGTCGCCGGGGCGGCCCTCGTCGTAGGACACCGCCTTGTGGGCACGGGCCGGCACCTGGCTGCCGGCGGGCACCGCGGGCTGTCCGGCCGTCGCGGGAACGGCGTTCGCCAGTTCGACCACGTGCAACGGGCCGAACTCGTGCGTCTTGCGTTGGCCGTCGGCGTCGAAGACGGCGGTGGTCGACAGCAACGCCGCCCGTTCGGAGGTGGACTTGTTCGCGATGCCGAGTCGGGTCAGCTTCTCCCCCGCACGGTCGCCCTGCCCGAGCGCGAGTGCCCGGTTGGCGGCGGTGAGGGTGCGCACGGTGTTGCCGAACCGGTCGTGCTCCGTGGTGTTGGTGTGCCCACCGGGCTGGATCTCGTTGACCCGCTCGGCACTCGGGTTCAGGTAGTGCACGGTGGCACGCCGGTAGTCGCCCGCGCCGAGGTTGTCCCGACCGGTGTGGCTGCCCGGCACCTGGTCCGCCGGGAAGATCGCCGTCGCGTCGGTGGGCGCGTCGAGCTGCGCCCAGGAGGCCACCGACGATTCCGCCATGTCGTAGGGCGCTCCCTGACCACTCAGCGGGACGTCGTAGACGAGCGTCGTCATGGCGTCACCCTCGACCTCGTTCCTGGTGCCGGGTTTCAGCGCCGGACGGGACACCGCGAGCAGCATGCCGTCGCCTGCCGTGTCGTCGTTGCCGGCCCGGCCGTAGTAGAACGTCCACGGCAGCTCGCCCGGCGGGGTCAGGCGGCTGATCCGCCCGGAGTCGTACTCGTACTTGGTCTTCAGCGCCGGGCTGAGCCGCGGATCCCACGCCTCGCGCAGACGTCCCAGCGTGTCGTAGGCGTACCGACCTAGACCGGTCTCCCGAACGGTGGCGTCGGACTCCCACACCTTGATCAAGTTCACCTGACCGGTGTAGTCGCCGAGGGCGGTCGCGGTCGCGGTCGTCCTGGGCGCGTACACCAGCTCGACTACCCGGCACCCGCGCGGCAACGTCGACGGCACGTCCACGTCGCACTGCGCCGGGGAACTCACCGCCGTGGTCGGTGGGATGATCTTGCGCAGCCGGGCGCGGGTCTTATGGTCGGCGCCGACCACCGTGTCGTACACGTAGGCCGTCTCGCCGTTGGAGGTCGCGGGGAACGTGGTGCGGACCGCGTAGGTGCTGACCTCGGCGGCGACCTTGGCGAACACGGTGGTGCGCCCCTCGGTGTCCCGCAGGCTGTAGCGATCGTTCGACGCGTCGTGGGTCAGGCTCAACTCGCCGGCGTCCGGCTGCGGAACCCACGTTCCGCCGACGTCCTGGGTGAAGCCCACCGCGGTGTCGTCGGTGCGGACCACCTCGACCGACGTGGCCGACGTGGCGCGGAGTTGGGTGAACTGGCTGACGGCGTCCTGCGAGGTCCCGCCGGAGGTCCAAGCGGGCCCGAACATCGCCACCGTGCCGTCCTGTTCGGCGCCGGCCAGCGGATCGCGCGAGGAGAACGTGCGGGAGATGCCCACGCCGAACGCCGACACGTCGTCGGCGGACAGCGCGTAGTCGCCGGTCAGCAGGTTGACGGTGCCGGGCCCGATCTCCTGGCTCGCGGCGGCGTCCGCGGCGCGGTCGACGACGAGGTCGACGCCCTGCGAGGCCTGTGTGCTGCTGAACTCGGCCCTGATCTGGATGGTGCCGTCGGTCGCGAGAGTGCGCGTGACGTCCCAGACGAGGTCCGTCGACACCCCGACCGGCCAGGTGATCTGCGCCCCGTCCGACTTGCGGCGCACGTCGCCCTGCGGGACGGGCTTCCAGGTGTCGGCCGCGCCGCGCCGGTAGGCGTAGGTGACGGTGGTCAGATCGGCTCGCGCCTGAGCGGACAGTTGAACCCGTCGCGCCGTGCGTGCCCCGGTCTCCGGGCTCGTCACCGCACCCGTTCCGGCGTAGAACCGGTACGTCTTCGGCGCGGAGTCGTTGCCTGCGGCGTCACGGGCCCACGCCGTCAACGTGTGCTTGCCGTCGGACTCCGGCGTGACGGTGATCGTGTGTGCCGTGCCGGAGTACTGCGCCTCCTGGCTCGGGCCGTCGTCGAGTCGCCACACCACCCACGAGACGTCCGCGGTGGGCGGGGTGATGGTGAACGACCCGGGCGTGCCGGTGCCGCCCGCCCAGCGGCCTTCCGGGTAGTTCGTGGACGCGACCGCGGGCGCGGCCGGTGCGACGAAGTCAGGTGTGAAAGTGAGCCACGGTGATGCCGCCTCCACGCCGTTCTTGGTCGCCCTGGCGCGGAACCGGTACGCCGTTCCCGCCGTCAGCGGCGTCGGCACCTGCCAGGAGACGGTCGCGTTCGGGGTGGTCGCCGTGACGGTGCCCGAGGTGACCGGCGTGCCGCCCGCGTTCTGCACCTCGAAGGTCACCTCGTCGGCGATGTCGTCGTCGTCCTCGACCCGGACGGCGAGCGTCGGCTTGTCCGACCGCGTCCACGTCGGGTCGGCCTCCGGAGCGGTCGACGGTGTCACGGCGGGCGAACTGAGCCGCAACGGCCACGTGTAGAAGACGTCGAGCCGCGGCCACGCTGACGCGGCGTCCGAGGACTGGAACTTCTTCCAATCCTTGATGTTCTTCTCGTCGCCCGCCTTGATCAGCGCCGAGTGCAGGTTGTTCGGGCTCGCCAACCAACTCCGCACCAGTTCGGTGGCGTTGAAGTGGATCCACGCCGAACCGCCGCACGCGTTGTGGTGGTGGGACTCGACCTTGACGTCGTAGCGCTGGCCGAGCGTCGGCCGGTTGGCCCACACGGTGGTCGCGTTCGCCGGACCGGAGGTCGACCACAGCTCGACCGGGCGCGGTTCGCACACGTAGGAGTTGTCGTTCCAGACGATGACCCGGGCCTGTTCGATGGTCGCGCCGCGCACCGGGCCGACGTCGAAGTTGAGGAGCGATCGGGCGATCTTGTCGCCGTTGGTGCCCGACTGCAGTTCGACCTGCGTGTGCTTCGGGGTGTTCCCCTGGGTCGTGTCGACGTAGGTGTCGAAGGTGGTGCGGAACACCAGGTACGGGTCGATGGTGACGGGGTACGTGACGGCCGGGTCGGCGAGGAATCCCTGATCCGGGCGCAACGTCACGGTGACCACGTCCCCGGACTGGTTCACGTCGTGGTCGACAGGCATCGAGCGCGTCGGCTCGCCGAGGCGTTCGTCGCGCTCGGCTCCCCACATCCGCGGCGGCGGCATGGTCGCGATCACCGTGCCGGCATCGTCCAGGAACTCCACCATTCCACCGGGCGACGTACGAACGGTCTTGAGCCCTTCCGCCGTGATCGGCACGGAGAACGAAATCGGTCCCGTCGGACGCTGCTTCAGCATGAAGTACTGCTCGAAGCCGGACCGGCGGGACTCCACCACGAGATCGGTGTCCGGCCGCACGTCCGAGTACGTGACCTTGACGCCGTCGACCTTGGGTTCGGGCAGTGCCCCCTGCCAACCGATGGTCACGTCGTGGCCGCCGACCTGGGCCGACACCAACGCCGTCGTCTGCTCACGCGCACCCCTCGCACGCGCGAACGTCGCCTCCCACCCGGTCGCTCTCGGCCGCACGCCGTCCCGGTCGACCCGCAGCGTCGGGTCGACCGGGAGCCACTCCCCGTCCTTCTTCGTCCAGACCGGGCCCGCGGCCAACTCCGTGCGGAACGAGCCGTCGGGGTTCGCCCACGTGGTGGACGTTTCCGTGCGCTGTCCCACCATCTCGACCGGCGCGTTGCGCAAACGCGCGGTGCGCAATGCCGACATCGCGTCCGGCGCGGGACCGCCGACAGCCGTCCCCGGCTGTTCGGCGCGCGCCGGGAATGCCGACTGGATGGCCACGACGGATGAACTGATCATGGTTAACGCCAGCGCCATGCTGACCAGTGGTCTGCCTCTGAAGAACGTACGCAAAAGAACTCACCCTTCCGGTCGGGCAAACACGCATTCGTCGGGCACACGCAGCTTGATCGGCTCGTGACGCGGGAACAAGCGCGTGAGCCATACCTGGGACGGCGGGACGAAACGTAGGCGCTGACCTGGGAGGACGCTCAGCGGTGGGACGCGGTCGGCGATACCGCTCGGCGAGTCCCGTCAGCGGCGCGGAGTGGGACTCGCGGCAATGAGAACAGGCTCTTCGGCAACGGTGATGGTGTCACCCGATCGCACCTTCTCGATCCTCCCGTCGAGGTGGCGCAATTCCTGGGCGCGAGCACCGGCGGCGAGCGTGGCGGTTCCCGCGTCGGTCCAGCGGATCGTGGCGTCGTAGGTCTGACCGGGCTCGGCCACCGTGAACTCGCACTGCCACACGTTCTCCGGCAGGTTCGCCGCGGCGCCGTGGCCGCACGCACGGCTATGCGCGTGGTGCAGCCAACGCTGCAACTGCTCGACGGCGAGCGCCGCACTGGTCGGCACTCCACCGACCGGCTGCAACACGATCGGGATCTTCGTGCCGCCCCAGTTGTAGAAGTACATGCGTTCGAGGTTGACCTTGCGCGCGTAGATCCCCACCAGGAAGAACCGCACGGCGTGGTTGCGGGCGGTGAACTCGTCGAGGGGCTCCTGCAACGCGATCGAGTACGTGGTCCCGGTGCTCCACAGCCTCGGGTGGATTCCTGCTCTGTGCATGACCCGGTCGATCGACGCGGCGAGGTTCAACATCGTTTCCGGCGGGTCGGCCGCCTGTCGCTTGAACAGCTTGATGCCCGCGACGTCACAGTGGTCGTACCCGCCGAGTTCGGCGAACCGCCGGAGGAACGCCACCCCCTCGGAAGTCCACAACTCCCCCATCCCCGGGCACACCACCGTCGCGTCCGGGTCGCTCGAACGGATGATGTCCTTGGCCCGGCGGGTCATCTCGACCAGAGTCTCCACGCTGCCCGCGTAGAACTTGCGGTCGTTGGCCAGGACCCACAGCTCGTATGCCTCTATGCGTCCCCGGTAGCGGTCCACCAGCGTCCGGACGAACAGGTCCCAGTCTGCGAGGTCGATCGGAGGTGCGGCGGTGGCGTCCGGATACGGCGCGGCCGGGCCGTTCGGGCTGGCCCATTTCGGGGTGCCCCCGAAGACGAACAGGGGCGGAACACCCGCATTCTCCGCAGCGCTCACCAGTCGGTCCAGCACCGACCAGTCGAACTCGCCGCGGTGCCGTTGGATTTCGGACCACCTCGTCCCGCCGTCCCAGAACCGGACGGCGCCGACACGGAACGCGGGCATCGCTCCCGTGGCGCTGTTGATGGTGACGCCGAACAGCGCGCTCGGCACGGGAGCCGGTGGCAGCGCCCAAGCGGGCCCAGTGAGCCACTGGTCCGTCGACCGGTCCGGGGCGGTCGTGACCAAGTGCGTGCCGGTCGTGCTCGAAACCAGGATCACGGCCAACACCGCTTTGACGACGGCCAACACCGTCAGGCGCCGGGCCCGGGCCCGGCGGCCGGGTCGTGGGCCCATCGGCGTCGGCGGGTTCGGCGGTTCGGGGGAACGACCGGCTTCGGCAGGTGCTTCTTCGTCGGCACTCTCGTTCGCGGATTCCGTGGCACGCAACCAAAGGTGATGCAGCAGGACCATGTCGTCCCGGCTCGCGCCGCACGCCGACGCGATGCGCTCCACGACGGCGAATTCCCGCGGCACGCTCGCTCCGGTGCAGTACCGGTGCACGGCGGACTTGCTCAGGTGGATCTTCCGACCGATGTTCTCGTAACTGCGGCCACTGGCCAGTTTGAGCCGCTCAAGCTGATCTCCGAGCGCTCGGGATCGCGAACTACCGGCCATGATCCCCCGATCACCCTCGACCAGACACTCCGGCCCTTCGACCCGTGTATCGGCGGACGTGCCGATCCCGTAACAGGTCGGATGAGGTTGGTTGCGAGCCGTCACGGCAACCGGTCGAACTCGCCCGCATGGTGGTGACCGGCGACGGCGACGGCTCGGCTGAGTGATCAGTTCAGCATGAGTTTCCGCAGGCAGATTCTCAAGCAGGCCAGGTTGAGCATCGCTTGATGGACGTCGGTCCGCCGCGGTGCGGACCCGGAGTCGTCGGAAGCCCTTGATCCAGGAGAAGGTGCGTTCGACCGCCCAGCGGACCTTGCCCAGACCGGACCCGTGATCGACGCGCCGCAGCAACCGGACCGGCAAACACCCGACCTGGGCCACGGTGGAAGCACAGCCCCGCGTCTGACGCCACCTGCGATCGCTCGCCAACCGCCCGCTGCGCCGACCCGCCCGCGCTCGAGCCGCCCTGCGCTCAAGCCGCCCGAGCCAAGCCGCCCGCCGATCCCACCCGGCCGCCCTCAGCGCTCCACGCCGAGAGCGGCGGCCAAGGCGAGGAGATCCTCGCGCAGCCGGGCCTCGCCCTCGTCGCCCACGCAGCCGGTCCTGATGTCGATGTATAACGTGGCCACCTCGGGAATGTTGATCCGGACAGCCGAGTCGGCGATGTCGAGCCGGTCCCGGTAGTCGCCGGGCGCCATGCCGGCGTGTTTGCGCAGCTCGTCCTCCAGGGCGTCGGCCACGGGTTCCGGCACGTCGCGGCTGAGCAGCCGCAGGCGCAGGTCGACCACGTCGGGGGAGCGGCCGAGCAGGGCCCCGTTGGTGCGCGCGCACGGCTCGACCGACAGGTCGACCGGCACACCGGGCAGGTCGGGGTTGTGCGAGTCCGGGTTCCCTGTCAGCCGCTCGGTCACCGAACGGATCGCGTAGGAGGTGGCGTCGACCGAGTATGGACCGTCCACAGTGGATCTGTCGAGCAGCTGGATGCCGAGCACGCCGGCGAAGAACAGCCACACCACGAGCCCCACCGCGAGGAACCCGCCGCCCACGGACAGCCTGGGCGTGCAGTCGCGCGCGTAGTCCGGCCCGTCGAGACCGGACGCCGGCTCCAGGTCGGGTCGGGCCGTCCGGACGGCGTCCAGGAACGCGCCGTGCGAGTCGACGTCCTTCCACCGCATCCGGAGCCGGTCGTCCGGCGTGTCGAGTTCCACCACCTGCCGCTCGAACGCGTCGGCCCGGCGGAGGGCGACGACCACCCCGCCCAGCAGGGACAGCGGCAGCCAGAACGCCAACCAGAACCCCTTGGCCGACACGCGACCGGTGCGCACCGCGGTGATCGAGTCGTACCGGACCCGCTCACGCCCCAGCACCACGGCGTCGTCCCCGAACATCGCGTAGCCGGGCCACCGCACCGCCAACCGGGCCGCGACCGCCGCGACCACGAGGTCCGCGATGGCCATGATCCAGAAGAACGGCCGTTCCGGCGTCACCGTGACACCCCAGCCGTGCCACCCCGTCAAGGCCGACGCCACCACGACCACGATCCAGGCGCGCCCGGCGCCCGAGGACAACCAGACCCGTTTCACACCGGGTCGACGTGATCGGCCGGTGTTCGGTTCCGCTCAGCCGAAAACTCCTGGGCGGCGGCTCGCGGCCTGCGGTTGCTCGCCCCGGAGCAGGCGGCCGTGGCGGTCACCGCCGACAAGATCGACTCGCTGCGGCTGTTCGAGCGCGCGGACGTGGCCGTGCCGGAATCGAGGGTGCCCTCCGCCGATCCCGCCGACACCGCGTCCTGCTGGGCGGCGGCCGGTGGCCGTCCGGTCGTGGTGCAGCGCCGCGTCAACAACCTGACCGGCAAGGGTACCCGGTTCGTGACCAGCGCGGCGCAGCTGCGCGCGGTGCTCGGTGACTGGCGGGGAGTGCGGTTGCGGGTGTCCGCGTTCGTGCCGGGTGTCCCGCTGACCGTGAGCGGCTGCGTCACCGGTGACGCGACGGCGGTGTCCGCGGTGTCCCACCAGCTCGCCTGACTGCCCGAGCTCACCCCGTACTGGGGCGCGCACTGCGGCAACCAGCTGGTGGCCGACGACGAGCTGCCGACGGGCGTCGTCGCTTCCGCGGCGCGTTCGGCCTCGACCTCGTCGCCGCCACCGACGGCGCCCGTCCTCGCCATCGAGATCAACCCCCGGTTCCAGACCGCGATGTCGCTCGTGCAGGCCCAGGAGGTCGCCGCGGGCCTGCTGCCGATGCTCGGTGTCCACGCCCTGGCCTCCCTGCTCCCGTCCGTGCCGGTGGGACGGGTCCGCACCGCCTCCCTGGCGCTGAGCCGGCTCGCCGTGCCCGCCACCCGCTCCGGCGTGCTCGACGCGATCCCCGAACCCGGGGTGCTACCGGCTCGATGCGGGCGCGTTGCGGCCGCTGGTGCCCACCGGCTCGTCGACCTGCCCCCGGCGGCCGAGCGCGCTGCCTAACTCGTGGAGCGGAGCGACGAGCTGGAACCGCTCACCGGGCCGAGCCTCGGCATCCTCTGCCTCCGATACCGACCGCGACCGCCTCGCGGCGACGAGGACCTCGACGCGCTGCAGCACCGGATCGCCGAGACGATCAACCGCGGCGACCGGTTCCTGGTCGCCGCGACGCTCGTGGAGGGCCACCACGCGCTGCGGCTGTGCACGTCAACCCCCGCACCACCCCGGCCGACGTCAGCAGGCTCGCCATCGACATCGTGGAAGCGGGACGGGCGCTGGGGTGACCGGACCGAGGTCCTCGGCGGGCGCCGGGCCACCGACATCACCGCTGCGGCGGGCTCCCGGAGAGTGGTCCGGCGCCGGTCGGGGAGAGCGGTCGACGGGGAAGGTGACCCGGATGGTGGTGCCCTGACCCGGCGTCGAGGTGACCCCGGCCGTGCCGCCGTGCGCGGTCACGATCGCTTCGACGATGGCCAGTCCCAGGCCCGAGGAACCGCCGCGGTCGCGGCTTCGACTGGGGTCGGCGCGGTAGAACCGCTCGAACACGTGGGGCACGTGCTCCGGCGCGATGCCGTCGCCCTCGTCGTGCACCGCGACCACCACCTCACCGTCGCGGGAGGTGACGGTGACGGTGACCGGTGTGCCGGGTGGGGTGTGCTGCACCGCGTTGCCGACGAGGTTGCGCAGCACCTGCTGGATGCGTGGGCCGTCGCCGTCGACGACCGCTTCCGCCGCCCCGCGCAGGGTGATGTCCCGGTCGGCGCTGACGATCGTGGCGTCGTCCACCACCTCGCCGGCCAGCGCGACCACGTCGACCGGCGCGCGGTTCAGCGGTTGGGCCGCGTCGAGGCGGGCCAGCAGTGCCAGTTCGTCGACGAGCAGCCGCATCCTGCCCACCTCGGCCTGCATGCGTTCCATGGCGTGGTCGAGTTGGTCGGGCTCGCGCAGGCCGCCCTGGGCGTACAGGTCGATCCAGCCGTGCAGGGTCGCGAGCGGTGTGCGCAGCTCGTGACTGGCGTCGGCGACGAAGCTGCGCAGTCGGTCCTGGGCCCGCTGCTGGGCGTTGAACGCCTTCTGGAGCCTGGCGGTGAGCAGGGCGGCTTCCGGGCCGGCGAGCAGGGCGACGAGGGCGGGCCGCCACCGGGATGGCCGGATCACCGCTGCACCGGCCGCAGGTTGTACCCGAAGCCGCGCACGGTGCGGATCAGGGACGGCCCGCCGAAGTCGATCTTGCGGCGCAGGTTGGAGACGAACCGCTCGACCACGCCGGTGTCGCCGCCGAAGTCGTACTGCCAGACGTGGTCCAGGATCTGCGCCTTGGAGACCACCCGCTCGGCGTTGGCCAGCAGGTACCGCAGCAGCCGGAACTCGGTGGGCGACAGCTCGACCGGCCGCCCGCCCCGGGTCACCACGTGCCTGACCTCGTCCATCTCCAGGTCGTCGCAGCGCAACACCCCCTCCGGCATCGCGGGCGGCACGCGGCGGGAACGCCGCAGCAGCGCTTCCAGCCGCGCGGCGACCTCCACCACGTCGAACGGCTTGGTGAGGTAGTCGTCGCCACCCAGGCGCAGCCCGCGCACCCGGTCGTCCAGCTCGTCGCGGGCGGTCAGGAACATCACCGGCACGTGGACCTCCCGCGAGCGCAGCAGGTGCAGCAGGTCGAACCCGTCCGTGCCGGGCAGCATCACGTCCAGCACGATCGCGTCCGGTGGGCGCGACTCGATCGCGGCCAAGGCGGCCGGCACGTCACCGGCCGCCTCGACCGCGAACCCCGCGAACCGCAGCGCGGACAACAGCAGCTCTCGCAAGCCCGCGTCGTCGTCCACCACGAGGATGTTGTCCATGCCCTCCATCACACCACGCCCTTGATCGGAGCCCGGTGCCGCGAACCTGACGGTTCGCTGCGGGTTGCCTGACAGTCGATCCCCGCAGGTGGTGTCACCGGACCGGCCGGTCCTAGCGTTTCCGACACGCCAACCAACTCACAGTTCGGAGAAGCAGGTGTCCCGTCCTACCCGTCGGCGATTCCTCGCCGGCACCGCGGTGCTGGGAGGTGCGGTACTGGTCGGAAGTTCGGCGCACGCGGAGGTGACGTCGACAGAGGGCACGCGCGATGCGGTCGCGATCGTGCCGGGTGACGCTCGTTATGAAGACCTCGTGTTGCGCCGGACGAGCGAGCGATTCTTCCCGCGTCCCGGTTCCTTCCGCCTGCCCACCACGACCGAGCAGGTCGTGCGGGCGGTGGATGACGCCACGCGTGCGGGCAAGCGGGTCACCGTCCGAAGTGGCGGCCATTGCTACGAGGACTTCGTCGGCGACGGCGCGGAGGTGATCATCGACCTGTCCGCGATGCGGCGGGTCGCGTTCGACCGGCGGCGCAACGCGTTCATGATCGAGCCCGGCGCGACCCTGTGGAACGTGTTCGAGCGGCTCTACCTCGGCTGGGGTGTCACCATCCCCGGCGGCCAGTGCAGCGGCGTGGCCGCGGGCGGCCACATCCAGGGCGGCGGTTACGGCCCGCTGTCCCGGAAGCTCGGTTCGGTGGTGGACTACTTGTACGCCGTGGAAGTCGTCGTGGTGGACCGTTCCGGCCGGGCGCGGGCGGTGGTCGCGACCCGCGAGCAGGGCGATGAGAACCGGGACCTGTGGTGGGCGCACACCGGGGGCGGGGGCGGGAACTTCGGCGTGGTCACCCGGTACTGGATGCGCACGCCCGGCGCCACCGGCAACGACCCCACCCGCCTGCTGCCGAAACCACCCGCTGTGACCCTCGGCGCGACGGTCGGGTGGAGTTGGCGGGACGTCACCGAGGAGTCGTTCCACCGGCTGCTGCGCAACTACGGCGAATGGCATGAGCGCAACAGCGCGCCCGACTCCCCCCACGCCGGTCTCTTCAGCCCGATGTTGATCACCCGACGCAACACCGGCGCCGACCCCGGCGGGTTCGTCATGGTGCCCGCACTGAACGGAACCCCGCCCAACGCCGAACGACTGCTGCGCGACTACCTCGCGGAGGTCACCGACGGAGTCCCGGGAACGACCACGGTGGAACCGCCCCACCGGCTGCCGTGGCTGGCGGCGGTGAAGGCCGGGTCGCTGAGCCAGGCCGACGAATCCGGGATGTTCAAAGCGAAAGCGGCCTACCTGCGGAAGCGGTTCACCGACGAGCAGATGATCACCGCTTACACCTACCTGACCAGCCCCGACCACAACAACGAGCGCGCGGTGCTGCTGCTGTTGTCCTACGGCGGCAAGGTCAACACCGTGGCGCCGGACGCGACCGCCTTGCACCAGCGGGACAGCATCATGAAAGCGATCTACACCGTCACCTGGACCGACCCGGACCGCGAGCGGGCGAACCTGGACTGGATCCGGCGCTGGTACGGCGCGATGTACCGGGACACCGGAGGCGTGCCGGTCCCGAACGACGTCAATGACGGCTCCTACATCAACTACCCGGACGTCGACACCACCGATCCGGAGTGGAACCAGTCCGGAGTCGCGTGGCACACGTTGTACTACAAGGAGAACTACCGGAAGCTCCAGCAGGTGAAGGCGCGCTGGGACCCGGGTGACGTGTTCCACCACGCCATGTCGATCAAACTGCCGCCGCGGTAGGACCCCCGTCGCGGTAGATGACGGCTTTCACGGCAGTGTCCCCGCGGTCCTTCACCCTGGAGTGGGACTCGACGGCCTCGGCGTGCAGGCGTTCGAGCTACATCGCGCCGTAGCCAACCCGGTGGGTGGTCGCGACGCGGCCTGGAGCAGTTCGGTGAGGTGGAACGCGATCACCCGCCGGGTGATCGAAGCGGCCCGCTCTTCAGGGGCGGCCGGATCGCAGCCCTCGGCCTTGACCAGCCACGCCGTCGTGCAGTCGTGCACCACCAAGCGCAACCGCTCGATCATGTCGGTCACGATGCTGCCGTCGCCCGAGTCGTTCTTCGCCACCATCAAGACCGAACTGCTCGACCGACAGCCCTGGCCCACCAGGACCAGGGCGCACAAGGCGATCCTCGAATACGTCGAAGGCTGGTACAACACCCGCCGACATCGGATGCGGGCGACCGCAACCGGCTCCGTTGGAGGACACGCCGTCACTACACGGCGCGGCGTCGAGCCCGACGTCTGCACAGACGCCGCGCAATACTCAACCACCCGTCCCGTCGTCCTACCGTTCCATCCAAGATCAGTAGCGGGACTTCGGTGACCCTTGACAGCGTGCGACCGGCTTCGGATTCTGAGGGGCTGTGATTCACGGGGGGTGTGATGGACATCCGCGTTCTGGGGAGGTTGGAAGCCGTCCAGGACGGCGTTCCGGTCTACGTCCGCTCGGGGCACAAGCCGCGCCTCGTGCTGGCGGTGCTGCTCGCGCACGCGAACCGGGTCGTCGCGACCGAAGAGCTGATCACCTCCGTGTGGGGTGACCGTCCGCCGGCTTCGGCCCGGCGCAACGTCCAGCAATACATCATGCAGCTGCGCGACGCGTTGGGCGGCGAGCTCCTTGCCCGGCAGGACAACGGCTACGTCGCCGCGGTCGGCGAACACCTCGACGCTGCGCGCTTCCGCCGACTCGCAGCCGAAGGGGAGGCGGCACTGGCGTGCGGCGAGGTCGAGCGGGCCGGGCGGGCGCTGCGGGCCGGGCTGGACCTGTGGCGCGGGCCCGCGTTCGCGGAGTTCGTCGACTGCCCGGCGGTGGCGTCGGAGGCGACGAGCCTGGAGCAGTTGCGGCTGGGCGTCTGGGAGCGGTGGGCCGATGCCGAGCTGGCGGCCGGGCGGCACGACCTCGTCGCGGCCGAGCTGGCCGGGCCGGTGCGGGACCACCCGTTCCGCGAAGGTCTGTGCGCACGGTGGATGCGGGCGTTGCAGCTCGGTGGGCGGCAGGCCGAGGCGCTGGCGGCGTTCCGCCGCACCCGCTTGTCCCTGCGCGACGAGCTCGGCCTCGAACCCGGCCACGAACTGCAACGGCTGCACGAGGCGATCCTGCGCGGCGACGACCCGCACCCGTCCATGGCGACGCCGCACGAGTTGCCACCCGACGTGCGCGGCTTCACCGGCCGCGGGCAGGCACTGGGGCGGTTGGACGCGTTGAGCACCTCCCCCGATGCGGTGGTGGTCATCACGGGTACGGCCGGGGCGGGGAAGAGCGCGCTGGCTGTGCACTGGGGCCACCGGGTCGCGGATCGCTTCCCCGGCGGGCAGCTGCACCTCGACCTCCGCGGCCACGGTTCCGGTACCCCCATGCGTCCCGTCGACGGGTTGTCGATCCTGCTGCGGACCCTCGGCGTGCCACCGGACCGGATACCGACCGACCCCGCGGAGGCGGCGGCGCGCTACCGGTCCGCGACCGCCGGTCGCCGACTGCTCATCGTGCTGGACGACGCCGTGACCGCCGACCAGGTGCGGCCCATGCTGCCCGGCGACCCGCACTGCCTCGTGGTGGTCACCAGCCGGAACCGATTAACCGGACTCGTCGCGCACGACGGCGCGCACCGGCTCGCGCTCGACGTGCTGAAGCCCGAAGAGGGCATAGCGCTGCTGACCCGGCTGCTCGGCCCGGAGCGAACCGCGGACGAGCCGGACGCGGTCGTCGAACTCGGCACGACCTGCGCGTGGCTGCCCTTGGCACTGCGCATTGCCGCCGCCCGCCTGCTCGACCGACCCGACTACTCCATCGCCGCCTACGTCGCCCAGCTCCGCGCGCACGACCCGCTGACCCTGCTGGCGGTCGAAGGCGATGAACGCAGCGCGGTCCGCGCCGCCTTCGACTCCTCCTACCAGGCGCTGCCCGCGTCGGTTCGGCGGATCTTCCGCCTGCAAGGCCTGGTGTCGCTGCCCGACTTCACGGCGGCCTCGGTCGCGGCGCTGGCCGGCGAGTCGGACGAGTCGGACATCGGTGCGGCCCTCGACGTGCTCACCGGGGCCCACCTGGTCGAAAGGCGTGGCGACGACCGCTACGCCCTGCACGACCTGCTCCGCGCCTACGCCGCGCGCCAGTGCCGCCGAGAGGACTCCGTCGACGAACGGTCGGCCGCCCGTGCCCGCCTGTTCGACTGGTACCTCGACATGGTCACGACCGCCGCCGACCTGCTCTGGCCGGACCGCCCCGCCAGCCCGTTCCGCCGCGACCCGGTGCGGCGCACGGGCGACGTGCCCGGCCTCGGCCTGACCGAGCCGGCGGCGGCGAAGCGGTGGCTGGACGTCGAGCACCACAACATCGCGGAGGCGATCCGCGCGGCCGAGCGGCACGGGCCACGCGCCTACGCGTGGCTGCTCAACGAACGGCTCCAGACCTACTACCTCCAGTCCCGGCTGGTCGTGGAGTGGATCACCAGCGCGGAGACGGCGCTGGCCGCCGCACGGGCCGAGGGCGACCGGCTGGGGCGGGCGACGGCGCTGGTGAGCCTGACGTCCGCGCACTACTCCACGTCCGCGTACCGGCTCTGCGCCGAGACCGGCGAGCGAGCGGCGACCACCAGCGCCGAGGTCGGCTGGACCTACGGCGAGGCGGTCGCCCGGCTGCACATCGGCCTCGTGCTGTCCTACCAGGGCGAACCGGACCTCGCCGTCACCCACCTCGGACAGGCGGCCGACCTGTACGCGCGGACCGGGCTGCCGTTCCTGCACGGCATCGTCCCGGTGCACCTGGCCAACACGATGCTCATCGCCGGCCGGCTCGACGACGGGGTGGCCCACGCCACCAGAGCCCTGGACATCGCCCGCCGCCACCACGCCATGCGCCTGGAAGCGCACAGCCTGCTGATCCTGGGCGAGCTCAACCGCCAACTCGGACGCTTCGACGACGCCGCCGTCCACCTGGCCGAGGGTCTGGTGGTGGCCCGCCGGACCGCCGCGTCGTTCCACGAGGCGGCGACGCTGTGCGCCCTGGCGCGGGTCCACCGCGACGTCGGCCGCATCGACGTCGCGGCCGACCACGCCTACTCCGCCCTGACCATCGCGAGCCGCATGCGCGACCGCCGGGTCGAGACTGAGGTCCGCAACTGCCTCGGCTCGATCCACCTGCTCAACGGACACCACGACGCCGCGATCGCCATGCACGGTGAAGCGCTGCGCATCGCCGAGGAGATCGACGTCCACTACTACGTGGCCGAGGCCCTGCTGGGCCTGGCGTCCGCCCACCGGGACCTCGGCGACCGACCAACGTCCACCACCCACGCCGACCGCGCCCTCGGCCTCGCCAGGAAGTCCCGGCTGGGAGGTCAGGAACGCCGAGCTCTCGCCCACCTGACCTCCGTCGGTCACTCCTCGAACGCGTCCGGGTGAACCGCAACACCCTCGACGTCCGGTCGAGCGTCTGGGTACCGGCCGCGGCGGGCCGGGTCTTGGTGTTGCCCTGGCTGTCGTAGGTGTAGGCAGCCGCACGGGTACCGGCCGTGTCGGTGGTGCTGGTGGCAACGCGGGGCGTGCGGCTGCGGCGCGCCGGGGTTGGCCCTATTCGAAGGCGCCACCGCCCCAGGTGCCGGTCGGGAGAGTGGAGGTGGATCCAGCGCTCGGCGCGGACGGCGGCATGATCGGCTCGTGCCAGATTGCCCGTGTTCGGGGCAGGAAACTGATCGGACGTGGGGTACCTTCTTCGTGGATCATCCCGGTGTAGGATCTGCCGACGGCGACGCCACCACCCGTGCCTAAACCGACAAGCAGCATGCCGGTGTACACCGGTTGATCATATTGTCCCGTCCCCCAGGCGACAGAGCCATCGAACGAGCCTGCGCCTGCTTCAGCGGTGTCGAACCAATACCGTTGGTCGTCTATGTCGCCCGTGGACGCGATGATCCCGACGCCCAAGAACCCTCCCTGGTTCAACCCCGCACTGCCACCACCGGCGACGAATCCACTGATACCTTTCGAGTCAATCGCAACGCACAGCGAGCCGCCGACACCCATCACATCGGCCGCACTCCCGCCGAAACAAGCGCCAACCATCTGGATGGGGCAACCACCGATGATTGCTTGCGGGCCGGCTCGATGGCACACGATCGCATTCCAGATCATGTCGTTCTTCATCTCGTTGATGGTTGGACGGGGCTCGGTGGTCGAGGTCACCGTCGGTCTGGGTGAGATGGTGGACGGGCTGGTGTCGCAGTCAGGGCTCCTGTTTCCGCCGTGGCATCCGGTACCCCGCCCGGTGCCGCTGGGTGCGCCGCCCCATGCGCTGGTGCTCTCATCCTGCGGTTCTGGAGTGGTGGGCGCGGAGCAGGTGTTTCCGTACTCATCGCACGTGTGGATCAGACCGCTGGGGTCGCTGAAGGTGATCGGACTGTTGTTGCTGTAGGTGAAGCCGTGGATCTGTTGCGGGTCCTTGACGTCCATGATCGGGTCCACGCTGAGGAATCGACCGATGGAGGGGTCGTACTCACGGGCGCCGAGGTGAGTGAGGCCGGTGTTGTCAACAGTGCCGCCGACGAAGCCTTTGTCCATTGTGGACGGCCAAGCGCCGGTGACGCCGCGGAGCGTGCCGTAGGGCGTCTGGCGGCGCTGAGCGACCACCTGCGAACCCGAGTGGACGGTCGTGAGGGTGGTGCCCTGGTGGTCGTTGGCGAGCCACCGCAGCCCGGTGGCGGTGCGGGTGGCGACCGGGTGGCCGGCGTGGCTGTAGTAGCGGGTGCCGACCTGAGCGCCGGAACTCCTGGTGTGGCGCAGTTCCTGGCCTGGCAGGTACAGGGTGCTGCCGCTCGGGTCGCGGCGGACCAGCCGGTTGCCGTCGGCGTCGTAGAGGTAGTGGGTGGGGCCGGTGCTGTCGGTGCTGGTCGCGAGGTGACCCTCGATGTCCCAGTCGAGGGTCTGGTTTCCGGCTGCGGAGGGTCGGGTCCTGGTGTTGCCCCGGTCGTCGTAGGTGTACGCCGCGGCGCGGGTGCCGGCCCCATCGGTGGTGCTGGTGGCCCGCAGGGTGTGCGGTTGCGCCGCGCCGGGGTTGGGATAGGTGTAGGTGGTGGTGGCGTCGCCTGCGGTCGTGCCGTGCTCGACCAGCTTCTTGCGGTTGCCGACCTTGTCGAACTCCCAGGTGTGCCAGTACTTCGCGGCGCCACCGAGAGCGGCCGCCGACGGGTTCGGTCCGCATTCGCCGCCCCCGGGCGTCCACGCCTCGGTGAGCCGGCGCAGGTTGTCGTACCGGAAGCACTGGACGTCGGCGGCGCCGCCGGTGGGGGTGTCGGCGGCCCGGGTGACGTTGCCGGCGTTGTCGTATTGGAGGTTGATGTCCAGGACGGCCGACGGGGCGATCTCCTTCACGGTGAGCATCCGCTCCGCCCGGCGGGTGCCCTCCTGGTAGTACAGGCCGGTGTCCATGATCCGGCCGCCGTTGTTGCGCCGGCCCAGCACGCCCAACTCGCCGAAGCGGGTGTAGGCGGTGAGGTCCACGTAGGTGGTGTCGTCGATGGACGTGGACAGCGTGTGAGGCTTGTCCAGACCGGTGTAACCGACGGTCAGGGTCTCCGCGGGCAGCCCACCGGCACCGTCGAGGTCCGGAACGGTCGTGGTTCCCGGCAGGCCGTTCACCGTGTAGGTGTGGCCGTAGGTGTAGCTGCCGGCGAGCCCGGTCTCGGCCGCGGGGATCGTGTATGTGACCCCGGTCGGCTGGTAGTCGGCGGTGTAGCCGGTGATCTCGCGGGTGTACCGGTTGGCGCCCGCGATCCTGGTCGACCGGGTGGGATGACCCTTGGCCAAGGTGTCGTAGACCCATTCGGACCGCTTGTTGGCCTCGACCACCGAGCCGTCGTACATCCCGGTCTTGCGGCCGATGGCGTCGTAGGAGAACGTGAGCGTCTTGCTGTCGGCGTCGGTCACCGAGATCAGCTCGCCGGCGTCGTTGTAGCCGTTGGTGGTTGTTCCCTTGTCCGGGTCGGTGACCGTCTTATTGCGACCGCGCAGGTCGTAGTCGTGGCGCCAGTGGTTGCCGGCCGGGTCGGTCACCGTCTCCAGCTCGCCCTTGCGGGTGTAGCCGTAGGTGGTGACGTCGAAGGTTCCCGACGGCGCCGGCCCGTGATACTGGCGCAGCGCCGTCGTCCGGCCCTGCGCGTTGGTGACGGTGGAGGTCGCGGTGCCGCCGGCGGGCGGGGCGACGTCGATCCGGTCGCCGCCGTACCTGGTGGTGGTCCGCCACTGCTCGACGCCGAGCTTGTAGAAGATCGACGCGGTCTCCCGGCCGGCCCCGTCGAACCGCTTCTGGGCCTGGGCGGGAATGACGTTGTCCCCGTGCGGCAGGAACAGGTCGGTGCCCGGGGCGCCGTTGGCGATGTAGGCGTCGTTGGTCTTCCACGCCCGGCCGGCGGTGTCGTAGAAGGTGTCCATCACGATTCGCCCGCCCTGCGTGCCGGCCTCCGGCGACTGGGTCTGACGGTGCCGCAGCAGCCCGTCGTAGAGCGTGTGGAAGGTGGTGTAGCTCCCGGAGTGGTTGAGATGGGAGGTGGTGACCGCGACCGGGCCGTCCTTCCGGATGAGGTGGTCGTAGTGCATCGACGCGGTGGCGGATCGGGCCCGGCCGGGCAACCACACGTCGGTGAGCCGGCCGAGCGGGTCGTAGGCCAGCTCGGTGGTCCGGCCGTTCGGGTCCACGACCTTGGTCGCCGAGCCCCACGCCGGCGCCAGCGTCGTGGTCGTCGCCCAGCCGAAGGCGTTGACCGAGGTGGTCCCGGTGGTCGGCCCGCCGGTCTCGGGGGTGTAGGTGGTGTGCGACCGGTTCCCCTTGACGTCCCACGTCTCCTTGACGCGGCCGTGCGCGTCGTAGGTGGACCGCGACGTCACCAGGTAGGTGCGCGCCGACGCCGTCCAGGTCTTCAGCTGCTCGACCTGGGTGGCCCGACCCTTGGTGGGCGCGGTGCCGTGCGCCTGGTGGTCGTAGGAGGTTTTCTCGTCGCCCACCACCTCCTTCTCGGTCTCCGGGTTGACGGCGCAGGGCACGGCGTGGGTCTCCACGCGGTGCGGGTAGGACAGCAACCACGCGGTGGTGTTGCGGGGCTCGTAGGTGGTGCGGACGCACTTCTCGTCGCCGGTCACCGCGGTGTCCCCGAGGTCGTCGACCTGGATGACCATCCCGTGGGCGTCGAAGGCGACCCGGCTCGCGGTGGTCCGGGCCGGGCGGCCGCCGTCGAGGGCGGTGCGGGTGTGGGTCGCCAGCGTGCCGGTGAACCGGGCGTGCACGGTGGTCCCGTTCAGGGTCCGGCTGGCGCTCGGGGCGGACTGCCACGGCTCGAACGCCTCGCCGGCGACCTCGGCGGCGCCGTTGAAGGTGATCGTCTGCCGGGTCATGCCGGCGAACGCGTCCTCGTCGGCGACGCCGGGCGCCGCGCCCGCTGCGGGCACGGTGACGGAGCGGGTGCCCGACGGGAGCTTGTCGCCGTGCATGCCGCGGAAGTAGTGGGTTTCGGTGACGGTCTGCTCGCCGGGGTCGCCCCTGGTGGTGCGCACGGCACCGTAGCCGCGCCACACCGACCAGGTCTTGTTCTCGGCCTTCACCAGGCCGTCGTCGTCGGTGTAGTGCCACGCCGGATCGCCGAGATAGCGGTAGCCGGTGATCGTGCGCGGCGCGCGGCCGGTCAGGTCGCTCTCGGTGACCTCCTTGACGACGTACTTGTGGAAGTAGTCGGTGACCGGCCCGGTCCGGTCCGGCGGGGTCCAGCGCACCGGGTAGCAGAGCAGCGTGTTGGCCTCCGGGGCGGTCGGCACCCGCGTGTTCGCCACGCAGTCCGGGCCGGAGTAGGTGATCGCGATCTTGCCACCGGTCTCGGTGTCGATGTGCGCCAGGCGCCACCAGTTCATAGCCGGTGAGTGGTCGGCGGTGTCGACCCGGTTGGGCATCTGGACACCGGTGAACGTCACGTCGGGCACGGACTCGTCGCCGCCGACGTGGCCGGCGTGGGAGATCTTCTGCAACCAGAGGCCGGCGCGAGTTCCGTCGCCGGGGTCGGGGAAGGAGTGGGTGAGCGTCCAGGACTCCACGTCGGTGTGCCGGGCCGCGCCCGCGTCCCAGATCCGCGTCGTGACCTTGCCGAGCCGCTTGGTGGTCCAGAACGTCGGCGAGGCCACGGTGCAGGGCGCCGCCGTGCACTCCTGGTCGAACGGGACGTCGGGCCAGGTCGTGCGGTCCTTCACGCCGCAGTTGGCCAGGCACCGGTGTTCCGGGGTGAAGACGACCTGCGCCGGGACGGTGCCGTACGCGGTGTCCGAACGCGTCCCGTAGTCGATCCGGCTCAGGTGCGCGGATCGGTCGTACTCCACCAGGTCGTTCGGGTTGTTGTTGCGGGCGTACTTGTTGGTCTCCTTGGCGTACCAGTACGTGGTGGTGTTGCCGTTCGGGTCGACCACGTGGTCGAGGTTCCACCGGTAGCCCTGGTTGCAGTGCGCCGCGGTGAACGAGGGCAGGTGGCACGGCTCGCCGGCGTGGTTGCCGAACACCGTCGCGACCTGCACGCTGTTGGTCTCGGCCCGGCCGTCGGTCCAGCCCGGCGGCCGGTTGCGGCCGAACCAGTACTGGGTGCCGTCGGCGGTGGTGACCACCCAGTGCTCGCCGTTCTCGTCCCCGTTGGGGCTGCCCGTTCGGCGCTCGACCCGCGAGCCGTCGTCGCCGCGCAGCTTCCAGCCCTTGCCCTGCTCGTAGATCAGCTCGCCACCACGACCGTTGAACGACGCGGTCGCGTTGTCGGTGACCCAGCACTGGTCACCGGTCGCGGTGGAGTTGTTGCCGCCCGCCATGTCCTCGGCGCACGGCTTGTACCTGCGCTCGATGAACCCGGGTGACCAGTCGAACCCCTCCCCCAGCCAGGACGGCTGGTTGTTGGACGCGGCCATCCGCCCGTCCACCGACTGGGCCGAGTACCCGAACGAGACCTGCGGGGCCGCACCGCCGACCGCGGGCGGCACCCGCACCGGGTAGCTCCAGGTGAAGTCGCCGGAGGACCCGCCCGCGGTCCAGGTGGCCGAGGGTTGCAGCGAGGTCGCCGCGTAGTCGCCCGCCGGTCCCGACGGCGCCGCGGTGACGGCCAACGTCTGCTCACCCTGCGCACCGAGGACGACGTCGGCCGTCACGGCCCCCGCGGCCAGGCTGCCGGCGACCGGTCGGGCGGCGCAGGTCGGGCTGTCGACCGTGCACGCGAGTCGGAGCCGGGACGCCCAGTCCGCGCCGTGCGCGTCCCGGAAGGCCGAGTAGTCGACCGTGACGCGGGCGTGCCCGGCGGCCGCCACCCCGTCGGCCCGACCGACCTTCACGACCAGCCCGCGCACGCCGGCGGCGCGAGCGGCGCCCTGGTCCAGCACCCGGACCCGGACCTTGGCCGGCGCCGCGACGCCCGAGACGGCCCGGCCGTCCACGCCCCGGCCGCGGTCCACGGTGACCGGCAGGCCACCGGCCCGTGATGCGGTACCGGCCGACAGGTCGACGACCGCTTCCCCCGCGGCCGGCCACGCCGGCGGCCGCCCCAGGTACGGCTTGCCGGTCTGGGCGACCGAGTCGAAGGCCGGCGGTGCGATCGTCCCCAGCACGACCCGTTCCGCCTGCGGCCGCAGGCGTTGCGGCTCCGCGGCGGACGCGGGCGGGCCACCGAGCAGCAGCGGTGCGATGAGCGACGGAACGAGTGAGGTGGCGAGCCACCGGTACGGGCGCGTGCGTCTTGCGGACATGTCGTCGTCCTCCCCCGGAGGTCAGCGGGTTGCCAGTCGGGTGATCTCGGTGGGGTGCAGGACCCGGTCCCACACCCGCACGCCGGCGACGGCGCCGGCGAACCGGTCCACCGTCTGGTCGATCCACCGCGCCTGCCCGATCCACAGCGGACCCGCGGCCTGGAACGGCCGGCCGCTCCAAGCCGCCGACCCCGCCGGCGAACCGTTGACGTAGAGCTGCACGGACTTCTTGCCCCGGTCGTACACACCGGTCAGGTGCGTCCACGCCCCGACCTGCGGTGCCGAGGAGGAGCGGACCCGCAGCCCGCTCGGCTTGGTGTCGTCGAGCGGCTGCACGGAGAACGCCCAGGTGTTGTCCGCCTTTTGCAGGTAGAACGCGCAGTTGTGCACGCCGAGCTGGCTGACCGCGGTCTGGACGGGCTGCGTCGCGTCGGCCAGCTTCACCCAGGCGGCGACGGTGAAGCTGTTGTTGGTGTCGACCACGGGGGCGTCCGTGGCGGCGTGGTCGTCGACCCCGTCGAAGGACACCGCCGTCTCACCCGGTCTGGGGCCCGGTGTCGCGAGGGTGCCGCCGGACAGCGTCGCGTGGTGCTCGTACCCGGAGTTGTCGTACAGGGTGGTGCCGGACGTCTCGTTCAGCGGCCACTCCCCCACCGGGCTGGACGCCGATCCGACGTTGAAGCTGTACGTCCTGATCGGACTCCGGTTCTGGACGTGGTCGACGCTGCGCACGAACAGCCTGAGCAATCCACCGCGCGTCGGGTCGGTCGCTCCGGGCAACGGCGGCGGCGTCAGCGGGATGGTCACGCTCGCGCCAGGGCTGGGAGCCGCCACCTCGGTCGTCGACGAATCCTCCCATTCGTACAGGTACTTCGTCACGTCACCCGACCCGTTGGCGGTGAACGTGAAGTCGGCCGTGTGCCCGATCGAACCGTGGAAGTCGCCGTACTCTTTGTACACCGGGGAGGACACACCGGGCACGTTGGGCGCCACGGTGTCGATAGTGAACTCGCACCACGGGCCGTAGTCGGGAGCCCAGTCGGTGCCGTCGTCGGCGTGCGTCCGCCAGGCGTAGGTCCCCGGAGCCAGCGGTGGCAGCGTGACCTGCCCGCTGGTGTTCTTCGCCAGCGAACCCTGCGTCAACTTCCCCAGCTTCGGGAACACGGGCTCGCCACCGAGTGGGAGGGTGTGCCAGTCGACGTGCAGGGTCATGTCGGTCTCCGGGTCCGGGTCGGTCACCAGCGCGCTGAGCGTGGGTGTCGCCGTGCCCAGCAACGTCCGGGCGGAACCCCGGGCGCAGGGTTGGCCGTCGGTCTGCGGATCGGAGGGCCGGTTCGGGCTGCTGTTGTAGGTGGCGCTCAGCCGGAAGTCGTCGAGGAAGTAGCGCTTCCAGCGGTTGCCGGTGCTCTCGCCCGCGCCGCTCGGGTCGATCGCGGCCATGCCGATGTTGTAGGTGTTCCACTGGCCCCACGCGGCGGTTTGCAGGTCTGCGAGCAAGGCGTTGTCGATCAGCTCGATGTAGGCGTTCCCCTCGTTGCAGGAGACCTCGTTGGCCTGGGACCAGAACTCGCCGATCGCCACCTGCAACTGCGGTCCTGGCCAGGACTGCCGAGGCCAGGCCGAGATACCGGCGGTCCGGTAGAAGTAGGTGGGCGTGCCGTAGCCGCACTGGCTGGAGTGGTCGACCCGGCCGGCGAACCGGGCCGAGAGGATGTGCTTGCCGCGCAGGTCGTGGTTCCCGGCGGACATCGGGAACTCGAGGAAGCTGCGGACCAGCTTGCCGGTCTCCTGGTCGCGCCCGACCCTGAGGTTCACGCCTGGCGTGTCCCCGGAGTCGACGTCGTTGTCGGTGGTCGGCGAGCCGGTGTTGTTGGACGTGGCATAGGCCCAGCCCTGCGGTGGTCCGGCGGCGAAATCGGGGTCGATGTAGATCGGGAACCGCGCCGACGGGTCGTCCAGCAAGCCGCTGTCGGGGGTCAGGGCCAGTTCACCCCCACCCGCCCACGCGGGGATCACCTCCTGGCGTGCGCCCTCGGCCGGGGCCGCCGCGGTCGAGGTGCTCACGGCGGACCGCCCCGCTGCGCCGGAACCGGAGTCCCACATCACCGCCTCGCCCGCGGAGGCGACGACCGTCGATCCGGCCGTCACCCGCAGCCCGCCCTCGGGCGTGCCGGACATCGTGACGTCCCCGCCCACGCGGAACCGCGGGTTGCGCACCACCGGGTCGGCCGCCGCCTGCCGTGACTTGACCACCAGCACGTGCGAGAACCCCCGGTGCGTCGCCCGGACCACCAGGTCGACGCCGGGCACGACGTCGGGGTACGTGGCGGAGGAACCATGGACCGCCGGCGCGGGCAGGGAGCCGGGCCACGACAAGGTGAAGGTATGCCCGGCGTGACGCAGGGACACCAGCGGACCGGCACCGCCGGCGGAGAACCGCACGTCCGCGGCGCTCGCCCGGGGCGCAGGCGACCCGTCGCCCAGCCGGACCAGCGTGGTGTCGACGTCCACCCAGGTCCCGTCGCCACGACGGACCCACCGCGGCGTCACGAACGACTCCATCGTCCACGACCCGGCGGGGTCGGCGAACACCCGGGACGCCTCGGTGCGGGCCGAGATGTCCTCGACCGCGACACCGTACGCACGTGCGGCGGCCATCGCCGTCACCGCGGTGCGCATGGCGGTCGGAGCCGGACCACCGGCCGACGGATTCGCGGCCGCGACGGGTGTCGGCACGACCGAGGTCGTGACCAGGCCCGCGACAACGGCGACGGCGAACACCCGCCACCGCCCACCGCCCGAGTGCCTGAACGGATGTCTTCGCAACGGTGGTCTGCCAGAACGTCTGCGCACGGCCGTCCTCCTGCTCGTCCCGTGGATGCGGGTGGGACGGTAGGCGTCACCCGCATCGCCGCGGTACAACACGCAACGTGCGCAGGCGTTGACGGATGGGAGTCACGGCCGCTAATCGGCCTGCGGCCCGAATCGGTCTCCTACCAGGGCACCGCTGCAATGTGGTGTTGGTTCCGCCGGACGACCTGGCCATTCCGGCCGTCGCCGTCTCGTTGATCATCGCCCGATTCGACGTGCTCACCTCCCGCACCGTCCGTGCTTTGTGAATGACGCTTTGCGCACGAGACCGTGCGTAGCCAAGGAGTTACGCGGAGTGCGACCGATGCGGTGTGACGAAGGCTATTTTGATTCGTTCCAGACAAGCCGCCTAAGGTTGCCGCGTGACATCCGACTTCGAGGCGCAGTTGCGGGCGGTTTCGCTGCGTGTGACCCGGCCCCGACTGGCCGTGCTCGCCGCGTTGCGCGACCACCCGCACGTCGACACCGAGACGGTGATCACGTTGGTCCGGGCTGACCTGCCGACGGTCTCCCACCAGGCCGTTTACGACGTGTTGCGGGCGTTGACCGACAGCGGCCTGGTGCGGCGCATCCAGCCCGCCGGCGCGACGGCCCGCTACGAGTCCCGGGTGGGCGACAACCACCACCACGTCGTGTGCCGTTCCTGTGGTGCGATCGCGGACGTCGACTGCGCCGTCGGCCACAGCCCCTGTCTCACCGCCTCGGACGACGGCGGCTACGTCGTCGACGAGGCCGAGGTCGTCTTTTGGGGCACCTGCCCCGACTGCGCGACTCGGAACACCGCCAATGATCCGCCCGCTGGAAGGAAGTAGATTGAGCGACCTCGGGAAGACGCCCCCCTCAAGCGCACAGGGCGTGGACCAGAAGGCCGCGGTCGGTTGCCCGATCGCGCACGACTCCGTGACCGCGCACGGGAGCGAAAGCGAGAACCCCGCGATCGACTCACCGACCCCGAAGACCGGCGGCCGTCCGCGCACGAACCGCGACTGGTGGCCCAACCAGCTGGACCTCTCGGTGCTGCACGCGCACTCGTCCAAGGGCAACCCGCTGGGCGCGGACTTCAGCTACGCCCAGGAGTTCGCCAAGCTCGACGTCGAGGCCCTCAAGCGCGACATCGTCGAGGTGCTCACGACCTCGCAGAGCTGGTGGCCCGCCGACTTCGGCCACTACGGCGGCCTGATGATCCGGCTGAGCTGGCACGCTGCCGGCACCTACCGCACCCACGACGGCCGCGGTGGCGCGGGCGACGGCGGGCAGCGCTTCGCGCCGCTGAACAGCTGGCCCGACAACGCCAACCTGGACAAGGCGCGTCGTCTGCTGTGGCCGGTCAAGCAGAAGTACGGCCAGACGGTCTCCTGGGCGGACCTGCTGGTCCTCGCCGGCAACGTCGCCCTGGAGTCGATGGGCTTCAAGACCTTCGGCTTCGGCTTCGGCCGCGAGGACGTCTGGGAGCCGGAGGAGATCTTCTGGGGCCCGGAGGACGCCTGGCTGGGTGACGAGCGCTACGTCAGCGAGACCGACATGGCGCCCGAGGTCGGCGCGACCGAGATGGGTCTCATCTACGTCAACCCCGAGGGCCCTCGCGGCAACGCGGACCCCTTGGCGGCGGCGCACTTCATCCGGGAGACCTTCGGCCGGATGGCGATGAATGACGAAGAGACCGTCGCCCTCATCGCCGGCGGTCACACCTTCGGCAAGACCCACGGCGCCGGCGTGGCCGACGACCACGTGGGTCCGGAGCCCGAGGGCGCACCGCTGGAGGCGCAGGGCCTCGGCTGGCTGAGCACCCACGGCAGCGGCAAGGGCGCGGACACGATCACCAGCGGTCTCGAGGTGACGTGGACCGACAAGCCGACGCAGTGGAGCAACCGCTTCTTCGAGATCCTCTTCGGCTACGAGTGGGAGCTCACCACGAGCCCTGGCGGCGCCAAGCAGTGGGTCGCCAAGGACGCCGAGGCGATCATCCCCGACGCGCACGACCCGTCGAAGAAGCACAAGCCGACCATGCTCACGACTGACCTGTCGCTGCGCGTGGATCCGGCGTACGAGAAGATCTCCCGCCGCTTCCTGGAGCACCCCGACGAGTTCGCCCTGGCGTTCGCCAAGGCCTGGTACAAGCTGCTGCACCGCGACATGGGTCCGATCAGCCGTTTCCTGGGGCCGTGGGTCCCCGAGGCGCAGCTGTGGCAGGACCCGGTGCCGGCCGTCGACCACGAACTCGTGGGCGACGCGGACATCGCCGCCCTCAAGGCCAAGGTCCTCGACTCCGGCCTCACGACCGCCGAGCTGGTCACCACCGCCTGGGCCTCCGCCGCGACCTTCCGTGCCACGGACAAGCGCGGCGGCGCGAACGGCGCCCGCATCCGCCTCGAGCCCCAGCGCAACTGGGAGGTCAACCAGCCCGGGCAGCTCGAGAAGGTGCTGGAGGTCCTCGAGGGCGTCCAGCGGGAGTTCAACGAGGCGGGCGGCGCGAAGATCTCCCTCGCCGACTTGATCGTGCTGGCCGGCTCGGCCGCGGTCGAGAGGGCGGCGCGCGACGCCGGCTTCGACGTGACCGTACCGTTCCGCCCGGGCCGCACCGACGCAGACCAGGAGCGGACCGACGTCGAGTCGTTCCAGTTCCTGGAGCCGCGCGCCGACGGGTTCCGCAACTACGTGCGTTCCGGCGAGAAGCTCCAGCCGGAGGTGCTGCTCGTCGACCGCGCCTACATGCTCGACCTGACGGCGCCGGAGATGACCGTCCTCATTGGCGGCCTGCGTTCTCTCGGGACGAACTTCAACGGCACCCGGCACGGCGTCTTCACCGACCGACCCGGCGTGCTCACCAACGACTTCTTCACCAACCTGCTGTCGCCGGGCACCCGGTGGAAGGCGTCGGAGTCCGAGGAGCACGTGTACGAGATCCGGGACGCGGCCACCGACGAGCTGAAGTGGACCGCCACGTCGGTCGACCTCGTCTTCGGCTCCAACTCCCAGCTGCGGGCCCTCTCGGAGGTCTACGCCAGCGAGGACGCCCGCGAGAAGTTCGTCGCGGACTTCGTCGCGGCCTGGACCAAGGTCATGGAGCTCGACCGGTTCGACCTCGTCTGATCCGGCTCCACCGACGAGCCCGGCCGATCACACGGTGATCGGCCGGGCTCGCCCCTTGCGCAGGACCGGTGGCACTCGCGCGGTGCGGGGCGGCGCCCGGCCGGCCATGTCGTGGCGACGGTGTCCACGGTCCCAGGCTGCGAGCGGTGAAGACATCGTGCGCTTGCCCCGTTCGACGGCGGGGTGATCCTCCCTTGATCGTCCGTCGAAACAGATCACCCCAGAGGGAGCACACCGCCATGACCGACGAGTGGCACATCGCCGACTCCTACAGCGACGCCAACGTGCTGTTCCGCGTGCTGCGGCACGTCGGCTGGGGTGACCTGGTCAACGTCGGCCACTTCACCGTGCCGACGTTGCCGCTGCTCGTGAGCGGGGTCGGGTGGTTCCAGCGCAGGTTGCTGCGGCGGTCGCTGGCGCTGCTGGACGCACAGCCGGGGCACCGGGTGCTCGACGCGTGCTGCGGGCGCGGCCTGTCCACCGCGCTGCTGGGCGAAAGCGGCTGTGACGCGGTGGGGCTGGACGTGCAGCCCGAGCAGGTCGCCGAGGCCCGCCGACGGTTCGGGAGCAGGCCGAACACGCGGTTCGCGGTCGCCGACGTCACCGCGCCGCCACCGAGCGCGGACAGCGTGGAGCTGGGTGACGGTACGTTCGACCGGGTGCACTGCCTGGAGGCCGCCTTCCACTTCGGGCCGGACGGGCGGCGGGCGTTCCTGGCCGAGTGCTTTCGGCTGCTGCGGCCGGGCGGGCGGCTGGTGCTGGTCGACTTCACGTGGCGGGACCCGGACCCGACCACGATCGACGACGTGGACCCGGACCGCATGGTTCGGACCGCGTGGCATTTCGAGCAGATCGAGCCGCTGGCCCGGTACACCGGGAAGGCCTCCGACGCCGGTTTCACCGTCCGCGCCGTGCACGACTGGACGCGGCCGGTGCTCGGGCTCCCGATGCGGCTCGCCCGCCCCGCGCTGCGCGTCACGTCCACCGAGGCCGGCCGCCGGGCGTTGCGACTGCGCTGGCCGGGACTGCGCGACCTGACCCGTGACGACTGGCGGCGTGTCGACGAGAGCGTGCGCGCACACCTCACCTGGGGCGCCGCCTGCCGCTACTCGGCGCTGGTCCTGGACAAGCCCGTCGCCCCGTGACACGTCGGCCCCGTCCTGGCCGGGACGTCCGGCCAACGCGCAACGGGCGGGCGCGGTGACGCGGACATGGGGTTGGACGAGGTGATGGCGCTGTTGACCACACGTGACGAGGATCCGCCGGCGCGGTTCGCGGCAGTGAGGGGATGCAGCGGGAGAGGAGCGCGAAGCGCTCCTCTCCCGGCGTCGTCAGGCGAGCCGCCCGGTGAACGATCGTGCTCGGCGTGCTGGGCGACCAGTGCCACGACGTCGGTCAGGCGTGGTCGCGGCGGAACACCCGTCGCTGCCGGCTAGTTTGGAGTTCAGATCTAGGGTGGGCCCGGTGGTGTGCTGGTAGAAAACGTGCGTGCCGCGTTTCGACCTGACCGATGCAGAGTGGGCGCTGATCGAGCCGCACGTTCCGGTGGCGGCTACCGGGCCGTTGCCGCGTCGGGTGCGGAATCAGTTCAACGGGATTCTGTGGCAGTTCCTCACCGGGTCGGGTTGGCGTGACGTGCCCGAACGGTACGGACCTTGGTCCACCGCCTACTCCCGGTTCAACGCCTGGGTCGAGGCCGGGGTGTTCCAGACGTTGATGCAGGCGCTGATCGCCGAGGCGGCTTCCCGTGGACAGGTCGGGTTGGAACCGGTCGGCGTGGACTCCACGATCGTGCGGGCGCATCACGAATCGGCGGGGTTGGCGATCGCCGGGGAGACCCTCGACGCGCTGGAACAGGCGCTGACCGAGGGAAAGGGATCCGTTGCCCACACAGCGGCGGGTGATGCGCCGCGGTCCGCACCGGACGAGGTCGACGCGGTCACGTCCGCCGATCGGGATAATCCCTGCAGCTGGCGCCATCAGCCGGCCGAGCATCAAGGCTGCAAAGGCGATCACGACCCCACGACGCGAACCGCAAAGTGCAGAAATACTCAACCGACGTCCGACTTCTCGCAGCATCTTCATCGGACGCGACGCCACTGTGGACAGAGCGTGAAGAACCGTTGTCAAACCCCTCCAAAAGCGGTAGGGAAGTGAGCTGTGGCCCACCTGGACAGTGGGCAGATGTTGTTGCTATGCATGACTTATGCGGCACCGTGGGGGTGTCCGAGATGGACTGAAGCCCACATTTGGGGGTTCAACAAGCCCTCGGACACATTGTTGTCCCATGGGGTTGGTTCCAGCATAGTGGACCAGCTCTGTGGGGTTTTCCTATACCCACGTGGGGCCGGTGAGCGTCCCGTCGACCGTGACCATCCCGACTGTGCAGACCGAACGCTAACGTCTGAGCGCCTTCCCTCGATCCGGAGCGTCATGGCATCCATCACCCGATCCGGTGTGGGGCAGCCAGGCCACAAGTGGTGTCGGAGTCGCCGGCCGCGGGGGCGTCGCCTCGCGGCTGCAGGTAGCGGCGGCAGTCGGCGCGTTGCCGTTCAAGATTGCGTTCTCCGGCAACACTTTCGACGCAGTCGGGAGTGGACAGGGCAGACCGGCTACCGCGTCGGGATTCTGCATCGGCCATCTACGTCGGGAACCGCCTGAGTCGGATATTCTGAACACATGATCGTCGTATATGCGCTAGCGTCAACCGCGAACCAAGCCCCGGACGTCGTGGGGCTGGCGCAGCAGCCGCACGACGTGAGCACGGAGCCCGACCTGTTCGTGGTGTCGCTTTCGACGGTGCACGGCTGCTTCGACCGCGTCCCCACCCGGGCATCGGCATGAGCGGGCCCGAGCGAACCGACCCCATCGAGGCGGAAGCCGCCGCGACGACGCCGGCGCGTCGAAGCCGGTTCTTCACGGACTGGCGGTTCGTGGCGCCGCTGGTCGCCGTGGCGGTGATGGCCGCCTCCTGGGGCCGCGACGTGCCCTCGCTGCTGCTCGTGGTCGTCGCCCTAGTCCTGGGGGCCTCGGTGCTGGCCGCGGTGCACCACGCCGAAGTGGTCGCGCATCGCGTCGGGGAGCCGTTCGGGTCGCTGCTGCTGGCCGTCGCCGTCACGGTCATCGAAGTCGGCCTGATCGTGACCTTGATGATCGCGGGCGGGACCGGTGCCGCCTCACTGGCCCGTGACACCGTCTTCGCCGCCGTGATGATCACCTGCAACGGGATCCTGGGCCTGTCGTTGGTGATCGGCGCCACGAAGTTCCGGCTCGCCGTGTTCAACGCCGAGGGCACCGGCGCGGCCCTGTCCACCGTCGCCACCCTGGCTGTCGTCTGCCTCGTGCTGCCGACGTTCACCACCGCCCGGTCCGGGCCCGAGTTCTCCCCGACGCAGCTGACGTTCGTCGCTGCGGCGTCGCTCGTCCTCTACGCCGCGTTCGTCAGCACCCAGACCGTGCGCCACCGCGACTTCTTCCTGCCCGTCACCAGCGACGGCGTGGTCGTCAACGACGCCGACGGCGACGACCACGCCGACCCGCCCACCAACCGCGCGGCCGTCACGAGCGTGGTGCTGCTGCTCGTCGCGCTCGTCGCGGTCGTCGGCCTGGCCAAGGTGCTGTCCCCCGCGATCGAGGCAACCGTCGCCGGGTTCGGCCTGCCGCACGCGTTCGTCGGCGTGGTCATCGCCCTGCTGGTGCTGCTGCCCGAGACCCTCGCCGCGGCCAACGCCGCCCGCCGCAACCGCATCCAGGTCAGCCTCAACCTCGCCCTGGGCTCCGGCATGGCCAGCATCGGCCTGACCATCCCCGTCATCGCGCTCATCACGGTCTGGCTCCCCGGCCCTCTGCAGCTCGGCCTCGGCGCGAACCAGATCGTCCTGCTCGCGATCACCATCGTCGTCGCGACCCTGACCGTCGTCCCCGGTCGCGCCACCCGACTGCAAGGAATCGTCCACCTCATCCTGCTCGGCGCGTTCCTCCTCCTCGCCGCCATTCCCTGACCTGGATCGATCGTCTGTTCGCTATCGCGGTGAGAGGCGGTTGATCTCGGCCGCCACAGTCGCGAGCCTGGCCGTGAGCGGGCCGAGGACGGCCATGAGCAGGACGTAGGCGGTGGCCAGGGAGGCGAGCTGGTCGTCGACCGCGCCGGCGCTGACGGCGAGTCCGGCGATGACAATGGAGAACTCGCCGCGTGCGACCAGGGCCGCGCCTGCACCGGCACGGCCCATTGGCGCGATGCCCTGGCGTTTGGCGGCCCACCAGCCGGTGGCGATCTTGCTCAGGGTGGCGACCAGTGCCAGCAGGACGGCGACGCCCAGGACCGGAGGAATGGTGGCGGGGTCGGTGTTCAGGCCGAACACGACGAAGAGCATCGCGGCGAACAGGTCGCGCACGGGTTCGAGCATCTTGGTGGCGTTCTCCGCGGTGGACCCGGAGATCGCGATGCCGAGCAGGAACGCGCGACCGCGGCGGAGAGACCTGGAGCCGGGAAGCGATTCCGGCGACCAGCAGTGCCTGACCCCGAACTGCTCGCCTACCAATACCTCCAGACCCTCCCCAAACTCGCCGAAGGCCCCGGCAACACCTTCTTCGTCATCCCCAGCGAAGTCGCCACCGCGCTGAACAGCGTGTCACGCGCTTTCGCCGAAACCCTGCCCAAGTCCCCTGCCACCCGTCACACCGCCGCCTCCGACGATCTCGCAGACCGTGCAGCCGAGCACGCGCCTGGGCGGCAGCAGCAGCGGTCGCCGACGCCGCCCAAGCCGAAACGAGCACCTCACAGCTGCCGCCGACCACGATCCACGTACCAACACCCGACAATGACGACCGAGAGCCTCACGCCGACCGGACCGACAGCAACAACCACGCGCACCCGACCTCACCGTCGCGCCCATGACCTCCCACACCGCGGCCAACCCGTCGACGCCGACGACCACGAGGCTGACCGCGAAGTGGCACCGCCGGCAAGACCCGCGGTTCTGGCGATCCGGCTTCCGAATCAGGCAGGCGTCCCAGGACCTTGCCGCACTCGGCGGCCGTCCGGTCGGTCCGTCGCGTCGTCCGGACGACCGCCACACTGGCTTGTCGAGCCGGTGGCGTTGCCGGAACGACAACGCCACCGGGGCACCCTGGCGCTAGGCCACGGCCATGTGCGCGAGCGCCAGCAAGCTACCCGGGCCGGTCAGGACACCGAGCGCCACAGCGCCGTACAACGGTTCGTCCTTCACGAACATCCTCACCATCAGGCCACCCGCGGCCAAGACCGCGACGGCGAGCAGAGCGAGCACGACAACATACATGTACGGGTCCTCACGGAAGTTGCGGTCATGCCCGGCACCCACCGCCGACCACCGCCACTCTGGCGTCGGCACGTGACGTACCCGGCACAGGAGAAGAACACGACGTCAAGGCCCCACAAGCGGTCCACCACGCCGTCCCCGGCCGGGGGCGTGCGCGACAGGCTTGTCGGAGCGGTTCAGGTCCGGCTCACCGGTTCACCGGTTCACCGGTTCACGCGAGCGGGGGCGCCCGGCTCGACCGAGGTGTCGGCTCCGCGATAGCCGTACCGGTCCCACCGGCCTCGTCGAGACGCCACCGGCCCTGCGGGGCGCACCCGCCGGTCGCGTGAGGGCGCACGGCCCACCAGGTCTCGGGCACCGCCGCGGCCGGTACACACCGCGCCGCCATCGACAGCCTCAGCCAGTCGTGGAGGTCGTCGTTCATCGCCGGCGCCGCCGACACCGACTCCCGGAGCACAGGTGCTCCGAGCAGTGATGCCTGCTGCGGCCCGGCAGGTCCGACACCGGAGTGCGGCGCCACAGCTGCGCTCACGCCGAGAAGCACCAGCAGGAGGGCGAACAACAGCCCGAGACGACGCGCCCTCACCGCTGCCCGCACCGCCTCACCCTCCTCCACGGCATCAACGCACTCTTCCGAAGTGCGCACAGCCTACGTGTCGCGCCCAGCCCCACAATGCGTTCCGCGCGCCCGGCCCGCCGACGCCCTTCCAGTGGTGCCCGGCGACGGCACACACGGTCCGTGCCTGACATGCCTGCACGAACCCTCTCATCGGTTCGCGATCAGACCACTGAGCCTCTTTCATCGTGACGTTGCAGGTCACGGCAGAGGCTGAGCAGTGGGGAGCCCGGTGGGCGAGGCTCCCGGGTAAGACAGCAGTCGACCAAGATCCGATGCCCCGACCGGGAGCCTCGCCGTGCTGGCCTACCCTGCCGCGATTCCGCTGTTCAACTGGCACCAGCGCGAGCGGTCCTCGTGGTTGTGGGTCTCGATGTCGACCTCGTCGGCGATCCACAAGCCGTGCTTGGGGCGCCTCTGGGCGGATGACCACGACAGGTGGGCAGCAGGGCCGGGTTCGCAGGAGCGCGCACTCCCGCGAACCCGGCCCTGCTTCATCACCAGCCCACCGACCGATCGGCCCGTACTCGCACGCGCGTTGGGTGCGCCCGAGCAACGCGCAAGCGGCCCGGTTCGCCTCGACGAACCGGGCGTCGCGGTCGAGGATCCAGATCGCGTCGGTGGCCTGCTCGACCAGCAGTCGGTGGCGCTGCTCGCTCTCGCGCAGCACCCGGTCGGCGTGCACCCGCTGCAACGACTCCCAGCACCGCCCCACCACCACTGAGATCAACTCGACCTCGGCCGGGGTCAAGTGGCGGACCGACGCTTGGTGCACCGCCACCCCTGCGACGAACCGCCCGTCCCGCAGCAGCGGCACCGACACCACCGCTCGGATACCGGTCCGCTGGTAGGTGCCGCGGTCACCGTCGGTCAGCCTCGCGTCGTGCGCGGCGTCCGCCACGATCCACGGCTGTCCCGCCCGCATCGTGCGCAATGTCGACCTCCACGAACACGACTGACGCGAGCACAGCGCTGTAGTGCCACTGGGGTGTGCCGCTCGAAATGTCATCGCCGCTGGTAGAGCGAGGGCTTCACCGTCTTGAGAGCATGTCCGGGTGATCGTGTCCCTGCTGTACAAGGTGACCCGGCAACGGCTGTCCGTGCCGTCGATGGTGCTGCGCAGCGAGGCGGCCAAGGACGCCGAACTGCTCGTGCTGCGCCACGAGAACGCAGTTCTTCGCCGGCAACTCACAGGTCCGGTCCGCTACGAGCCCGCGGATCGGTTCTGGTTCGCCGCCCTGTCCGGGTTGGTGGATCGTCGGCATTGGCAGGAGGTCTTTCCGGTCACGCCGGGCACCCTGCTCGCCTGGCACCGCAGATTCCTAGCCCGCAAGTGGGACTACTCCACGCGCCGACGTACCGGACGCCCAACGACACGAGCGGCGATCAGATCGCTCGTGCTGCGGCTCGCCAGGGAAAACCCACGGTGGGGTCATCGGCGGATCCAGGGAGAACCTGCCCGCCTCGGACACCAGATCGCCTACTCGACGGTCTGGCGGATCCTGCACGACGCGGGCATCGACCCGGCACCACGCCGCAATGGCCCGACCTGGCGGCAGTTCCTCACCGCCCAGGCGGGTGTTGTCGAAGCGCATGGCAGGCCATCCGCCGAGTCAGGTCACCGTCCGGCCACGTGGCGGTCGGCGACGTTGCGCTTCTTGCGGCCCGCCAAACCCGCGAGACCCAACAAACCCAGAAGGCCCAGCAGGCCCCAGTTACCGCTCCCGTCGTCGTCATCGTTGTTGTTCTCCTGAGCCATCACCGCCGCCACGGCACGTGGGCCGGTCTCGTCGGCGGACGCGACAGCGGCGGGAACGGCAGCCAGGGCCGCGCCCAGGACGAGTGCCGCCATGAGGCGCTTCGCGGTGTACATGTCGTCTCCTCAGGTCGGTCGGTGGTCTTGTTGGCCGGGTACCGCCGAACCTGCAGACCATGCGAGCTCTGGCGATCAGCACACGCCCGAGTGACGGCCGGCACGGTGCACTTGCGGTGAACACCTCGACGACGGGTCGGTCGAGGATGATGGCGGGCCGTGTCGCAGCAGTCTCGACCACGCCGGTTCGGTGGAGACCTCTCACCCACGGCGCATCACTCGATCAGTTGACTGCCCGGCCCGGGGTGGCCGGCATTGACGGCAGTACCCGATCTCGAGTTCGGCGCGTAGCAGGTAGCAGGCCGACCGTCGCCCAGGGGCGTCGATCCGTCGGCCAGCGGATAGTCGGTCAGCCGACTGGGCGACAGTCGTGACTGGGGCGTCCGGTGATGGGGTCGCCGCGGCGGCCTACGATTCGCTGTCGAGTGGAGCGTCGGTCCGGTCCTGCGCAGGAGCTGGGCTTCGGCTCGCCCAGGATCTGTCAGCGGAGGTCCCGCCACTGAACGAGGCCGGCGCGTGGAGGCGGCTGCACGAGATGCTCCTAGCCGGGCTGCACTCCGCCGGCGCTCTCGACTGGGAGCGGCGGTGGCCGGTTCCTCGCACGTCCTGACCGACGGCGGATTGCAACTCGTACGCATCCGCTGGGAACGCCGCGACGACATCCACGAAGGCATCTGACAGGGGCACGGTTCGTCGGTGAAAGCGCGCGCTCCGAGGAGCGTCACCCGCTGAGTACCCACGGCTCGGTGAAATCACGGGTCAAGAGTTTCCCTCTGCGGAGGTTCCTGGTTCCGTGGACTCACGTCGTCTTGCCGGAGGTGTCGTGCATCGGTCGGTGGTTCAGGTGGCGGTCGCGGGATTGCTGGCCTTCGCGGTCGTCGTGGTCGGCGGGCCCGTCGCGGCCCGCTCCGTGTCGGCGGGCTTGGCGCCGACGCCTCCGATGGGGTGGAACTCGTGGAACGGGTTCGGTTGCGACATTGGGGAGCGAATGGTCCGTGAGACCGCCGACGCGATGGTGGCGTCGGGGATGCGCGATGCCGGTTACACCTATCTGAACCTGGACGACTGTTGGATGGCGCGTGAGCGGGACGAGCAGGGGCGCCTGGTGCCGGACCCGGTGAAGTTCCCCAACGGTCTGAGGCCGGTGGTGGACTACGTCCACGAGCGGGGGTTGAAGTTCGGTCTCTACGCCGACGCGGGTACGAGGACGTGCGCGGGTTACCCCGGCAGTCTTGGGCACGAGCAGGTCGACGCGCGCAGTGTCGCCGAATGGGGTGTCGACTACCTCAAGTACGACAACTGCAACAACGACGGCAGCCCGGCGGCCGAGCGGTACGGGAGGATGGGTCGTGCGCTGCGAGAGTCGGGCAGACCGGTCGTATTCGGCATCTGTGAGTGGGGGCACGAGCGCCCGTGGGAGGGCTGGGGCCGCAAGGTCGGCGGACACCTGTGGCGCACGACCCGCGACATCGCCGACTCCTGGGCCAGTTGGACGGCACTCCTGGACCTCCAGGTCGGACTCGAGGAGCACTCCGGGCCCAACGGCTGGAACGACCCGGACATGCTCGAGGTGGGCAACGGCGGCATGGCAGAGCACGAGGACCGGGCGCACTTCACGATGTGGGCGCTGTTGAACGCGCCGTTGATCGCGGGTAACGACCTGAGGGTGATGAGCCGGCCGGTCAAGGACATCCTGTTGGACCGTGACGTCGTCGCGGTGAACCAGGACTGGGGAGGGCAGCAGGGTTATCGGCTGCGTGACGACGGTGAGCAGGAGGTGTGGACGAAGCCGATGTCGGACGGATCAGCCGCCGTGGTGATGTTCAACCGGGGGTTGTCCGACCGCGAGATCGGCGTCACCGTCGAGGCGATCGGGCTGCCGTCCGCGTCGAAGTACCGGGTGTTCGACCTGTGGACCAAACAGGAGGGTGAGACCACCGACGAGTTGCGTGCTCGAGTCCCCGCTCACTCCGTCGTGGCCTATCGGGTCTGGCTGGAGTGAGCGGCCACTCCGCACGGTGACCAAGCTCGAACCCTTTGGATCACGCACCGGCAAGACGCGTGAGAAGCACAAGTTACGCTCAATACAACTCCGAACAAGGAATACGATCAACGATGTCTTCCGGTATCACGAGGAAGTTGATTGCCCTGGTAGCGGTAGCCACTCTCGTTGTGGTTCCCGGTTTCTCGGGCGCCGCGTCAGCAGAGGATCGCGGGTCGATCCGCAACGGCGGCGACGCTCGTTGCCTGGACGCCGACCTGGGCACCATCGGCAGTGACGGCACGACGGTCCACTTGTGGGACTGCCACGGTGACGAGAACCAGTTGTGGAACTTCGAACCCGGCGGCCTCATCCGCAACGTCCAGAGCGGACGCTGTCTGGACGCCGACCTGGGCACCATCGGTCACAACGGCACGAAGATCCACTTGTGGGACTGCCACGCCGACAGGAACCAGATCTGGGACGTCGACCGGCACCGCGGGGTGTTGATCAACTACATGAGCGGACGCTGTTTGGACGCCGATCCGCACACCATCGGTCACAACGGCACGAAGGTGCGGCTTTGGGACTGCCACGCGGGGCCGAATCAACGGTGGTCCCTCTGACCGATCACGGCTCGTCCCGCGATCGGTGGCGAAGTCCGGACAGCGGTGAACGTCACTCGGTCGGGCGAGTTTCCGGTCTGCCCGCGCGCATCAGTCGGGTGGCGATCGGAGCGGCGCACTGCGGGCTTCGTGCTCCCCCACCAATCCGTGGCGTGTGAGTTCCCAGTGATGGCGCTTGCTGGGGCGAAGGAGCTGGGTCAGTGCCTTGTAGGCGGCGACGCTCATCAGTGCCCAGTACAGGGGGACGGTGAGCATGGTCGGCACGGCGCGGTGGAGACCGCGTTCCATGCAGCCTGCCATGAAGTGGTACAGCACGGCGAGGTTGCCCCCCAGCATGGCGGTCGTCCCTGCGTAGAGCACGGCTGGCGGGAACAGCGGCTCGATCCGCTCCGGGCCCATGGCGAGGTAGAGGCACGTCAGCGACCAGAACAGCGGGTTGACGAGCGTGGTGATGGTGGTGAAGCCGAAGGTCAGCTGGAAGCCGATGAACTTCCAGGGCCCCAGTTCTCGCAGCAGTCGCCACGGGTTGCGCATGTGCACCAGCCAGGTCTGGAAATAGCCCTTGATCCAGCGGCTGCGCTGGCGGATCCAGTTGCCCAGTTCGCTGTTGGCCTCTTCGTAGGTGATCGAGTCGATCATCCGCACGGTCCACCCTCGGCGTGCGATGCGCACACCGAGGTCGGCGTCTTCGGTGACGTTGTGCGGATCCCAGCCGCCGAGTGCGCGCAGGGCGTCGACCCGAAAGTGGTTGGACGTGCCCCCCAGCGGAATGGGCAGGTGAAAGCGGTCCAGCCCGCGCAGCGCCAAGGCGAAGGTCAGCGCGTACTCGGCGGCGAAGTTGCGGGTCAGCCAGTTAGTCCAGGGATTCCAGTAGGCCAGCTCGGCCTGCACGCACACCACCCGGTCCGGTTGCCTCTCGAACGCCGCCACCGCCTTGCGGAGCTGGTCCGATTCGGGGCGGTCCTCCGCGTCGTAGATGACGCACAACTCGCCGGTGGCGCGGGCCAGGCCCACGTTGCACGCGTTGGGCTTGGTGCGGGGCCCGCCCTCGGGAACGAGCACCACCTCGAACTCCGACGGCAGGTCCAGGCGGTCCAGGGTCGGGCGGGTGATGTCGTCATCCTGTTCGACCAGCAGCAGCACCTGCAGCCTCTGGGCTGGGTAGTCGAGCCGGCGGATGGTCTCGACCAGCCCTGGCAGCACCGCCTCCTCGCGGTGCACCGGGATGAGCACCGTGTAGGGCGGCAGCTGCTGATCGGCGATCATGTCCTCATCGCGCACTCGGATGATCCGCGCGCCGGGGCCGGCGGCCACCAGCAGGCATCGGAAGCAGATCACGAGCACGTAGACGATCGTGGTCCCGGTCACGAACACCTGCGCCCACCACAGCGGTCGCGGTGCGGCTGTGGTGAAGGCGCCGGCCAGAACCGCGCACACCAGGACGGTGGACACCGCCGCAAGGGTGATCTTCTGCCCGTGGCTGAGCAGTCTGAAGGCGCTGTACTGCTCGGGAAGGACGAGGGCTTCAGCCCTGTCTCGGGAGGAACTGGTCGTCATGTGCGGGGTGGTTCCATTCTCAGGCACGGGCTTCCAGGCCGGACGGCGAGGGGTGGTCACACCTCCGGCAGGTCCTTCACCTCGCGGGCGCCATCCGATGCGGCCGGGTGAATCGGGTCTTGTGCCGGTCGGCTTCGTGGGGCCGGCCACGCCCGCCACCGACCAACTCCCCAGGTGACGTGTCCGACCGCTGTCACCGGTCCGGGTCCCAGCCGGCGGAAGACGACCTTGCTGTAGAGGACGTAGTTCCACACCAGTCCGATTGCCAAGCCGACGAGCTTGGGCCCCGTCACCGCGCTCAGGGTGGTCGAACCGCCGAACAGATCCACTGTGACGTTGATCGCCAGGGGTTGGACGACCCACAGCCCTGATGCCGTGCACAACACGAACAACGGGACTTGGGTGCGCATGTCACCGGACCGTGTGCGGAAGGTGAACGACCTGTTGAGCACGAAGCTCAACGCCATGCCCATCGAGGTCGAGATCAGGTTCGCCAGGAACGTCGGAGTGCCCGTCAGCACGAGCGAGAGGTAGCCGAGGAGGTCCACGAAGGTGTTCACGACACCGACCACACCGAAGCGCAGACGCGTGCCGGTGCCCGGCTTCACCGGTTCAGGCTCCGGCCGCTCGACTGCACGGACCGGTCCTGCACGGTCTTCACCGGTGTGTCTTGGTCGACGGCCGTGCGCACCGACGAGACGGTGTAGAGCGGTCGCCCTAGGGCTTCGGCGTAGGTCCGGCCGATGTAGCTGCCCAGCACACCCTGCATGGTGATCTGCACTCCGCCGAGGAAGAACATCGCGATGGCGGTGAACGCCCACCCGGGTACCGCCGTCTCCGGAGCCAGGACCTTCACCCCGGCCGTGTACAGGATTCCCAGGAAGCTCAGCAGTGAGATGCCGTACCCGAGCCTGCTGATCAGTCTGAGCGGAGTGACGGAGAACCCGAGCAGGCCGTCCGCAGCCAATCTCAGCATCTTGCTCAAGGGGTAGCCCGTGGTGCCCGCGTGCCGCTCGTCGCGATCGAACAACACCCCGGTCTGGCGGAAGCCGATGTAGCTGACCAGGCCGCGCAGGAACCGGTCGCGTTCGCGGAACTTGCGCAGTTCGTCGACCACCTTGCGGTCCAGGAGCCTGAAGTCGCCGGTGTCGCGAGGGATGTCGATCGAAGCGATCTTGCGCAGGACCCAGTAGAACACGCTCGCGGTGAACTTCTTGAACGTCGTGTCGCGGCGAGAGCGGCGTTGCGCGTACACGACCTCGTAGCCCTGCTGCCACCTCGTGATCAGTTCCAGGCTCACCTGTGGCGGGTCCTGCAAGTCGCTGTCCATGATGATTACCGCATCGGCATCGACGAGATCCAAACCCGCGGTGACCGCCGTCTGGTGGCCGAAGTTCCGCGCGAGTTCGATCACCGTGACGCGGTGGTCCGCATCGGCCAGCGCCTGCAGGCAACTCGCGGAGTCGTCCTTGCTGCCGTCGTCGACGTAGGTGAAGGTGAAGTCGTAGCGGTCGGCGAGTGCCCCGGTGACCTGGCACACCGTGCGATGCAGCAGCTCGATGTTCCCCGCCTCGTTGTAAACAGGGAAGACGTAGGCGATGGAACGCTTCCCGGCTTGTCGTATCTCAGAGGTCACTGTCCCGCCACTTCCTCCTGATCCGACCCATGACGACCCTCCTGGTCCCGCTGTTCCACCCGATGCGCCTGTGACCCGCCCGGAGATCGTTCACAAGAGCGCCCCCTCCCGTCCTCAACCCTCCACTCGCCGGTAGAAGATGTGATGGTCGTCGGCGTACGCCGGTTTGTACTCGGTATGCATCAAAGGGCTGTCGTGCAGCCGCTGCCACACCAGGTCTTCGCCGCCCGACGTGCAGCGCAGGTGTATCCAGCGGATCCCGTGCCCGAGAGGATCATCGAGCGCGGGCTCCCACTGACGGAAGCTGCCTTCGTAGACCAACCGCTCCATGGGCACCTGGGAGCCGAAGCTGACCGTCTCGTTGCTCCACGACTGCATCAACACCCGGCCACCGTCGTAGTGCTCGCGCAACCAGGCCGCCGCTCGGGCGTTGATGCGTTCGGTGGCGCCCTCCCGGAAGGCCTGAGCCTCCTCCCACGTCGCGGTTCCCGTCACCACGAGGTGCCCACTGCCCAACAACACCGCGACAGCGGGCAGGAACCGGGTCGATGTCCGATCCGCCGGCACGACGAGGTAGGAGGTGAACACCGCCGCCGGCAACGCCATGACAAGCGCGAACCGGACGTTGTAGAGGTCGCCGCTGATCTCGGGCACGTGCAGCGGCCGTTGCCCGGACTCGAGCGCGCAGACGAAGAAGGGCAGGAACACCAACAGGGGCAGCGGTGCCAGGGCCTCGGCCCGCAACCTCGTCCGCCACGTGAAGCAGGTCAGCCCGACCCCGGACAGGACCAGCACAACCGGCCCGAGGTTGTGGTCCATGGCGTGCAGGTAGGTCCACAGCGACGCACCCCAGTCACCGACGGCCTGCTCTCCAGCACTGACCCACAACGCGGGCTTGGCGAACTCGCCACGCACGAAGTTCAGCGGATCACCGAAGATCGCGGCGTTCCATACCGCCCAGCCGACCACGCCACCGACCGCCAGACAACCGAAGAACACCAGGTCGGCCCGCACGAGCACCCAGGGCCCTGCTCTCGTCCGCGACCGCCGCCACGATCGCACTCCGACGACCACCGCTACCGCTACCAGGAAGACCCACCCCTCGTATCGCACCAGGGTGGCCCCGAGGACGGCGACGGCCGTCGCCAGCAGATGCCGGTAATCGCCCTTCTGACACCAGCACAGCAGGTGCCAGGTCGCCGCAGCCAGGCAGGCGAACAGCAGTGCCTCGGTCATCGGCGTGCTCTGCAGGTAAAGGACGTTGGGATTGGCGCAGAACACCAGGACCGCGGTCACCCCGCCCGCCCGGCGCCCGGTGAGCGCGGTGCCGATGCGGTACAACCAGCCCGCAGTGGCGACGTAGGCGCACATGGACACCGCACTCGGCAGGACGCCCGCGTGATACCAGGAGTCGTTCACCACGAGCGGTAGTGCCAGCAGGTGCGACAGTGGCAGCCAAACCCCGCCGAGTTGGGCGGCACCGGGCGTCGACGCGTCGAGCACCCGACGGGTGATCAAGAGGTGCGACACCGCGTCCGGGTAGGCCAGCGTCATCTGCCTCGCGGCCACCACGACGCAAGCAGCCACCGACAACACCGCCGCGACCAGGAGCACTGCGCGGAAGACCGGATCGCGAGGCGAGAGCACCCTGCTGACAGCACGGCCGACCGACCCCGTACGGACCAAGCCCTTCCAGGCACCCGGCACACCCACGACAGGGGCGGTCGAGCGCACTGCCTTCCGCAGCCAGGAGCACACCCTGCGGCGCCGCGGATCGACGCGGTCGCACCGACACCCGATGACCAGGCCCGCCCGCTCCTCGCGCGCCACCGCCAACAGGGCAGGCAGTCGCGCGGCGGTGAAACGGACGTCGGTCAGGAAGATCCGCCGGTGATCGGCATCCGCCAAGGCCACGATGAAGCCCTTGCAGGACAATACCTTCTCGTTGCAACCATGCTCGTGACGGACCACCTTGACGCGGTCCCGATTGCGGTTCACCACCTCGCCGACGACGCTCACCGCGGTGACGGGATCGCCGTCCTCGATCACGAGGAGGACGCAGTGCCGCTCTCCGACCCTGTCCAGGGTGGACATCAGGTCGTCCACCGCCGCTGCCAAGTCGCCCTGATCCCGATGAACGGACATGACCACGGTGACGGCCTCGGCGGCACGTTGCTCGGACGGACCCGGATGGGGCATAAACCTGGTCACTCCTCGTGGAGGGAAACGATTCGTCACAGGCTTCAAGAAGCCGATCAGGGTATGAACCGCGCAACGGCCCTCTTCCGCGACAGAGCATGGGTCCGCCCGCTCAGCGTCGCAACTGGAGCCACTCGGTCATCGACCGAGGCACCCATGTAGGTGATGTCATCCCACTCGACGAACCAGTTGGTGGGCGGCCAAGCGGTGGCGTAGGGGGCCGCCGGTCAGGGTGCGACCAAGAGCGACAGCACCACGACCACGCCGATGGACAGGGGATGCCCGGGCACGAGATCTCCCGAGATGCCGCGGACCTCCTCAACCACCTGGCCAACTCGCAGGAGCGGCAGCCTGATCAGTGCAACTCGCGTCCCACGCGCATGCGACACGCGCTGAAGGGCCATCGCAGGTCATCGGAAACCGCTTCACCCGATCAGACGCAATCTGCCGCTCTCCTTGGCCCTAGCCGGTCAGCTGCCCGGAGGTGGTGGCGCGGTGCCGTCGATGTGCGTCTTGAGGAACTCATAGGCGCGGTCGCCCACGCGCCTGCCCAGGTCACGTCCCGCGTCGATGGCGGAGCGGAAGTGGACGCCGCCCAGGAGCCTGCTGAGGCCGCACTCCTGCTCCCACTCGGTCAGCGTCTCCCACGGGCCCAGGGTGGTGTCGGCGCGCGGGGTGATGCCCGGTTCGACCACCGATGCGCCCCTGGCCACGCGGATCGACAGACCGAGGGCGTCCGAACCGGTGAACCGGCGGGCCGCCTGGGCGAGCGCGCCGCAGAACGCGGTCGAGGTCGACGGGTACTCGGGGTGGTCCGAGGTCTCGAGGTAGCTGCGCCACTCGTTGCCCTTGATGTCGGTGACGGTGCCCTGACCAGGACCGCCCCAGGCGGTGACGTTCCGGTCGCCGTACAGGTAGCGGATCGCGGTGAACGGGCGGACCGCGTCGTAGCGCAGCTTGTAGTGCCAGGTCGCGATCCCGGCGTCGAACGGGGCCACGTTCGAGAGGGCGTCGAGGAAGACGAACCGGTCGAGGTCGTACTTGTTGACGGCCGCGATGTGCCGGAACGCGGGCGGCAGGGCGCGGAACTTGTCGTTGAAGTTCTCGGCCAGGATCTTCTGGTAGTCGGTCAGGTTGGCCGAGGCGCGCAGGATCTCGTCCGCCTGGCGCTTGTACCCGGCCGGGTTGCGCACTGCGTCGCTGTTCACGGGCGGGGGCAGGGGGAACTCCGCGGGGTCGCTGTACGAGTACGGTCGCGTGACGCTCCACTGCGGTGTGACGAATTCCTGGACCCGGAAGACGCCGTTGCCTCCGGTCACCACGTTCGGTTGCCAGCGGGACGGGTCCCGGATGGTGTCGGCGGTGTTGACCGGCCGGTACCCGAGGTAGTCGGCATAGGGCTGCCGGTTGTACTTCCGGCCGCCCTCGTCACCGAGCTGGTTCATGCCGTCGTGCAGCCTGCCGGCGATCACCGCCTCTCCGGCGCGGTTGCCGATGCCCGCGGGCGTGGTGGTGTCACGGCTGTCGTTGTCCGGGTCGAGCCCGGTCGAGACGAGCATCTCGCGCCATTGCGCGCGGAACTGGGGCAGCTGGCTGTTGAGCACGCGGTAGCTCGCGTACATGATGGCGATGTTGCGTTCCCGGTTGGTCGCCCGCTCGGTCGCCGGCCTGCGACCGAGCCGGGATGCGATGCCCACCGCGGTCGGGTGGTACGGCGCGATGGCGTCGAACCAGGCGTTGTTGAGCAGCACCGTGTACCGGATGACGAGAGAGGCGTCACTCGGGGATACCGTGGTTCGGAAGAGCGGGTTCTCCGCCGGGATAACCACTTCCGCTATGGCGTTTCCGGTGTCCAGGTCGAACGGAATTCCGGGACTTGTTTCACCACGCACAGGTGCCGACAGCAGGGCTAAAGCGAAGACCGCTGCCGACGTTCGGGCAAGAATCCGCATGGCAGGTGCTTTCACGTGCATGCCGCCGCCCTTCCGGAGGACGAACCGGTTCCGGGCGCATCGGTGCCATGCAGTCCCGGAAGTCGCCGATGGACGGGATGCTACATTGCTCACGATCTGGCCACAAGATCGGTTTCGTCCAATTCGCGCGGAATATCGGCGTGCTGATCTTTCGAATATTCCGTACTTGTTCGAGCTTGCGGAGGTGCGCGCGGGCGCGGATTCCCGACCTGCTCCTGGAGCTCGCCCGTCGTGATCGTCATCGAAAATCGACCCACGCGGATCCGCGCCGACGGACGTGGCCGTCGACGCTGACGGCCCGCGTCTGCCCACGCGGTGGTTCGGCGCGCGTCGGCTGCACCGGGGACCGCGACGTCCATCGCCGTGCTGCCTGCGACAAGCTGAAGCGGCTACCTCGAAGATCGGCATACCGGTCGGTGCCGCACCGTCGAGAACAAGTGTCCGCGAGGGGCGTCTGCTATGCGACGTGCAGCACGGTCTTGAGCCAGCCCTCTTCGCGGCGGTCGAACGACTCGTAGGCCCGCAGCGCGTCGACGGGCTGTTCGCGCCGGGTGATGAACGCGGTGGGATCCACGGTCCCGGCGACCACGAGGTCGAGCAGCCGGGGCAGGTAGCGGCGGTGGTGGCAGTTGCCCATGTTGACGGTGAGGTTCTTGTTCATCGCCTCACCGAGGGGGAAGCCGTCGAACCCGGGCGGGTAGACGCCGATCACGCCGATGCTGCCCGCCTTCGCCACAGCCTGCACCGCCCACCGCAGGGCCAGGCTGGGCGCGTCTCCGGGCAACCACTGGTCACCGCGAGGGTCGGCTTCGGGCGCGGACAGCCGACGCTCCTGCTCGAACCGGTCGGCCCACTGTTCGGTCGACTCGACCGCGGGGCCGGTCTTCGGGCGTTCCGCGTCCACACCGACCGCGTCGATCACGCGGTCCGCGCCGATGCCACCGGTCAGCTCGCGGACCACCGCCACCGGGTCCTCCGCGTTGAAGTCGACCGTCTCGGCGTTCTGCTCGCGCGCCTTGTCCAGGCGTGAGGAGATGCCGTCCACGACGATGACGCGCCCCGCACCCTGCCGTTTCGCCGACGCGACCACGAACTGTCCCACCACGCCGGCGCCGAGCACGAGAACCGTGTCGCCGTCGCCCACCTCGGCCAACCGGGCACCGAACCACGCCGTCGGGAAGATGTCGGACAGCAGGATCGCCTGGTCGTCGCTCACGGCGCCCGGGAGCCGCACCAGGCTCGTCATCGCGTAGGGCACTCGGGCGTACTCCGCCTGCAGTCCGTTCACCGCACCGGTCGCCTCGGGACCGCCGAAGAAGCACGTCCCCGCTGACGGGCCGTTCGGGTTGGCCGTGTCGCACTGCGCGAAGTACCCGGCACGACAGTACGAGCAGGCGCCGCAGGCGATCGAGGACGTCACCACCACCCGGTCGCCGGGGGTGAAGCCACGCACCGCCGGACCGACCTCCTCCACCACGCCCACCGCCTCGTGGCCCAGGACGGTGCCCTCGACCATTCCGGGCATGGTGCCCCGCACCAGGTGCAGGTCCGTGCCGCAGATCGCGCTCCGGGTGATCTTCACGATCGCGTCGGTCGGTTCCAGGATCCTCGGATCGGGCATCTCGTCCAAGCGGATGTCCCCGACGCCGTGCCACACGACGGCCTTCACCACGCTCGCCTCCCCGGGTTCGCGTTCCGTGAACGGGTTCCCGGGACGTGGGGGCGAAAACCGCCCCGGCACGGTTCACCCGGACGTCCGCCGCACCTATCGCCCAATCGTGCTCTCCCAACCGGTTGGTGCACCCGGTGGTGGCCGTCCTCAGGACCTGACGCAGGTTGCGCCTGCTCGCGGGGAGGGAATTCTCGCTGCCGACCCGATGCTGTTTCCGCGCGAAGGGGAATCCTTTGCACAGGAGTTGTGACACCGTCGGATCGGTCGTGCCGTCGAAATCCGGGTCGTCGGACAAGCTCGTGGTGCCCACCTCGGAGAAGCCCGCGCCGCTATCCGGAAAGGCGGTTGCACGGTGCCGACACCTGCGAATCTGCGGATACCCGACCGAAGTGCCCCCGGTACGGAGCACGCCGACGGCGACCTGCTGCGGCAGTTCGCCGGTTCGGTCCGGAAGAAGCAGGAAACCATGCTCGGGTTCCCCGTGAACCTCGACTTCGACTACCGCGATCTGATCGACTTCCTGTCGCTGCACCTCAACAATGCCGGCAACCCGGATCAGACCAGCGAGTACGGCATCGACTCCAAGCCTTTCGAGCAGGCCGTCGTGTCCTTCTTCACCGACCTCGCCGGGGCGACGCCGGTGAGATCTCGGGACACGTGGCCCACGGCGGCACGGAGGCCAACCTGTTCGCCGCCTACCTCGGACGGGAGCGGTACCCGGACGCGGTGCTGTACGCATCGGCCGAGGCGCACTACTCGATCCCCAAGATCACCCGGCTGCTGCGCCTGCCCCACGTGGCGGTGGACACGGGGGCCGACGGCGCGATGAGCCTGGACGCCCTGGTCCGGGAGGTGCGAGTCCGGTCGGACCGGGCCGCCGTCGTGGTCGCGACGGTCGGCAGCACCGGCCGCGGCGCGATGGACGACGCACACCGCATCCGGCGGGTCGTGTCGAAGGCCGGCGTGCACAGGGTGTTCATCCACTCCGACGCCGCGTTCGGCGGGATGCTGGCGGCGTTCGGACGGCCGCCCAGGCCCTGGGCCTTCGCCGACGGCGCGGACAGCGTGTCGATCAGCGGGGCACAAGATCATCGGCTCGCCGGTGCCCAGCAGCGTCGTCCTGGCCCGCTCCGCGGACGTGCCGTCGGCAGTGACGACGACACCATCAGCGGCTCACGCGACGCGTTGTCCCCCGTGCTGCTGTGGTACGCGTTGCGCGGACTCGGCCGCGAAGGGCTGGCCCGACGGATCCACCGCTGCCTGGAGGTCACCGACCACGCAATCCGCTGACTGGAGGCGGTGGGTCGGCACCCGACCAGGGCCCCGGCGGCAACGTCGTGCTGTTCGACCCGCCCTCCGACGAGGTGATGCGCAAGTGGCACCTCCTCACCCACGACGGCCGCGCTCACGTCGTCGTCATGCCGCACGTCACCGCCGAGCACATCGACCAGCTCTGCGCCGACATGGGGTGAGGGCCCGCGCGGGTTCAGCATGGCGCCACCGACCACGACGACTACCGGACGGCGTTCCGCTTGACCTCTCCTCCCTGCATGACGAAGTCGACGTCCCCGGTGGCGTTGATGTCGTCGAAGGGGTTGCCGGGCATGGCGATCAAGTCGGCGATGAGGTCGGGGCGGACGGCTCCGCGTTCGGGTGTGCCGAGCAGTGCGGCGGCTTCCGAGGTCGCCGCCCGCAACGCCCGCAGTGGGCTGAGACCAGCCGTCACCATTGCCGGGAACTCCCGCCAGTTGTCCCGGTGGGGCAGGACGCTGGCATCGGAACCGAACGCCAACCGGACGCCGCTGGCCGACGGGTGTGACGCGGACTGACGCAGGCGGTCCTCGTGTCCGCGGAACACGACCCTGAGGTGTGCCGGCTTTTCGGTCCAGAAGTCGTCGTCGTCCAGGTGGTCGAGGCACTCGACCACGACTGATTGGGTGGGGACCAGCCAGATCCCCTTCTCCGCCAGCACGGTCAGCGTCTCAGACGAGGCGAGTGAAGCGTGTTCCACTGAGCGGACGCCCGCGTGTGCCGCACGCAGGACACCTTCGTCGTTGAACGCGTGCACCGCGCACGGCCGCCTCAGGTCGCGCGAGGTCGCCACGAGGGCGTCGACCTCGCGCTGGGAGTAGGTGACCAGTTCCGGGTCGTCGGACCCGGGCCCGAATCCGCCGGTGCCCGCGAACTTGATCCAGTCCGCGCCGAGCCGGACCTCCGTGCGCACGGCGCGGACGACCTCGTCGACACCGTCGGCGAGCACGCCGACCTCCACGCCGAAGCGGTTCGGGAGTCCCGCGGACTTGTCTCCGTGGCCGCCGCGTCCGGAGATGATGTGAGGTGCCACGACGAGCCTTGGACCTTCCACGACACCTTCCCGCTGCGCGCGTCGCAGATCCACGGTGATGGGCTGGTCGGTGCAACCGAGGTCGCGCACGGTGGTGAAGCCGTTGTCGAGCAGGGCCCGCAGGGTGGGTAGGGCGGCCAGGGTCCGGGCGCTGGTGGACGTGTCGGGTGCGAGTTCGGGCACGACGTGGACGTGGCAGTCGATGAAGCCTGGCAGCAGGGTGCGATCCCCCAGATCCACCACGTCGGCGTCCGAGGAACCGGCCAGGTTCTCACCCACCGCCGCGATGCGACGCCCCCGCACGAGCACCTGGACAGGCCCGGACGGGCGGTCGGACAACCCGTCCCAGAACCGGTCCGCGATCACGAGCGTCGTTCTCTGCCTGTCAGACATTCCACCTCACCGTCCAGGAACTCCCGCGTGCAGATGGCGGAGACGACGTCACTGCCCATCGCCACACTCGTAATTGCACCTGCCGGTGGAACCTACGTGTGGCATCCGACGTTCTCACTCGTTCGGGGCCCTGACGGTCACCCGATGTGCGCAACGAACAGTCTTCGCCGGAGAGTTCCAGCCGACCCCGAAGGGGAATCCTCCCTCCGTTGGCGACTCGAGTGGAGAGATGCGGTGCGAATCGACGTTACGTGATCGGGCGGCGCGTCGCTGGTGCCGGATCCCGAGGTTCCGGCCCACGCCGCCGCGCGACGGGCAGCCGCCGCGCCACTGCTGCGCACGGGTCGCCCTATCGGGAAGACGGGTGGACGGAAGTGAGGTCGATATCGCGATGACTACGGCGCGACCGGTGTCTGGGCAGGCCGGTGTCACGATCGGGGTGGAAGAGGAGTTCCTGCTGGTGGACCGCGAGTCGCTGCGGTCCGCCGAAGCCGCCGCGTCGGTGTTGAAGCGGGCGGCGGACATCGGTCTTGGCGACGGCTGCCGCCTCCAGCGCGAGCTGTGGGACAGCGAGGTCGAAACGAACACCGGAGTCCGCACGGACCTCGCCGGGCTGCGCGGTGATCTCATCCGGAACCGCCTGGCACTGGCCCGCGCGGCCGACGCCGAAGGTCTGGACTTGGTGTCGGTCGGGCACCCGCTGTTCGACACGCGGCAGGCGGAACTCAACGCGGACGACCACTACCAGGCGCTGCGGCAGGTGTGCGCCGGTGTCGTAGCCGACCAGGAGATCTGCGGCTGCCACGTCCACACCGGCATCGGCGACCGCGATACCGGCGTCGCGGTGCTCAACCACGTGGCGCCCTGGTTGCCGACCCTGCTCGCGATCACCGCGAACTCGCCCTACCGGCGGGGTCGGGACACCGGGTTCCACAGCTGGCGGATGATGGTGTACCACTGCTTGCCCGCCTCGGGTCTCCCCCCGTGGTTCGCCTCGGCCGCCGAGTACGACGCTGACCTGGCCCGCCTCAAGGAGTGCGCCCTACTGCCACCGGACCACGGTGGGCTGCGACTGGCCCGCCTGTCCGACCACCTGCCGACCGTCGAGGTGCGGATCGGCGACGCGGCGGCCACCGTCGACGAGGCGGTGCTCTACGCCGCCTTGGCCCGAGGTCTCGTGCGCACCGCGCTGACCGAACTGGACGCCGGGCGGGAAGCGCGCCGCTTGAGCGACGTCGTGCTCGCCGACGCGCTCTGGGCGGCCGCCCGACACGGCCTGTGCGGCGCGGCGATCGACCCCTGGACCGGTGCGCGAGTACCCGCGAGCACTCTGGCCGCACGCCTCCTGCAGCACGTCACACCCGCGCTGACCACGTCGGGCGACCTCGACGAGGTGCGATCGTTGCTGGACCGGGTGTTGACCGGTGGCGGCGCCGCCACCCGTCAACGCCGTGCGGCAGCCGAGCACGGGTTGCCCGGCGCGCTCGAGATGCTCGTTCGCGAGACGGTCGCAACGTAACCCCGTGGCGCGGGCGCGGCGTCCAAGGGAACAAGTGGGAGTCGGCGGCCTCGAGCGCACCTGGCACCGTCGCGGCAACAAGAGGCGAGCGGCGGCTTCACGACCGTTCGTGCTCCGCTTCGAGGATGCGGTAGTCCTCGGGATCCCAGCCGGGCGACACCACGCAGGCGATCAGCACCTCTGCGGGCACGGCCGGTTCGGCGGCCTGCCAAGTGCCCCCCGGAACCAGCAGGCAGGGCTGCTGCCCCTGGGCGAAGTCGTCGCCGAGGACGTGCTCTGACGGGTCGGCGGGTTCCTCGGCGCGGCCGCCGAGCAGCATGCGCAGCGGCGCCCCGCTCTGCCACAACCACAGCTCGTCCTGCCGCACGACGTGCCAGCGGGAACGCTCGTCGGGGCCGAGGGCGTACTGCAACGCGGTCGCGCTGGCACGTGGACCGGGATAACCCGCCGGGGTGAAGGTGTACCCGGTTTCCCAGATCTCCTTGGCCCAACCACCTTCGGGGTGCGGCAACAGGTCCAAGCGCACGGCGAGCGGTGGACGAGGCGCGATCTCCACCACTGCACCCCTGATGTCCCGGCACAGGAAGCGGACCCTCGGGGCGACACCGAAGTGCGGCTCCACGACCACGAAGGGACGTTCGTCATCCGTCAAGCGGCTGTTGACGTGCTCCAGCACGGCGTTGTCGTCTGTGAGGCGGACCGCGTCGGGGTGGTCGACGGCCCCAGAGGCGAGCCAGGATCGGTATGGCATCAGGTGCAACATGGCGCTCTCCGAAGCTCATCGCGGAGCGAAGCTGAGTTGCTCGTCGTACTGCAGTTGCTCGGGGTCCTGTCGGTCGATGGACACCGACAGCGCCGCCAGTTTCGCGCCGGCGACGCGCCGTTGCACCTCCTCGGGCAGCGGGTGGACCGTCCTGGACAGGCGCGAGGCGTTCTTGACGAGGTACTCGAGTCCCAATGCCTGCGCGGCGAAGCTGATGTCCATGAGTCCCGGGGGGTGACCGGCCGATGCGGCGGTGTTCACCGGGTACCCCTCCGCCAGGAGGAACTTCCGGTGCCCACTCCCGTCGCGGTACTCGGTCACCAACGGCAGGACGGTGCGGGCCTCGGACGCGGTGTCGGCCAGGGTCGCGACGTCGATCTCGACGTCCCCGTGCCCGGCGTTGGCGAGCGTCACTCCGTCCCTCATCCGGGAGAAGTGCGACCCGGTGAAAACGTTGATGTTCCCGGTCGCGGTGATGAACAATTCCCCCACGGCGGCTGCCTCGTCCGCGGGCATGACGCGGAAGCCGGATGTCACCGCCCACAGCGCGCGCACCGGGTCGACCTCGGTGACGATGACGTCGGCTCCGCGGCGGGACAGCGCCTTCGCTATTCCCCGTCCGCACGCGCCGAAACCGGCCACCACGACGCACAACCCGCAGTACAGCGGGTTCACCAGGCGAGTGATCGCGTCGAGCGTGCTCTGCGCCGTGCCCATTTCGTTGTCGAAGAGCTGCTTGATCGGACTGCCGTCGATCCCGATCACCGGAAAGCGCAGACGCCCTTGATCCGCGAAGCGGTGCAGACGTCGAACGCCGGTGAGGGTGTGCACCGACGCGCCGAGAATGGTCGGCACCAGTTCTTCGCGCTCGGCGTGCAAGAGACCGAGGAGCCCGTCTGCCTCGTCGAGGATGACGTGCGGGCGGTGGTCCAGCGCGGCCAGCAGTCGCCCGTGGTCGTCTTCGAGGTCGTCCACACCGGGAGCGAACACGGTCATACCGTGGTCATCGAGCCATCGCGCGACACCGGAGTCGGTCGACATGGGGTTCGACCCGCAGACCACCAGGTCGGCGCCGGCGTCGCGCAGCGCCAGCAACAGCGGGACGGTCGAGGCCAGCAGGTGCACGTTGGCCGACAGGCGGTACCCGGCCAGCGGTCGCTCCGAGCCGAACCGTTCACGGAGCAGTCGCATCACCGGCATGTCGCGGTCGACCCAGGAGATCATTTCCGCAGTGCGCTCGGAATTGCCGATCATCACTCTCCCCGCTACGCCCCGGAACGACCTCGCCGCCCACCGCTCGATCGTCTTCCTCGTTTACCCCGGCCGCAAGTTCAGATCGACACGGTCACCCGTGCGGCGCACATTTATTCCTGTTTATTCCCAAGCACCCACCTGCGGTCAGCCTCTCTCACGCGCCCTCATCACTCGGTGCACTCACGTTACTCTCAGCGGGTGACGAAAGCCGGGCCGGTCGCCGGAGGTCAACGATCATGTCCCGTTGTCACGTTTGACGAAATCACTTCCCGCTCTTGAGTTGATCGTCGGGAGAAGCGGAAGCTGTTCGGGCACGTGCGGCGGTCGGCACGACACCTGACCCGCATTCGTGGGGCACACCTGACAACACGGCTGAAAGGCAATCGACATGCGAAGCGCACTACGAGCAGTCGCGGTCCTGGCCCTCGCTCTCGCCTCCGTCCCGGCCACCACGACGGCGGCTGCCGCTGAGGACACTCGGGCAGACGGCACCTTCTACTACGTGGATCTCGTGGGCGGCAGTCAGGAGGTCCACGATCCCGAGATCGGCGACTGCCACCTCGTGTCCACGCTGGGCACCAGCGTCTACAACGCCACCGACACCACGGTGACCCTCTACACGGACACCAGTTGTGCCGTGCTCGCCAACCCGGTGCCGCCGGGCAGCTCGATCACGTTCCTGTTCAAGTCCTACCGCTTCCTGTGATCTACATGGGCTCCGCCCTCTCACCTGGTGGAGCCCACCCTGGCGGCGTTGCCCGGATCCCGCCCAGGTGCGAGCGTTCACCAGGTTCTCCGGCACGCGATCGTCGAGCTTGGCACCCGACACCACTCCCGCAATCGCGGATGTGACGGGTGATCCCCCGTTCCAGATCGGCGTCGCGTCCTGACCGGGCCGCTTCAGGTACCGGATCGACCGCGAACCGCACGTTCGACGGAGCGCGTTCGGCGACTTGCGGCGACGACACGCCCCGATTCCGCCAAGCAGGTCCGGACAACCCGAGCCCACCACCGTCCGGACCTGCACGGCGGACCGCCGGTCGGGCACCCACCCCGCCGCCACTTTCGCGCGGCACGGCCAAGTGCGTTCTGTCCGGGCGAAGGTGGCGGTGCCCGGACCTGGTTGGCGGGCTTCAGGTCCGCATGGCGGTGGTGACGAAGAGCCATTCCTCTGCATCGAGTCCCCCGTATGGCCCTGTCGCGAGAGGTCCGGTCGGAGCATCTTTGAAGTATCGGACGCGTACTCGCGCCCCACCCCGGGTTTCCGAGTACCGCCCGGATGGAGAGCGATGATGATCAAACTGTTACGCACCACCACTTCCACGCTGATGACGGCGGTCTCCGTTGTGGCGTTGCTCGTGTCGGGCCCGGCGGGGACGGCCTCGGCCGGGGTGCTGGATGTCACCTGCACCCCGCCCAGTAGCCAGAACGACACCTACACCCCGCCGCTGAGCATGACCCCGCAGGACGTCTCCGTCGTTTCCACGACGCAGTACGGGCCGTGCGCGTCGCTGAGCAATCCGGCCATCACCTCCGGCTCCCGCACACGCACCCTCCTCATCCCGGGACGGTCCTGCCTCGACCTGGTGAACAGCGGCTCCACCACATTCTCCATCACCTGGAACACCGGTCAGAGCTCGACCATATCCTCCAACTTCACCTCCACCACGGTGGGAGCCGCCCTGGTGGTCACCGACACCGGCACGGTCACCTCCGGCCTGTTCACCGGCAGCACCGTCGTCCAGGTCCTCACCGCCCCGGCGGTCGACGTGCTGCTGTGCACGGCCGGACTGGCAACGGTCTCCAGCATCTACTCCCTCATGACCCTGGAGATCACCTCGCTCTGAACCCCGTTCCCCGGGACCGCAATCGATCCCGCGGCCGGCCGGACGAGGACGAGGTCGGGCGGTCCGGGGGCGCCGGTCAGGGCGTGGACAGGACGGCGCACGGCGCCGCCTCACCAGAACCGGCCGATTCCGCCACGCAGGTCCGGACAACCCGAGCCCACCACCGTCCAGCCCACTTCCTCGTTGAAGTCCGCCGGACTCGACGAAATGACTGGTGATGACAGCAGACAACCCACATGAGGCCCGCAGCCGGCACCAGGACGCACGGTACGAGCGCGGCCTGGAAACGGCGAACGAGCTGGCCGGACGCGAGGCCGTGCAGGGATTCCTCGATGATCTGGAGCCGATCAGCGGGAGCACCGCACGCCTGGTCATCGAGACGGTCTTCGGGACGCTGCACCACGAGCCGGGGCTGGATCACCGCGAACGGGAGTTGGTGACCCTGACGGCGCTCGCCGTCCTGGGCGACACCGAGAAGGAGCTGGAGCTCCACCTGGCGATCGCGCACAAGATCGGCATCCCTCCCTCCGCCGTCGTCGCGTTGTTCGCCCACATCAGTGCGTATGCCGGGTTCCCGAGGGCGTTGAACGCCCTCGCCGTCGCCAAGGCCTTCTACGCCGATCAGAGACTCCGGCAGCACGAGGATCAGTAGTTTCGTTCGACCTCACGAAAAGGCACACTCATGACTTCACGTTTGGCGGTGCTGTTTCCCGGCCAGGGCGCCTACCTGCCCGGAGTGCTCGCTGATCGAGCACGACACTTCCCCAAGGCGGTCGAGGTACTCGAGACGATCGACGCGGTGGCCACCGAGCACGGCTTCGAGCCCGTGGCACCGTTGGTCCTGGAACGTGACGCAGCCCCGTTGGACGAGCTCCTCGCCAAGAACAGCGACCAACTGGACCTGGCGATCTACGCCATCAACGCGGCCGGTTTCGAGGTGTTGTCCGGGCTCGGACCGCGGGCCGATGTCCTGGTCGGCCACAGTTTCGGCGAGTTCGCCGCGCTGTCGGCCGCAGGAGCGATCTCAGTCGCCGACGTCGCCCGCATGGCGTGCACCCGGACGGAAGCCTTTCGTCGGGCCGATCCGGTCGAGGGCGGGCTCCTCGCGCTGGACGTGCCCGCATGGCGCACCGAGCACCTCGTGGGCTTGCTCGACGATCCCGGGCTCCGCTTGGCGATCGACAACGGGCCGGGACAGACGGTCGTCTCCGGTCCGCTGGCGTCCCTGCGAGCGGCGGAAGCGGTGGCGACCGGCCTGGGCTTCCGCGCCACTCGGCTGCGGGCCAAGTACGCCTTCCACAACCCTGTGCTGCATCTCGCCGCGGACATCTTCCGCGACTCCACGGCAGACGTGCGGTTGACCGAGCCCCGTGTGCCGGTGTTCTCCCCGATCCTGGGCAGGCACGTTCGAACCGTCGCGGACGTCCGGGAGGTGATCACCCGGAACATGGTGGCGCCAGTGCGCTTCTACGATGCGCTGCTCTCCTTGTTCCGGTCGGGCACCACGACATTCGTCGAGGCCGGTGCGCGCCAGGCACTGACCGGCATTGTCAGGTCCTCACTGCCCACCTCCGCGCGCGCAGTTGCGCTGCTGCCCAGCCGTGGTGACGTGGAGGGCATCACCGCCGCCCTCGACGAGGTGGAGTTCCCGGTGAGCTGGAGTCCGCCGCCCGCCCGACCCGGTCCGGACGAGACCGTCGCACGTGAAGCACAAGCGTCACCGCGGGCGGTGGTCCCCGCCGAACAGGATTCGCCGCCCACCCGCGCCGATGTGCTCGCCGAGCTGGCCACCATGTACGCAGAGGACCTCGGTTTCCCGGTGGAGATGCTGTCCTTCGACATCGACCTCGAGGCCGACCTGGGCGTCGACTCCGCCAAACAACTCGCGCTGTTCCAGCGCGTGCGGGAGCAGTACGGGCTGGCCGAACCACCGGCTGAGCGAAGGGTCCGCGCGACCACGCTGGCGAAGATCGCCGAGTTGGTGGAGGAGCAGCGCCGATGACCGCGCCGAGAGAGGCCGACGACCTGGTCGCCGTGGTGGGCATGGGCGTCGCGGTACCCGGTGCCTGCAGTCCCGGTGAGCTGTGGAGGACGGTCAACGGTGGGCACGACGTCTTCAGCGAGCCGGGGGATCGCTTCGAACTGAGCCGGTTCTGGTCCCAGGACCGGCACGAGCCGGACAAGACCTACGCTCGCCGCGCCGGCTACCTGCACGACTTCCGGCCCCACCCCGCTCTGCTGGAAGCGGAGAAGGAGGTGGGTGCCGGCCGCGATGAAGCAATCCGTTGGTTGCGGCACACGGTTCTTCAAGCACGGTCCGGTGTCCGGATCGAACCCGGCTACCGCTGCGGAGCCTACGTCGGCGCTTGGCCCGGAGGCAGCCAGAGCCTCGTCGAGTCGGTGCTGGTGGAGCTCCTCGCCCGATCGGCGCCGGGCGAGGAGCACGTCGGGAGGGTCCGAGCGGCACTGCTCGAGCACTACCGGCACGCGGTGACCCTCGATCAGGCCGAGGGCCCCGACGCTGTGGTGCGCAGTGCCTTCGCGGGGCTCACAGAGCGGGTAGCCGAGGCCCTGGTGGTCGACACCGCGTGCGCTTCCTCGCTCTACGCCGTCGACCTGGGCAGCAAAGCCCTCCTCGCGGGTGAGTGCGAGATCGCGTACTGCGGTGGCGTCAACGTCGTGGATCCCACCATGGCGGTGATGTTCGCCAAGCTCAGCGGGCTCTCCCCTCGCGGTCGTGTCCGGGCGTTCACGGGAGCCTCGGACGGAACGCTGTTCAGCGACGGTGCCGGGCTCGTGGCGTTGAAGACGCTGCGGAGGGCGCGCGAGGACGGCGACACCGTCCTCGGTGTTCTCCTCGGTTTCGGCGGCGCCGCAGACGGCCGCGGCAAGTCCATCTCGGCGCCGAACCCCGCCGGTCAGCAGCGCGCCATACAGCGAGCCCGGACGGTCAACGGTGCGGGGGCGGAACAGGTCGACTGGGTCGTCGCGCACGGGACCGGAACACCGGCAGGCGACGGCGTCGAGTCACAGGTTCTCACGACCCTCGGCCCTGACTCCGGTCAATGGTGCAGCAGCAACAAGCCGGTCTTCGGCCACACGGGTTGGACTGCCGGCGTTCTGTCCCTGATGCACGCGCTGCTGGGTCTGCGCAACGGCTGGATACCCGGGCAGCTCGGAGCGGAGGAGCCGGAGGGCGGGACGACTGGTGCGCGTGTCCGGGTACCGGGCAAGGCCGTGCACTTCCCGCCCAGGCAGGACAGGCCCCGCACCGTTGGAGTATCGGCTTTCGGCTTCGGCGGGACCAACGCGCACCTCCTCGTCGCCGATCGTCCCGACGCCAACGCTCCGCGCTCCGCACCGCCGGTCCAGCCGGACTCCGGGCAGCTGGTGTTGGTCGCCTGGTCGGCTCACCTGCCCGGCGAACCGTCCACCACGTCGATCCGTGACTGGCTGCGCGGCACGGCAGCTCCCCCGGGCGCCGGATTCCCCCGGCCCTACCCCGCGCCGGCGCCCGCCGACGTCCGGATGTCGGGGCGCACGACACCCGTTGTCGACCCCTGTCAGTTGATGGCACTGCAGGTCGCGGCGCGTTTCGCCGCGGAGCACGGTGAGCTGTGGGCGGACCTTCGGGAGACCACGGGAGTGATCGCCGCGCACACGGGGATGCCGCGCGCACTGGTGGGAACCGCGGTGCGCTGCTATGCCCACGACGCGACCTGGCTGCTCGACCAGCATGGTGCCGACCCCGTCTTCTCCCACGTGGCGCAGAGCCTGGAGAGGACCCGTCAACGGTTCCCGGCGACGACCGAGGATTCACAGGCGGGCGTGCTGCCGAACGTCATCGCCTCCCGCATCGCGGCCCGCTACGACCTGCACGGTCCGTGCATGGCGATCGACGCCGGGAGGGACGGCACGTTCGCGGCCCTCCGGGTAGCCCACCGCTACCTCAGGACCGGTGAACTGGACCTGGCGCTGGTCGTCGCCGTCAACGGCAACGGGAGCACCGAGAACGCCGTCCTGGCGAGGCTCGGGCCGGCGCCCCTGGGCGAGGGCGCGTTCCTGCTGGCCGTGACGACGAGCCACACCGCGAGAGAGCGTGGGCTGCCGGTTCTCGCCCGGTTGTCATTCAGCACCGCCCCGCAGGAGCGGCCGGCGGCGACCGAGGGCCGAAGTTACCTGGCGGCCGACCACGCCCTGGCCCTCCTGCACGCCGTGGAGCGCGGCGCCCTGCCCGTGCGGTTGCCCGCCGAGCACCAGGACGCGGCCCTGCTGGCCGAGCCGGCCGAGGAGGCGCACCCGGGACAGGAGGAGCACGGACTCGAGCGTCTGACCCGCCGCTACAGGAAGCAGCTCACGGCCAGGGCCGCGCCCCTCCGCGGTGACACCGGCACCCCGCGGTCACCGTCGCTACCCCGCCGGGGCGTCGTGCTCCTGGCCTCCCCGGATGTCGGTGGGGCGGTCCGCGACGACCTCCACGACAGCGACTCACTCGTCCTGGACCTGCCGGGCGACAGCGGTGGGCCCGTGTCCGCGGCCTCGGTGGACAAGATGCTCAGCGCAGTCGACTCGGCAGCTCCCCACCTGACGGTGCTGGGAGACGTGGCGGCCCTCTCCGTACCACAGGCCCTTGCCCTGCACGACGCGGTCTTCCTCGTCACCCAGCGCCTCTGGTCGCGTTGGCAACCGGAGAGCTCGCTGGCCGTTCTGCTGGGCGGGGCTCCATGCGACCGGACGGCACACCCGGCGGCCTCGCTCTTCGACGGGTTCGTCAAGAGCCTGCGCTGGGAACGCCCGGGCACCGTCGCCTTCACGCTGACCACCGACGAGCCCATCACACCCGACCTGCTCACCCGCGTAGCGCGGGAACGCGCCGCCCGTCCGCTACCGCCTCCCGCCGTGTCCTACCTCCAGGGAAGGCGCTGGACCGAAGCACTGCGCCCAGTCCCCCTCACGACCTCCGTGCCGCCCTCGGGCCTGCCAGTGACCGACGGATCGGTCGGGCTGATCACCGGCGGTGCGGGCGACATCGTCCAGGCCCTGCTCGAAGCCCTGGCAGACCATGTCCGCCCCACGCTGTGGCTCTTGGGCCGCACCGAAGAGCCCTTGCCCGCGGAACTCGAAGGTATCGGAGACGCACGGCTCGCAGGCACCCGCGCCGGCCTCATCCGCCGCCTCCGCGAAAGCCTGCCCGAACCGACCCCGAAGTCCGTGGTCGCCCGCGCGGACACCCTGCTGAAGCAGCACAGGCTGCACCTCAAGCTGCGGGCGCTCAGGGATCTCTTCGGCGAGGACCGGGTGCACTACCTCGCATGTGACATACGGGACGAGAACTCGGTCCGAGAGGCAGTCGGACGAGTGCTGAGCGTCGAAGGGCGGGTCGACTTCGTCGTCCACGCCGCCGGCCAGGTCGCGTCAACCCTCCTGGAGAAGAAACGGCTCGAAGTGTTCCGCGCGGTACGGGACACCAAAGTACTCGGCCACCTCCACCTCAGGTCGGCGCTGGGCCCGGGGCAGCCATCCCTGTGGTGCAACATCGGCTCGTACTCGGGATCCGCCGGATCTCCCGGCGACACGGACTACGCCTCCGGCAACGCCTACCTGGAGGCCACCGCGGAGACGGCCATGGGTTCCCACGAGATCACCGTCGGCTTCACGATGTGGCGCCAGACAGGCATGGGATCCGACGCCCTGTACCAGGAACACGTCTCGCGTCAGGCGCAGTTCACCCCCATATCGACGGCCGAAGGCACCGCGCAGTTCCTCGACGAGCTCGCGGCCGCGCCACGAGCCGGAGGCACGTCGGTCTACCTGGGGAGCACGGAGCGAGACCGACTGCGGCACCACTTCCCAGGCCTGGTGCGCGACGAGCCGCCCGCACGTCCCGCGAGCCGCCTGTGGCCGTCCTGGCGGTCATCACCGCAGGACCCTGCCGGCGGAGAATGGGCCATCCCCATGACCCCGGACGGAGAACCCCACCTCTACGACCACCTGGTCAGCGGCAAACCCACGGTGCCCGCGACGTTCATCCTGGACATCGCCGCGCAGGCCGCGCAAGCGCTGGTCCCGGGAACGTTCACCACCGGGTTCCGGGACGCCCGGTTCGACACCTTCATCCGCCCGTTCAACCGGAGCAGGCCTGCTCCCTTGCGCATCCGGGCGAGATTGGCACGGCGTCAGTCCGGCGACGAGCCCCGGACAGCCGTGGCGGTGAGCATCCACTCCGACACCCTGGGCCCGGACGGTCGGACGCGACCGGGAGGACTCCGCCACTTCGAGACCGAGGTGCTGTTGTCCCGCGAGCCCCTGCCGGACGGCGCTCAGTGGGATCCACCTGCCCCTGTCGCACCCCTGCCCGCCAACGACCCGTACGCCGGGCCAGGGGCCACAGTGTCGCTGCGCGGCCCCTTCCGCAACCTCTCGTGCTGCTCCGTGGACCGCTCCTTCGCGCGCGGCAACTGGACTCCGGAACTGGCGGGGTACCCCGGATTGCGGACGATGACGACGCCGGCGCTGCTGATGTGCGCCGCGCTCAGGACCTCCGCCCTGCGTCCCGCCGCTGACCGCAGCCACCCCCTGTTCGTGCCCCGCTCGGTGTCGCGTGTCCACCTGCACACCCACGGAGCCAACGACCACGACCTGCTGCTCCGTCACGGGCACGGGCTCGTGGTGTCAGTCGGTCCGGACGGCGTCTACCGGGCCGTCACGCCCACCGGCCGGCTGCTGCTGGAGATGTCCGGTGTCGAACTCGTGGAGATGGCGACATGACCGGGCCGACCAAGGCCGTGGAAGGCGCCTGCTGCGTCGTCACCGGCGCCACCTCGGGCATCGGCAAGGAGATCGCCCGGGGACTCGTGGCGGCGGGCGCGCACCTGCTCTTCATCTGCCGCGACCGCGCACGGGGCGAGGCGACGTTGGCCGAGTTGCACCGGAAGAGCCCGTCCGCTGACGTCCGGATGCTCGTGGCGGACCTCTCGGCCTTGCAGGACGTGCGCAGGGTGGCCGAAGAGGTGCACCGACACCTACCGCGCCTCGACGTTCTGATCAACAACGCCGGCACGCACGATCTGCGCCCCGAGGTGAGCGCCGACGGGTTCGACAGGATGATCGCCACCAACCACCTGGGTCCCTTCCTCCTCACCAACCTCGTCGCGGACCTGCTGGAGCGCGCAGCACCATCACGTGTCGTGGTCGTCGCCTCCGAATCGCACCGGAGCGTGCTGCACCTCGATCCCCGGACCTTCGCCGAACCGGGCTCGTACGGACCGATCGGCTCCTTGGCCGTCTACGCCCGCTCGAAGCTGCTCAACGTGCTGGTCACGCAGGAGATCGCACGCAGGTGGACTGCACGCGGCATCACCGCCAACGCCTTCTGCCCCGGCCTGGTGTCCACCGGGCTCGTCAGGAACATCCCGATGGGCGCTCGCCTGTTCTCCCTGGCAGAACGGACACCGCTCGTGCGCAACGCCCGTCAAGCCGCTGAACACGCCCTGCGGCTCGCCGGTGACCCGCGTTTCGCCGGCCGGAGCGGCGGCTTCTACTCCACGACGCCTGGAGCCGCTCTCCTGCCACCTTCCCCTCACCGCTTCCGGACCGGCCTGCAACGCGCCGTCTGGGAGCGGTCCGAAGAACTGGTGGGTCTCTCATGACACGTCCGCCCCGGAGCACGACACGCGCGACACCACCGCAGGAGGAACGACCATGCACGGAACCCCGGCGATAGCCGGGTGGTCCTCGCCCGGCCCGATGAACGGCACCGACACGCTCTTCTGGCGCATGGGGACCAACCCCCTGACCCGTCCACACGTCACCTGGCTCTGGTACCTCGACAGGACACCGGACTGGAACACGTTCCTCGACGGCTGCCAGTGGATCGTCACGAGACTCCCCCGGCTCACCCACCGGGTGGCCGACACACCGGTACGAGCCGGAACCCCGGCGTGGGTGCCCGACCCGCACTTCCGCCTCACCCGGCACGTCCACCGGATGCGCCTCCCGGAGCCGGCCGGCCCGCGCGACCTCCTCGAACTCGTCGAGTGGCGCAACAACGCGGACTTCGACCCCCTGCACCCGCCCTGGGAGGCCACCCTCGTCGAGGACTACCAACAGGACCAGGGCGCGATCCTCCTCAAGTGGCACCACAGCATCGGCGATGCGGTCACCATCGTCTCGGTCATGAACAGAATGCTCCCCGACACCGCACCGACAGCCACCCCCCGCCGGCCGCCGCCCCACGACGAGCACACCGCCCGGCGAACGGCCCCCATCGCGCGTCCACCGTTGTCCTCCGCGGCCCACGGCGTCACCGACGGCACGAGGACCCTTCTGCGGGAGACCGTGCGGTGGCTGACGACACCGCGCGCCACCGGGGACCGGGCCCGCCTCGCCGGCCGGGCCGCCGCGCAACTGCTCCAGCCCGTCACACCGTCGCCGCTCTTGCGCAAGCGCAGCTCCGCGATTTGCTGCGGCATCGTCACCGTTCCCCTGACGGATCTCAAAGACGCCGGTAAAGCCGCCGGTGTGTCCGTGACGTCCGCCTACGTCTCTGCGGTCCTGGGCGCGTTCCACCGCTACCACGCGCACCACGGGGTAAGCCGCAGCAGTGTGCCGACTCTGGTGCCGGTGAACATACGCAAACCCTTCGAGACCGGCGCGGGCAACATCGTCGCCTCGGTGCGCATCGCGGGGCCGATCGGCGACATGCCGGCCTCGGCGCGCATGGCCGCCGTGCACTCCGCGATCACCGAGGCACGCGGCGCCCTTGTCCGGGACGTGTACACCACGCTGGCCGACCTCGGGTCCTGGGTCCCCGGCCTCGTCCACCGGTTGGCCCTGCCCCCTGTGCTGCGGAGCGCGGTCGACATCGTGGTCACCAGCGTTCCCGGGTTCTCCCGCACCACCTACGCCGCAGGCGCCCACGTGGTGAACGCCGTGGCCTGGGCTCCCAGAGGCGGTGCCGCGGCCAACATATCGATGGCCTCGCACGACGGGACCTGCGCGATCGGGACCAACCTCGACCCTGCCGCCGTCACGGACACCGGCCTCTTCCACCACTGCCTGGAACAGAGCCTGCACGAACTGATCACCGGGTGACCGGCCCGCCACGCGACGGGAGAGAACCGCCGTCGCGATGCGGCCCGAGATTCGAGACCCCCCGAACCGACGAACCGACGAACCGACGAACCGACGAGCCGACAGGGAGGCTGGAGCAGTGGGGCTGCCTTTGGAACAGCAACTGCGCGCGGAGAGGCGCCGCCTGATCGCCACCCTGGACCAGCTGTCTGATGACGCATTCGAATCCGGTCGCACGCTGTGCACCGAGTGGTCTCCCCGGGACATCCTCGGGCACCTCCTGGCTGTGGACAGTTTCGCAGCCTCCTACCTCCCCTACGGCCCCTTCCTTCACGCCGCCAACCGAAAACAGGTGGAGCGGGCCCGCCGGCTGCAGCGGGGTCAATTGATGGAACGCGCCCGGATGTGGGCGGACCAGCCGTCCCTGTCCAGCCGAATCGGCGCTGTGATCACCCTTGGTGATCTCGCAATCCACCACCAGGACATCGTGCGGGGACTGGGCTTGCGCACGGACCTCCCGGCCACCGTGCCCACATTCATCCTCTGGGACGGAGCGTTGCTGAGCCTGACCGCCAACCTGAGGATCCTGCGGTACCGGGTGGTGCCCACGGACGGATATCCCGAGATCGGGGCCCGCTCACCGTGCGCGCGGGAGGTCCGCGGCACCAGGGAGGCCCTGGGGATGTGGCTCGCCGGGCGGGATTCGGTGACGGACGACCTGATCTTCACCTGACCGTGCCGATACACCTTGCTCTGTCCAGGATCCCGAGCGGCGAGGGCATCGCTCCGCGGCCGTCTCACACAGCTTGAGGAGGAACCGCATGAACGACCAGCAACCGACCAAGCGGCGTGTTCTGGTGAGAGGAACCTCCGTCCTCTTCTACGAGGTCGGAGAAGGCCCGGTGGTCCTGCTGGTGCCCGGTGTCGCAACCGACCCCCAGGACTGGTTCCCGGTCATGGACGAACTCGCCCTGACACACCGGGCCATCGCGCTGTCGTTGCCCGGCCTGGGCGGCACCAGCCCGCGGCCGGATGTAAGCCCCACCGCGGTGGCCTCGTTCGTCGCGGATTTCCTCGAAGTTATCGAAGTGGATTCCGTCATCGCGGTGGGCCACTCCTTCGGCGGCCTCGTGGTAGCCGAACTGGCCCTGCTGAATCCACCTGCGGTCAGCAGACTGACGCTGGTCGACGCCTGCGGTCTCGGCCGGGCAGTCCACCCGGTGGCCCTCGCGCTGGGCCTGCTGCCCGCGCGCGCGGCCGACATGGCAACCGCCCTCGTCGCTCTGCCCGGCGTCGCCGCCGTGCTCACCCTCTCGAGCAACCTGCTGCTGCGCCAGCCCTGGCGCATCCCCGCGAAAACCTGGGTGGCCCAGTTCCGGCTGGCCCGGTCACGACAGGCTCTGCGGACTTCACTCAAGGTGTTCCGGGCGTGCGGCGGCATCACCGGCCAGCGCGAGAGCATCATCGTGACCGACCGCCTGCACGAGATCGACGTGCCGACCCTGGTGATCTGGGGTGGCTTCGACCAGCTCTTCCCCCTGTGGCAGGGATGGGAGGCGGCACGTCGACTCCCGGCCGGCCGCTTCACCGTCCTGGCGGGAGCGGGTCACGTGTCCTACTTGGACAGCCACGACGAGTTCGTGGACGCACTCGGTTCCTTCGTCCGCGACGACCTGGACCTCACATCGCCGAACGGTCGCGCAAACGCCGACACAGGAGGACATCCATGAACGACGACACCTTGAACGACGAAACGCAGGCGTACGGCACACCGGACGCACCGGAAGCCGGGGTGGACGGCGGCACCCACGTCCCGGAAACCGTCAGAAGCACCGCGCCGACGTACACCGGCGGTACGCAGACCGAACGCGAGGAACGGCACGGAGTCGTGATCATCGGGTCGGGCCTGGGCGGGAGCATCGCGGCTTTCCGCCTCGCCGAGGCCGGCGTGGAGAACCTGGTCCTCGAACGCGGCCGGCGCTGGCCCGTCACACCTGACGGCGGCACCTTTCCCGCTTTCCCTTCCCTGGACCGCCGACTCGTGTGGCTGGAGGACGATTCCACCCCCCTGCCGCCGGCACGTGGGCCTCTGTTGTCCGTGCTCCGTCGCACACTCTCGGCGGCGCTGCCGCGCTCGACCGGACTGCTGGACGTGAACACCCAGGACGGCGTCGTGATCCTCAGCGGCGCGGGAGTAGGCGGTGGAACGCTGGTCTACGGAGGTGTGCTCGCCCAGCCTCGCCCCGACCCCTTCCGGCGCCTGTTCCCCGCCGAGCTGAACTACGACGAGCTCGACCGCGTCTACTACCCCCGGGCGCGCAAGCGCCTGGTGGCCGCCCCGTTCCCCGACGACCTGCTCGCCCGGACGCCCTATGATTCGAACCGCCTGTGGAGCCTCGCGGCGAAACGGTCAGGGCTTTCGACAGAGGCCATCGTGAGCAGTTACGACTTCGACACCGTCCGAGGCGAACTCGACGGCACCGAGACAGCCTCGGCGGTGATCGGCCAGTACCACTTCACCGGCTGCAACAGTGGCGCGAAGCTGAGCGTGGACCGCACATACCTCGCACGGGCTGAGGCATCCGGCAAGACCACGGTGCGCGCACTCCACCGGGTGACCCACGTGTCCCAGGATCTCAAGGGCCTCTACCGCGTGATCGCCGAGCGCCTGGACGAGGATGGAACAGCCGTCGAGCGCCTGGCATTCGTCTGCGACAGACTGATCCTCGCAGCCGGGGTCCACACACCGCGAATCCTCCTCACCGCACGCGAGACCGGCGCCCTGCCGCGGTTGCACGAATCCATCGGAAAGGGCTGGGGATCCAACGGTGATCATCTGACCCTGATCAGGACATCCTTGATACCGATCGGCGCACCACAGGGCGGCCCTCCGGCGGTTCTCGTGCGCAACTCCGACGGCACAGCCGGCGTGATGCACTCGCCCATGCCCTTCCCCGTGGGCTCAGGGCTCCTCACCTGCCTCGGAATGGGCATCTCCGACCACTTCGGACAATGGACGATGACAGCCGACGGCAAGACCAGGCTGAAGTGGAAGGCCGAGTACGACACAACTTCTCGACAGGCCGTGAACGCCCTTGTCCGCCACGTCGCACGCTATGTTCCCGGCGGACGCCCGATGATACCGGGCGAGCCGACCCACCCGGTCGTCGCGCATCCCGTCGGCGGCGTCGTACTTGGCAGAAGCACAGACGCCTACGGCAGGCTGCGCGGCTACAACGGCCTGTACTGCCTCGACGGCGCCCTCATGCCCGGCTCCGCAGCGGCCGTCAACCCGGCATTGACCATCGCGGCAGTAGTCGAACGTTGTCTCGACGAGATCATCGCCGACTTCACTCGCGCGTGTACTCGTTGAGGATGCCGCCCGGGATGGGGGTGCGGTGCAGTCGGTGGGTGTCGAGGTCGTGTACCGCGGTGGGGTGCTGCCGAGCTTCGGGTGGTAGCTGGTCACGAGCCTGGTGGGGCCGGTGTCGGTTGCGGTGGTCTTCCGAACCGACGACCCCGTCAACAGCCTCCTCCAGCATCACCTCATCCCGCCACCGATCACGCCGCGGCCTGCCGGCGTCGAAGAAGTGCGCCACGATCCGCCCATGCCCGGCGACCAGGACCTCACACACCTCCAGCTGCCACGCCCGCGACGTCTCCGGGTCCTGGTGCTCGATGGTCGAGGTACGGCCGTAGAACGCGAACCTCAACCCACCCACCGCAGGAGGTCCCGGATGGACTCCGCGGGCGCCGCAGGTGGCGTCCTCGGTCCACAGTCCCATCCAATCGGTCAGCACATCCCGGGCGCACAAGGCCGCCACGATCCGCCTCCCTCGTCCACACTCGAACTTCGAGGCTGGCACGGCGGCGAGAACCTGACTTGGGACAGGCCCGATCCACCGCACACCACCACCCACTGTCCGATCCGGGCCGTCACGACATCGACGCCCCGACAACGGGATCACGGACACAACCCGCGACCGAGTGACCTCGCCGGCTCCAGGACCGGGACTTCACCCGGCGGAGCTCGGCATGCTGCCCGACGGGGGTCACCCCGGAGCACCCTGCCGCCGTAGCTCGGCCGGGTCACCGCTGCCCGGGTGTGGCACTTGCGCTCCATATAGAATTATGGTCATAATTCTATCGTTGGCAGCGCGACGCGACCGGCCGCCACGGCGGCGCATTGAGGACATGACCATGAACGACGAACGACAGGCCCGAACCGACGTGGTGACGTCGCACAAGGACGCGCCGACCCGTACCGTCACCGCCGGCGGCGTGATCTACGCCTACCGTGAACTCGGCCCGAAGGCCGGCATCCCGGTGGTCTTCCTGCACCACCTGGCTGCGGTGCTGGACAACTGGGACCCGCGAGTGGTCGACGGCATCGCCGCGGAGCACCGCGTCATCACGTTCGACAACCGGGGCGTCGGCGCGTCCACCGGCTCGACCCCGAAGACCATCCAGGCGATGGCCGAGGACGCCGTCACGTTCATCCGGGCGATGGGTCTGACCCGGATCGACCTGCTCGGTTTCTCCATGGGCGGCATGATCGCCCAGGTGATCGCACAGGACGACCCCGAACTCGTCCGCAAGATGATCATCGCCGGCACCGGGCCCGCCGGTGGCGAGGGCATCGAGAACGTCACCCGGCTCTCGCACCTCGACACCATCCGGGGGCTGTTCACGCTCCAGGACCCGAAACAGTTCCTCTTCTTCTCCAGGACCGCCAACGGACGTCGGGCGGGCAAGGAGTTCCTGGCGCGCCTGAAGGAGCGCACCGTGAACCGGGACAAGACGATCTCGATCAAGTCCTACGGCGCGCAGCTCACGGCCATCCACCAGTGGGGACTGGCGCGGCCGCAGGACCTCTCCGTCATCCGCCAGCCCGTGCTCGTCGTCAACGGCGACAACGACAGGATGGTGCCCACGAAGAACACGGTCGACCTGTCCAACCGACTGCCGGACAGCGAGCTGGTCATCTACCCCGACGCCGGCCACGGCGGCATCTTCCAGTTCCACGGCCAGTTCGTGGAGAAAGCCCTCGAATTCCTCAAGCGGTAGAACCGAAGCAGGCGGTTGTCCAGTCCGCCACGGCGCCGAGCGCTACGCGCGTCGCTCAGGCCATGAAGGCGAGGGCGTTCCGGATGCCCTGCCCGAGGATCTCGTCGGAGAGCTTCGGGTCCGACATGGCGCGGGCGAGCTGCATCGTTCCCACCACCATCGTGAACAGCCCGAGCGCCTTCCCGTGTGCGGACCGCGGGTCCTCCGGAACCAGGTGGGCAGCGATTCCGTCCACAATGGCCAATGCGCCGTCGGTGTAGGCCTGCTTGGTCCCGGTCGCGCAGCGCCCGATCTCGTCGAGCAGGGCGGCGGACGGGCACCCGGTGGCGGGATTGTCCCGGTGCTCGGGCGACAGGTACTCGCGGACGAATTCCTCCAACCCCGCGAGGCCCGGTGTCAACGTGCTGTACCTCGCGGCCTGGGTGCGCAGTTGGTCGGCGACGACGGTGGCGACGAGGTCGTCCTTGGACGCGAAGTGGGCGTAGAACGCGCCGTTGGTCAGCCCCGCGTCCGACATCAGCGTGGCGACACCGGAGCCGTCGATACCGTCCTGCTTGAACCGGCGGCCGGCCGTCTCGACGATCCGTTGTCGCGTCGCCTCCTTGTGCTCCTTGCCGTAACGCGCCACCTGGCTCCCCCATCCGCTCCGGCAGCGCCGTCACACTGCCAGGCCATTATCTGACGTACATAATATTACCATCGGCAGACAATCGGCCGTGAGCACCGGCCGCGCGGTCGATTCGACGATCCTCGTTCCCCCTCCAGAAGGAGCTTTCCATGGACATCACTGCCGTCACCGCCCTCGTCACCGGAGCCAACCGGGGGTTCGGCCGGGCGCTCGCCGCCGAGCTGCTCACCCGCGGTGCCACCGTGTACGCCGGCGCCCGCAACCCCGACCGGGTCGACCTCCCGGGCGCGAAGCCGATCGCGCTCGACATCACCGACCCCACCTCCGTCGAGGCCGCCACCAAGGCCACCGGCGACGTGACCGTCCTGATCAACAACGCCGGCTCGGGCACTGCCGCAGACTTGCTCACGGGCGACCTGGACGACGTCCACCTGGAGATGGACACCCACTACTTCGGCACGTTGTCGATGGTCCGGGCCTTCGCCCCGCAGATCGCGGCCAACGGCGGCGGTGCGATCCTGAACATCCTGTCCGGCCGGTCCTGGATCAGCTTCCCGCAGGTCGGCGCCTACTGCGCCGCCAAGTCCGCCGAGTGGTCGCTGACCAACGCCCTGCGCGTGCAGCTCGCCGACCAGGGCATCCGGGTCGCCGGACTGCACGTCGGCTACATGGACACCGACATGGCCGCGGGCGTCACCGCGGACAAGTCCGACCCCGCGGACATCGCCCGGATCGCCATCGACGGCATCGCCGCCGGCGCCTACGAAATCGTCGCGGACGACATCTCCCGCCAGGCGCAGGCCGCACTGGCCGGGGGCGTCTCGGCGATCTACCCCCAGCTCCCCTGACGGAAGCGGCGCCTGAAGCCGCTCCACTTCAGCGACAATCAGAGAGGGTCGATCATCATGAAGGCGTTCATCCTCGACCGCTACGGCAGCGGCGACAACGTGCGATCCGGCGAGATGCCGGAACCGGAGGTGCGGCCGGACGACGTGCTTGTCCAGGTGCACGCCGCCGGGGTCAACCTCTTGGATTCCAAGATCAGGGACGGCGCGTTCACACTCATCCTGCCCTTCCGCCTGCCGATCGTCCTGGGCAATGACGTGGCCGGTGTCGTGGTCCGCGTCGGATCCCGGGTACGGCGGTTCAAGCCCGGCGACGAGGTCTACGCACGACCGGACCAGAGCCGGATCGGCACGTTCGCCGAGTTCATCTCGATGGACGAAGAAGACCTGGCGCTCAAACCCGAGACGCTCTCCATGGAGGAAGCGGCCTCCGTTCCGCTGGTCGGCCTGACCGCGTGGCAGGCACTGATCGGGATCGCGAACCTGGAGAAGGGGCAGAAGGTCTTCGTCCAGGCCGGCTCCGGCGGGGTGGGCACGTTCGCGATCCAGTTGGCGAAGCACGTCGGTGCGACGGTGGCCACGACCACGAGCACGAGGAACGTCGATCTGGTGAAGAGCCTCGGCGCGGATGTCGTGATCGACTACCGCAACGAGGACTTCGAAGAAGTCCTGCACGACTACGACGTGGTCCTGCACAGTCAGGACGAGAAGACGCTGAAGAAGTCGCTGCGAGTGCTCAAGCCCGGCGGAAAGCTCATCTCGATCTCCGGCCCGCCCGACCCGGCTTTCGCGAAGGACCTCGGCTCGCCGTGGATCCTGCGGCCGGCCACGGGCGTGCTCAGCTACCGCGTCCGGCGGGAGGCGAAACGCCGTCAGGTCGGCTATTCGTTCCTGTTCATGAGGGCGAGCGGGGATCAACTGCGCGACATCGCCCCGCTCATCGATTCCGGGATCGTCCGCCCGGTGGTCGACCGCGTCTTCCCGTTCGAATCGACCAAAGAGGCCATGGCTTACGTCGAAAGCGGACGTGTGAAAGGCAAGGTCGTCGTCAAGGTGGTGTGAGACCGGGATCCGGTGGGTCGGCGAACAGCCACCCCCTGACGGGTGAGGTGTCCGGTGCGGTACGCGGTGGAACACAAGCAGGCGACGAGGCTGCGGATAGTCGAGACGGCCGGCCGCCGGTTCAAGCAGGACGGCATCGACGGTTCGGGGATCTCGACGCTGATGTCGGACGCAGGGCTGACCAACGGTGCCTTCTACACCCACTTCGAGTCGAAAGACGACCTGGTCACGGCCGTGATCACCGGCGAACTGCGCGGGCAGTGCGAGAGCCTGCGCGAGCCGGGACCGGGCCGTGCGGGAGTCGAGCAGATCGTGCGCCGGTACCTCTCGGTTGAGCACCGCGACAACCCCGGGCACGGCTGCCCGTCCGCCGCCCTGCTCGACGAGATCGGCCGTTGCACGGACGCCACCAGGCAGGCGTACACCGACGGCGTCCTGGCCGTCATCGACGACACCACCGCCCGACTGGCACCACAAGACCCGGAGTCGGTACGCCTGACAGCGCTCAGCATCTACGCCGGAATGGTCGGCACACTGCAGCTCTCCCGCGCCCTATCCGACCGGCCGCTCGCCGACGCGATCCTCGACCAAGGCATCGAGAACGCCCTCGCACTGCTGGACACCGTGCAGCAGAGTTGAGGCGTCCGGGCCCTCCAGGACCCAGCGTCCGTTACAGCGGCGCATGTTCGACCGCGTCCGGTTGCGTCCTGGTGATCTCGCCGATCACCTTTCCACAGGATGAGGACGGAGCTCCTCCGCCAGAGGGACCCGCACCAGGGGACACCGGTGGACGACGGCCGCCTCTCACAAGCTGCGAAGGACCAGTTGCTCGGACGGAACCGAGAGCGGGAAGAACTGGACCGCCTTCTGCGCGAGGTTCGGTCTCCACTGCCCGGGTGAACCTCAGGGACCGCAGGTGCGTGGTTCACGAGACCTCCAGTCCTTCTCCACGTGCGGTTCGGCGCCCGTCCCTATGCTCCGAAGTCGGCGTCCAGGTGTGCCCGGGATCAAGGAGGAGCCAATGCCGAGGCTGGTGCGATCCGAGGACGCCGCCGCGCGGTGCAGCGCCCGCCCCACCGGCCCGGTACCCCATCGATGATCTCGCTCCAGAACCTCTTCCGCGCCGAGGCGCTGCGGCATCGCGCCGAGCGGCACCTGGGCGAGCCGCGCCACCGGTTCCTGCGCACCGCGCTCCGCCCGCGGCGCAGGGTGCCGGTCGTCCACCAGACCGAGGCGACCGACTGCGGTCTGGCCGCCTTGGCCATGGTGCTGCGGTGGCACGGCACCGAGGTCACGCTCCAGGGCCTTCGGGAGAAGTTCCCGATCTCGGTTCGTGGCACCACCATCGCGGACCTGGTGGCGATGGGGTCCGCGCTGGACATGGCGCCGCGCGCCGTCAAAGCCGAGCTTGAGCAGCTCCGGCAACTCGCGGTGCCGTGCATCCTCCACTGGGACATGAATCACTTCGTGGTCCTGGAATCCGCCGACCGTCGGTACGCGCACGTCGTCGACCCCGCGTCCGGACCGCGGCGGGTACCGCTCTCGGACGTCTCGAAGCACTTCACCGGGGTCGCGCTGGAACTCCAGGCCCCGGCTTCCTGGCAGCCGCTGCCAACGCAAACCCGGTTCGGCTTCCGCGCGCTCCTGTCGCCGCTCCGGGCCATCCGCGGGGTCATGCTGGCCGTCTTCCTCTCCGCATGCCTCGTCGAGGCGGCGGCGCTGGTCGCCCCGTTCTACCTGCAGACGGTCATCGACAGGGCGGTCCGCATCGGGGACACGGGCGTGCTGCCGGTGCTCGCGGCCGGTTTCGGCGCGGTCGTCGTGGTCCACGGGGCGCTCACCCTGGCACGGTCGCTCATGCTCACCCGGTTGGGGCTGCGCTTCACCGAGCACTGGCTCGCCCGTGCCTACGCCACGCTGTTGACGTTGCCGATGGCGTTCTTCCAGGCGCGTTACATCAGCGACGTGATCTCCAGGTTCCGCAGCGTCCGCGAGATCCAGGCCAGGCTGTCGGTCGCGGCCATCGAGGCGATCGTGGACGGTGCGATGGGGCTGATCACCATCGTCATCCTCTTCGCCTACGACGCGCGTCTCGCGCTGATCCCCGCCGGCGCGTTCGCGCTGTACGCCGTCATGCGGCGCCAGGTCGCGCTCCGGCAGCTCGATGCCGAGACCGAGCTGCTCCAGCACAACATCGGCCAGCAGGCATACCTGCACGAGACCATCAAGGGCATCCAGGCCGTCAAGATGTTCGTGGCCGAGCCGTTCAGGCTGTCCGCATGGTCGAACTACCTCGTCAAGTCCTCCAACCGCGAAGCGCGGGTACAGCGCCTGGTCGCGCTCAGCACGTCCGCCCGGGCGCTGATCGCCGGCGTGGAGAACATCGCCTCGATCGGATTCGGCTCCGCCATGGTGATCGGCGGGCAGTGGAGCCTCGGCATGCTCTTCGCGTTCTACGGCTTCAAGGTGCTGTTCCAGAGCCGGTCGTACGCGCTGATCGACAAGCTGGCCGAGGTGGCGTTGCTGCGACCGCACCTCGACCAACTGGCGGACGTCATCTGCGCGAAGCCCGAGCCGGACCCGGGCCACGCGCACGGTCGTGGCCAGATCGAGTCGTTGGAACTGCGTGACCTCGGCTTCAGCTACTCCCCGCTCGACAGCCCGGTCCTGGTGGCGTGCTCGTTCAAGGTCGAGCGGGGTGAGACGCTGGCGATCTCCGGCACCTCCGGCGCCGGGAAGAGCACGCTCATCCGCGTGCTGGTCGGGCTCCTGACGCCCACCCAAGGCGGGATCGTCGTCAACGGCAGCGAATTGACCGACGAGGACCGGCGGTGGTACCGCGGCCGTCTCGGCGTGGTCATGCAGGACGATCAGTTGGTCGGCGGCACGATCAAGGAGAACATCTGCTTCGCGGACTCCGCGCCGGACCTCGCGCACATGCGGCGGTGCGCCGAGATCGCGTGCGTCGCGGAGGACGTCGAGCGGATGCCGCTGGGTTTCGACACGCCGTGCGGCGACATGGGCTCCACGCTGTCCGGTGGCCAGCGCCAGCGGATACTCCTGGCCAGGGCGCTCTACAAACGACCGGACGTCCTGGTCCTCGACGAGGCGACCAGCAACCTCGACCCCTTCAACGAGGGGCGGGTGTTCGAGAACCTGCGGGCGTTGCCCATGATCAAGATCCTGGTCGCCCACCGCCAGGAGACGCTGCGGATGGCCGACCGCACCCTGCCGCTGCGGCGTGGACGACTCGGCACGACCGAACCCGTCGACGGGGTGAGCGTCTGATCGGCGTCACCCGTCGGTGTCGGGGATCAGCCAATGGCAGGCGAGCGACTCGAACGTGTCGGTCGGCCGTCGAGCCCGGCAGTACTGCCACCGGTTCGACCGGATGAACTGGTGCGGATCCCTGCCCTCGGCGAGCATGGCGGCGACCCTGGCCTTGAACGCGGCGATGTCGGGGAGCCGGACCTCCGCACGCGGGTCGAACGGCGTGAACCAGGAATCAGCCACGTCCGCGGTCGTGTACATCGGATAGGTCATGTCGCAGATCCGGTACTCGCCCGTCCACAGCCGACGCTCCTCGCGCCCGTGGCGGACCGCCGTCACCCGGTGCAGCCCGTCCCGCACGAACAGACGCCCATCGGGGAACCGGTCGACGACGATCGGGGCGTGCCGGCCTGCGGGCGACCGCACCTCGCGGAAGTCGCCACCTCGCCGCACGTGCGCCACCATCGCTCGCCGCGTCGCCAACGGCAGGCGGAAACCGGACTGCGTGGGCAGCAGGGCGTCGAGTTCCAGCATCACCGCTCCGTGTCGGACCACAGCGTGCGGACCAGGTGCTTGTCCAACTCGCCTGTCCGCGCGGGCAGGCGGTCGGCAGGCCGCGCGATCACGGCCGCGATCTCCGGCGACTCGAACTCGAGGGGCACTGCGGGGTGCTCGGACCGGAAGACCGCGCCGCACTCCTCGCGGCGGAACGGATTGCGGGGTGAGGGCTGGAGGTCCAGGGTCATCACCGCGACGAGGCGCACGGCGACGGGACCGATCCCCGTCTCCTCCCACAGCTCGCGGCTCGCGCACCCGGCCGGCGACTCACCTGCGTCCCGCAGGCCGCCGGGCAGCTCCCAGCAGTCGCGCCGGCGGTTGCGCACGAGCACCAGCCCGCCGGGGACTCCCAGCATGACGAGCGCGAGCGTGATCCGCCCGAAGCGCTCGGCATCGGCGTCCTGATCGACGCGGTCCAGGCGCACGAGGCGGTCTCCTCGCTCGCTGAAGGTCAGCACGTCACGGCCTGGCAGGGGTTGTGCGGCGCTGCAACGCCGCACAACCAGCGAGGAGCGCCGGCAGGTTCTCGTGGAGCGCGTCGAGCACACCCCGGGGCCGCTCCCCGGTCAGATCCTCGAAGTGGGTGCTCACGACCGCGTGCCGGCCCTCGGCCACCGCCAGTTCGATGTCGATCAGGGAGTCGGCCACGTGCTCCCACAGCCCCATCCTGAGCAGGTTTCGCCGCAGCACCGCCGGCTCCGTCGCCACGGCGACGGCCTCCCGGCCGCACAGTTCGCCCGCGACCGTCGCGATGGTCTGCCGGTCGATCGCCGCGCCGCCGGTGATGTCGAGCACCCTGCGGCCGCCGGCCTCGGCCGACAGCGCCGCCGCGGCGGCTCGCGCGCAATCGTCCCGGAGGACGTAGCCGACCGGTGCGGCAGGGGCGATGGTGGTCAACCTCCCGAACACGAGCACCGCGGGAAGGGTGTCGAAGAACTGGTCGGCGTAGAGGTTGTTGCGCAGCACGGTCCAGTCGAGCGCGCTATCCGCGAGGCACTGCTCGGTCCGCCAGTGGTCGTCGAACAGCGACGGCTCCGACGACGGCCGAGGCGAGCTGATCGACGTGTAGACCACGTGCGCAACGCCGCGGCGTTGCGCCGCCGCGATCACGGCCCGGTGCCGCGCGAGCCGACGCCGGCGGGTCGGATCGGAACCGGTGCTGATGAGCAGCAGGCGATCGACACCGGCGAAGGCGCGGTCAAGGGAATCGGGCAGGTCGAAGTCGGCGAAGCGGACCTCGACGCCGGCACGCCGGAGGTCGTCCGCCCGCTCCGGCGAGCGGGTCGTGGCCACGACCTGGTCCGTCCCGTCGGCCCGCAGCAGCTCGACCACCCGGCGCCCGAGGTGCCCACTGGCGCCGGCCACCAGCAGCGTCCGCCCGTTGCCCGCGTTCACACCGCCGCCCGGGTGGCGTCGTCGACGCCCGCCTGGCCGGACAGCACGCGCAGGTCCGCGATCTCCTGGAACCACAGCGTCGAGACCGCGTCGCTCGGCATGCGCCAGTCGGCCCTCGGCGACAGCCCGACCGCCGTGACCTTCGGTCCGTCCGGCATCGCCGACCGCTTGAACTGGCTGGTGAAGAAGGCGTAGTAGAAGATCCCCATCCACTTGAGGATCTGCTCGGGTGCGTACCTGCCGTCGAACGCCCGCTCCGCGAGCCGGAACACCTTCATCGGGGAGGACCCCGAGCGCACCGCGTGGAACAGGAAGAAGTCCTGGAGTTCGTCGGGGCCGACGATCTCCTCCGTGTTCTGCGAGGGTCGTCCGTCCGCGGTCGGCGGCAGCAGCTCCGCGGTGCTCGGCGTGGCGCAGATGTCGCGCAGGACCGCCGCGGTCTCCTCGTCGAACAGGTTGTCCGCACACCACTCCACCAGCTGCCGCACGAGCGTCTTGGGCACCCCGGCGTTGACGTGGTACATCGACATGTGGTCGCCGTTGAACGTGCAGTAGCCCAACGCCAGCTCGGAGAGGTCTCCGGTGCCGAGGTTGAAACCACCGTGCAGACCGGCGACGTCCATCAGTACCCGGGTCCGCTCCCGCGCCTGCGCGTTCTGGAACGTCGAGTCGTGACGTCCGGAGTGCCCGATCGCCCTGAAGTGGTGCTCGATCGACTCCTCGATCGGGATCACCTCGCACGTGACGCCCAGGAGCCCGGCCAGCGCCTCGGCGTTGCGCCGCGTCCGGCCGGTCGTCCCCGGGCCCGGCATCGTGACCGCGACGACACCCCGCCGGTCGACGCCCAGTCGGTCGAAGGACTTCACCGCGACCAGCAGGGCCAGGGTCGAGTCGAGGCCACCCGACAGGCCGATGCTCACCACCGGCCCGGCGCGACCGGATCGCTGCGCGCCCAGGTGCCGCAGCCGCGTGCACAGCGCCGTGGTCTGGATCGTGAACGCCTCGAAGCAGTGCTCGTCCCGTTCATCGGGGTCCTCCGGGATGAACGGCGTTCGTGACGGCACCGGTCGCAGCGCCCCGACGGCGGGGGCGTCGACGTCCGGCCGCGGCAGGTCGAACTCGACCCTCCGCAGCGGCCCGCCGGTCGCGGAGGAGAACCCGGAACTCCGCGCCCGCTCGCCGCCGAGGTGCTGGAGGTCGACGTCGGCCACGATCTGCTCGGTCTCGAAACCGAACCGGCGCGCCTCGACCAGGGTGACGCCGTTCTCGACGATCATCGAGTGGCCGCCGAACACGGTGTCGGTCGAGGATTCGCCCGGACCGGCCGCGGCATAGACGTATGCCGCCACGCACCGCGAGGCCTGCTGGCGGACCAGCTCGCGGCGGCGGCGGGCCTTGCCGGTCAGTTCGTTGCTCGCCGAGGGGTTGGCCAGGATCGTCGCGCCGCCGAGCGCCAACCGGCCGCTCGCCGGCTGTGGTGTCCACAGGTCCTCGCAGATCTCGACGCCGATCGTGCACCCGGGCAGGTTGCGCGCAGTGAACACCATGTCCTCGCCGAACGGCGCGTGGTTGCCCGCGATCTCCAGCTCGTCCTGCGTCCGCAGCACGCCGGAGGTGAACCAGCGCTGCTCGTAGTACTCCCCCGCGGTGGGCAGGCAGACCTTGGGCACGACACCGATGAGCCGACCGCCGGACACGAGGGCGGCGCAGTTGTAGAGACGTCCGCCCACCCGGACAGGGAGACCGACGATCGCCGCGACGCCCAGCCGCCGGCTCGCTCGGAGCACCTCGCGCAGTCCCTGCTCCGCGGCGTTGAGCAGCACCTCCTGGTGGAACAGGTCGGCGCACGTGTACCCGGTGAGCCCGAGTTCGGGGAACACGACGAGCCGGCAGCCGCGAGCGGCGGCCTGTTCCAGCGCCTCGACGGTGGCCCGCGTGTTGTGGGCGACGTCGGCCACCCGCACCGACGGCGATACCGCGGCCAGGCGCAGGTAGCCCAGGTCGTGGCCGGTGAGGTCTGGTTCGTTGCGTTCCATGTGGTTCGGCTCCCCCGTTCGACGCGAGTGCAACGGAAAAGGGGAGGGCCGTCGCGTGCAGCCGCCGACCCTCCCCACGCGCTCGCCTGGTCTAGAAGGGCTGCTCCGCGAGCGCGCCGCCGGCGACCTCGCGCAGCAGTTCGGCGGGAACCTCCTGCAGGGCGCTCAACCGGCCGACGGCCTCGGTCGTGTCGGCGATGTAGGACTCGATCGCGCCGGTGTCGAGCGACTTGTTGTCCATGAGGTCGGCTCCTTTCGATCTCGTTGGCACTGGATGGTGCGCCATCGGCGCACCATCCGGTGCGTCGGGAATGGCTCCTGCACGGTAGCTCCGCGCGTGTCACCGGTGTGCCCCTCGATCCATGGACCATCCGGGTTCGTGGCAACTCCACGGATCTCCACGGGATCTCCATGGCCCGACTCCGCCGGTGCTGATTCGCTGATGGCGATGACGACAAGATCAGGCGGGTTCAGGGATCGCCAACTGGGGCCGACGCTGTCGCACGCCGCGCGTCACCCCTTCTACCGCGACCACTGGACCCGGTATCTCGGCACGCCCGGCGCCACGGACGACGCGTGGGCGCTGCTCGCCGCCCTGCCACCGACCGAGCGGCGCCACCTGAGCGAGGACATCTCGCCGATGCTCGACGACGGGGACGAGATCGTCGGTGTCGGCTTCTCGTCTGGCTCGACCGGATCGGCCATGACCCGGTACTTCACCGCGCGCGAGCGGACCCTCGCCGGCGCGTTCGCCAAGGCCACGACCGGAGGTCCGGCGACCGGCGCGGTGAGGCCACTGCGCCTGGACTTCGTGTCCACGTGGCACGGCGTGGGCGGGGTCGACACGTCGGGTGCGGTGCGGGTGCCGGGAACCGTTGTGGACGACGAACACGTCGAGCGCACGATCCAGATGCTCCGCAAGCGGTTCACCGCCCCGGGGGTCGCCTCCCGCGTGTCCATGCTCTCGGGCGGGGTCGTCGGCATCCACGCCTTCACCCGGTACCTCGTCGACAACGGGGTCCCGGTCTCCGATTTCGCGGTTGGGGTCGTCGGGCTCTTCGGCGGCTACCCCGGTCGCCGACGGCGTGCCTGGCTGGGCGAGTACTGGCAGTGCGCGGTGATCGACAGCTTCTCCGTCTCGGAGTGCCGCGGGAAGGCGCTGGTGTGCCCGAACTGCCGGTGCCTGGAGTTCGACCCGCAACTGGTGGCGCAGGCCATCGCCCTCGACTCCCACGAGCTGGTCACGGCCGGCACGGCGCGGTTGGCCGTGACGGAGCTCTACCCCTTCGGGATCGCCCAGCCGATCGTCAAGTACCTGACCGGCGACCTCGTCGAAGTACTCGACGAAACCTCCGCGTGCCGCCCCGACCACGTCGGTGGGCTGCGCCGGGTCGGCCGGGTCGAGACCTCGATCACCGCGTCTGTCGACGGGACGGCGACGGTGCTCGTCCCATCGCAGGTCCTGTACGACGCCTTCGACCGACAGGGTGTGTGCCGTGCCGACTTCCGCTCGACGCTGAGCGGGTTGACGGTCAACGACCTCGCACAGCCCCACGTCCACGCGTCGCTCAGCGAAGTGGGGGGCACCCTGCGCCTCCAGTGCCGCTATCGGCCGGACGACTCAGGTGTCGACTGCGCCACCGACGCCCTCGCGGCACTGCGGTCGTGGCCCGCGGCCCGCGCCTTGGCGGACCGCGGGCGGCTCGTCATCGACGTCGTCGCCGATCCCGCCACTGCGCCACCGCGGGCGAAGTTCGCCTGACGTCGGTGACCGGGGTTTTGGTCACCACCCACCGATCGGTAACGACGAGCCGTCCTGCGGCCTGCGCGCCGCCGCCCCGAGGAACGCGCCGAGTTCGCCCGCGAACGTCGACCAGGCCGGATCGACGTCCGCCAGGAGGTGGCTGTCGCCGGGCATCGCGACGAAGGCGCTCCCCGGCAGCAGGTTCGCCAGTTCGAGGCCGGCTGCCAACGGTACCGATCGGTCGTCCCTGGCGTGCACGACCAAGGCGGGGCAACGCACCGCCCTGGCCGCCGGACGGACGTCGACGTGCGCGAACAGGTTGACGATGCGCACGGCGTTCTCCGGCGACACGGCCAGGCGGCGAGCCTCGTCAAACTGCTCCCACTCCTCACGGCTGGCCTTCGGCAGCATTCTGGCCGTGAAGACCTGGCGGATCCCGGACTCATCGTGCTCCCAGCCCATCCGGGCGAGGTCGAGGTCGAACGCCGCCAGTTCCTTCTCCCGCTGGGTCGTGGCCCTGGCCATCCGTCCACGCGCGAACGACCCGTAGAGGACGAGGCTCTCGACCCGCTCCGGGAAGCGGCCGGCGAAGGCGACGGCGACCGCGGCGCCTTCGGACACGCCGAGGAGTGGGAACCGCTCAAGACCGAGCGCGTCGACGACCGCCAACAGGTCGTCGACCCAGTCGTCGAGGTCGAAGCGATCGACCTCCCGATCCGACAGCCCGCAGCCACGCGCGTCATAGCGGACGAGGGTGTGCTGTTCGGAAAGACCCATGAGCCAGTGACCCGAGGCCCCCGGCGCCCCGTGATCCAGGTTCGTCATGCCTCGAGCGGCCTGGACGAGCACCGGGCCGGACCCGGTCAGCGCGTAAGCCAGGCGGACGCCGTCCCGCGAGGTGCAGAACCGGATCCGCTGCTGCGGCCACACCACGGGTTTGCCCAGCGGCGCGCCGACGGTGCTGCGCACCTCGCGCACCTCGCGCACCGAGGCCATCAGCTGGTACCCGTGGCCGAACACCGTCCGGATGACGCGCTGGGACGTCCCGTTGTCCCCGACGGCGCGCCGCGCGGCCTTCACGCGGGACGCCAGCGCCGAGTCGCTCACGAAACGGTCGCCCCACACGCTGTCCAGCAGTTCCGTCCGGGGCACCACTCGATCGCGGTGTCGGATCAGGTGAAGCAGCACCTGGAACACCTGCGGCTCCACATGCAGCCGCTCGTCACCCCGACGCAGTTCCAGTCGCGCCGGGTCAAGGGAGTAGTCCTCGAACTCGTAGCGCACCGGTTCACTCCCCCTCGCCACCCACCACACCCTCTCACTGCACACGGCACGCGATCGCGACCTCGGCGAAGATCCCCGGGTCGACCGCCACCGGCTCGTTCCGCACCCGTTCGACCTGCCCGTGCAGCAGGTCGAACACCTCGGGCGCCACGGCGTCCAGCGGCACGGTTCGGGTGACGACCGCGCGGAAGTCGTGCGCTCCGAACAGCTGCTCGTGAGCAGGCAGAGAATGGTCACGACGCAAAGCGGCCCCCAGGGTGAAATGGTGAACACATCGACTCGGTCGCGTGCCGAGAAGCGTTGGCGCACAGGATGAGCAGCGTCCGATCGACGTCGTCATGCGGCGCGGTGGATGGGTCGAGCGGGTTCCTCGGCCGCTCGTCGACGTGGCACAACGGGCGGACCGGCAACCACCACCGCACAGGACAACGGGACCATCCGCCCTCCCCGGGCGCCAAGTGGGACAGCCACCCCGCCCCCCGAAAGCGACATCGCCGCACCAGAACCCGCCGCTACGCCCTACCGGGATACTTCGACCGGATGGCCGTGGCCGGTCGCGCGTCGGGGGGAACGCGCGCCACCACGTGGCGGATAATCATGGCGCAGGCCGCGCCGGGCACCGCCTGCATTGATGCATCGGGATGCCCAGCATGTTCAGGTGACTCTGGTACTAGGCCAACAGCCGGGCACGTCAGGGCCGAGGGTGTGCGCGGGCCGGTCGGCCGGCAACACCACCCGGTACACCTGGCACAGCAACTGCGCGATCGTGGTCTTGCCCCGCCCCGGCCCACCGACGATCGTCAGGTGCGGCACGCGCGCAGAGGCCGGACGGCCGCGCCCGATCCGGTCACCGGGTTCGACGATGTGCGCGACGACGCCCCACCACGTTCGTGGTCAGGGTCAGGCATTCCGGAACACGACCGTTCTTGACACGTCGCGACTTTCGATTCGTCCACGTCTCAAGTTCTTTGCGGAGCTCACCGATGAACCAGCGGGTATCGTCTTTGGTCTTCGAGGCGGTTCGTCGAAACTTGGCCGACAGGTCGCCGTCGATGGCCAGCCCGGCGGTCGACGAGCCGCTGCCCGCCGTCGCCGAGGCCCACGGCTTGGCGGCGATGTTGCTCTCGATCGGCTTGATGGTGGCGGTGCCGAAGAGCGCGCCGGCCACGCTGGTTCCCGCGACCAGACCTGCGGACACCAGGGTGGCCGGCGTCGTCACACCCGTGAGGACGCGGTCAGGCGTCTATTGCTCATGTACCTCTCCTGACGGCGTTTCAAGGGCGCGGTTGACGCGTTCACGCCGCCGGCGCGGGCACCCCGGTCGCCCCGGGATGCCCGCGCCGCTGCTCGGTGGCCGGCTCAGCCGGTCACGACTCCGACGTCGCGGCTGGGCGAGGTGCACCATCACCGGCGTGGTCGGGAAGACCTGCTTGGACACGTCGTACGCGGCGTTGAGGAGTCCGGTCATCTGGGCCGGGTTGCTGATGCTGCCGACCGGCTTGCAGATGCCGCTGTTCTGCTCGTTGCCGATCTTCACCCAGCCCGGTGTGACGCCGGCGGACTTCATCAGGTTCAGCGAGCGGTCGACGTAGCCGCGCAACGCGTCCCGCATCTGGCTGTAGTTCATGTTCTTCCACGCGGCGGGCGGGTTCTGCACACCGACGGAGTTCCACGTGTCACCGAAGTGGAACCCGAGCAGGACCTGCAGGCCCGCGTCCCGACAGCGCGCCGCCATCCGCACGGTCTCCTCGATGCTGCAATGCCCGTTCGCCGGGCTGCTGGAGGGGTTGACCCACGTGCGCAGGCTGATCGCGGTGATGCCGTAGCCCTTGAGGATCGTGAACAAGTCCTGCCGCTGCCCCGACTTGTTGTTCCAGTAGTAGCCGTTCGCCTCCATCTGCGGCATCCAGCTGATGTCCGCGCCCTTCACGAACGTCGCGGCCTCCGCCGCCGGCGCCAGGGCGTCCGCGCCCAACGCGAGCGCGCCCGCACCGGCGGCGGCCCCGAGCAGCACGCTGCGCCGCGAGATGCCGGCAGGGATGGTTGACTTGTCGTTCGTGGCGCGGCCGGTGCCGTACGCGGTCATTCGATCTTCTTTGATCGAGTGCGTGCAGGGGTGCGGCGGCGGGACTGTGCACGTGCACGGTCGGGGTCGCGGTTCCGCGGGTTCGCTGTGCCGGCGCAAGCAATTGCGCCCAGGGCAGGCCGTTTGCGGCGCAGCCCGACAACAACGCGCGGCAGCAGCGCAGGGAAAGAGCGAACTGCGGCGTGGAGCCTGTCGACCGAAGGACCGGCTAGGCGCGACCCCGGACTGACGAGGACAACCCGAGCATCGATTTCTCCAACAGAGTCACGCATCGCCTCCTTGCGAGCAGGACTGCGTCAACGGACCGCCGTCCGACCACACAGCGGTAGACAGGGCCAGCGGTTAAAACGTTTGCGCCTCCCGGACTCAGCTTAGGGGATCGTCCGTCTCTGTCAACAGCGCTTGCAACTGCACGCCTTGTAGCCACTGAATGTTGCCACCAGCTCGCCAGCTTCGCCTTCGAGCTACCCGAGAGTAAACGTTTACATCAAGGCTCCCCGTCGACCGGCGGACACCCCGGCTCCAGCGGCCCCCGGGGCACTGTCGACCGGATCGGGTCGACAGACCTGGATCGATCAATGCACGCGAGGCGGAACTGCGGTGCCGTGCTGTCGAACATTCGACGGAAGCCGCCGTTCGCCGCGTCGAGACTAGTCCAGATGGACGTTTGCATGGGAACGTGCACAGCGCTGGTCGGCGTTGTTGTCCAGCAATATCAACGAAGTTGGCATGTTTACATACGTGATGAGGCCAGTTACTGTGCACGTTCACAGCGCCTCTGGGCCTGTCCGCTGCCGCAACTCCCTCAGTCCCTGCCCGACAAGGAATGCATCGCAGATGCCATCGAACGCCTTGGCCCCTGACACCCGACCCGTCGAGGAGCCGAAGCCCGAGTCGACTCACGGTCCGGGAAGTGCCACGACGTGTCGGGTGCTCCTCGGGGCGGACGCCGCTGCTCCGGTCATCAGCACCCGCTGGCTCCCGTGACGACGCGTTCCTCGTGACGACCTGAACCTCCGCCGTCCACAGTCCGCCGCCGTGGGAAGCACAAACTCCGACGAACGGAAATCTGCCATGCACAGATCAACGTTGATACGTGCACTGCTGGTCGTGACGTCCTCGGTCCTCGTGGCAGGGGCCGTGGCGTACCCGACCGCGGGCGCCGCACCCGACCTCCCGCAGGCCGAGAGACTGGACCGCGGCCTCATCAGCGTCCACACCGGGAAGGGCAACTTCGTCAACTGGCGGTTGCTGGCCGGTGACGCGCCGGGCACGGCCTTCAACCTCTACCGCGACGGCGTGAAGGTGACGTCGACTCCCCCCGCGCGGACGAACTTCCAGGACCACGGCGCGCCGGCGAGCACCATCTACACGGTTCGCCCGGTGGTGAACGGGGTCGAACAGGCGGGTGCCGCCGCGGCGGACGGCTCGCTGCTGATGTCGGCCCACGGCGGTGGTGAGGTGGGTGTCACCGCGAGCACGAGGGACGTACCGTTGCAGATCCCCGCCGGTGGTTCGACGCCGTCGGGCAGCTTCACGTACGAGGCCAACGACGGCAGCGTCGGCGACCTGGACGGCGACGGGCAGTACGAGATCGTGCTGAAGTGGAACCCGACCAACGCCAAGGACAACGCGCAGGCCGGCTACACGGGCAACACGATCATCGACGCCTACAAGCTGGACGGTCGTCGGCTGTGGCGGATCGACCTGGGCCGCAACATCCGCTCGGGCGCGCACTACACGCAGTTCCAGGTGTTCGACTACGACGGTGACGGCCAGGCCGAGGTGGTCATGAAGACCGCGGACGGCACCCGTTCGGGCACCGGCCAGGTGATCGGCAACGCAGGCGCCGACCACCGCAACGCCAGCGGCTACATCCTGAGCGGCCCGGAGTTCCTGACCGTGTTCCGCGGCACCGACGGCGCGATCCTGGACACCGAGAACTACGTGCCGGGACGTGGCAACGTCGCCGACTGGGGTGACAACTACGGCAACCGGGTGGACCGGTTCCTCGCCGCGACGGCCTATGTGGACGGTTCGCGGCCGAGCATCATCATGGCGCGCGGCTACTACACCCGTGCTGTGGTCGTGGCGTGGGACTTCCGCGGCGGTCAGCTGACGCGGCGGTGGACCTACGACTCCGGCCGTGGTGGCGCGTACGGGCAGGGCAACCACAACCTGTCCGTGGCCGACGTGGACGGCGATGGTCGGGACGAGATCGTCTACGGCTCGGCGACGATCGACGACAACGGCGCCCTGATGTACAGCACCGGTCTGGGGCACGGCGACGCGATGCACGTGAGCGACCTGGTGCCGGGCAGGCCGGGTCTGGAGGTGTTCAACGTGCACGAGTGGACCAGCTCGCCGGCGATGGACGTGCACGACGCGCGGACCGGCGCGTTCCTCTACCGGGCGCCGGTCTGCAACTGCGACACCGGTCGCGGGGTCGCCGCGGACGTCTGGGCGGGCAACCCCGGCGCGGAGATCTGGTCCTCGTCGGTCGGCGGCCTGCGCACTGCGGCCAACGGCGGCCAGGTCGCGTCCCGCAAGCCGGGCTCGCAGAACTTCGTGATCTGGTGGGACGGCGACGCCCAGCGCGAGCTGCTCGACGGCACCCAGATCGCCAAGTACGGCACCGGCGGCGACACCCGGCTGCTGACCGGCTCGGGGGTGGCATCCAACAACGGCACCAAGTCCACGCCGGTGCTCCAGGCCGACATCCTCGGCGACTGGCGCGAGGAGGTCATCTGGCGCACCACCGACAACCGGGCGCTGCGGATCTACTCCACCACCGACCCGACGACCATCAGCCGTCCGTCGCTGATGCAGGACCGCCAGTACCGGCTGGCCGTCGCGTGGCAGAACACCGCCTACAACCAGCCGCCCCACGCGAGCTTCCTCACCCCCTGACACCGCGCACGACGGTCTCCTGCCTTCTCGACGGCAGGAGCGCCGACCCCCGTTGTCGGGTGCGTCCCACCGCCGATCGGACGCACCCGGCAGCGGATCCGCCCCTGTCCCGACACCCGTCACCATCCCCTGCACCAAGGAGTCAACGATGACCATGCGACGACGGACATTCCTCAGCGTGAGCGCGGCCGGAGCGGCGGGCGTCGGCTTGGGCCTGCTCGGCGTGGGTCAGGCGCTCGCCGC
>NZ_JBFAFR010000034.1:0-94826 GCF_040639675.1 Actinosynnema sp. NPDC023794 | reverse complement strand
CGTTCGACACGCGCGCGTGTCGAACACTCGGGTCCCGCGTGTCGAACACTCGGGTCGCGTGAGTCCTACGCTCGGGTCCCGCGTGTCGAACACTCAGGACGTGTGAGTTCTACGCTCGGGACGTGTGAGTTCAACGTTCGGGAGCGGCGGATGATGGGTGGCGTGGGTGTGCGAGGGCCGTTGGCGGTGGCCGCGGCGGCGGTGGGCGGGTGCGGGGTGCTGTTGTTCGTCGACCCCAACCAGCCCGGGTCGCTCCTGCCGCCGTGCCCGCTCTACGCGTTGACCGGCATCCAGTGCCCGGCCTGCGGGTCGACCCGGATGGTGCACGCCCTGCTGCACGGTGACCTGGTCGCCGCCTGGCAGTTCAACGCCGTCATGCTGCTGGTCGGGCTGCCGTTGCTGGCCTGGCTGTGGGTGCGGTGGTTCCGGGCGGCCAAGCGGGGACGGCCGGCGCCGCCGGTGTCGCGGAAGGTCGGCGTGCCGGTGGTGGCGCTGGCCGTCACGTGGATGGTCGCGCGGAACCTAGTCGCGTAGCTTGCGGCCCTGGCTGTCGGTTCCGCCGTTGACCAGCAGGATGATCCCGTCGATCAACGACCAGATTCCGCACCCGCCGCAGGTCAGCAGCTGTGCGATGCCGATCGCCGTGTCACCGATGTAGAACCGGCCGATGCCGAACGGCAGCGCCAGCTGCAGCACGCCCGCCGCGATGCGCGACTTGTCCGACAACGGCTGCCCGGTCAACGGGTCGAAGCCGTACGGCGCGTTCGGGTTGAAGCCGGGCGGGTAGCCGTAGGTCTGGGACGGGTCCGCGTAGCCGGGCGGCGGGTAGCCGGGGATGCCCTGGCCGGGCGTGGCCGCGTAGCCGGGCGGCGGCGGGGTCGGGTACGCGGCCGTCGGCGGGTAGCCGGGCGGCAGGAACACCGGGTGCGGCTGCGGCAGGTCGTGGAACAGCGCCGCCAGCTCCTGCGCGGACTGGGCCGCGGACGCGTAGCCGACGCGCTGCTCGTACTCGCCGATCTCCAGGCGACCGGCCGCGAAGTGGTCGTTCAGCGCGCTGATCGCCTCTTCGCGCTGCTGGTCGCCGATGCGCACCTGGTGTGGTTCCGACACACGTAAACGCTAACAGCCGCGAGCCGCTGGTCGAGCCGGAACCCGCTGGTCGACCTACGCTTCAGGGGTGCTGGTCGGCGTTCCCCGAGAGGTGAAGATCCACGAGCACCGGGTCGCCATCACCCCGGCCGGTGTGGTGGAGCTGGTGCGCCGGGGCCACCGCGTGCTGATCGAGGCGGGAGCCGGCGGCGGTTCCTCGATCCCGGACCGCGAGTTCGCGGCGTCCGGCGCGGAGATCGTGCCCGACGTCGACGACGTGTGGGGCGACGCCGAGCTGGTGCTCAAGGTGAAGGAGCCGGTGGCCGAGGAGTTCCACCGGATGCGGCCGGGTCAGACCCTGTTCACCTACCTGCACCTGGCCGCCGACGCCCGCTGCACGCAGGCGATCGTCACCTCCGGCATCGACGCCATCGCCTACGAGACCGTGCAACTGGCGGACGGCTCGCTGCCGTTGCTCGCTCCGATGAGCGAGGTCGCGGGGCGGATGGCGGTGCAGGTCGGCGCGCACTGCCTGGAGCGCAACCAGGGTGGGCGCGGCGTGCTGCTCGGCGGCGTGCCAGGTGTGCCGGCGGGGAAGGTGGCGGTGATCGGCGCGGGGGTGGCGGGCGTGAACGCCGCCGCGGTGGCCGTGGGCATGCAGGCCGAGGTGGTCGTGCTGGACACCAACGTCAACCGGCTGAGGCAGATCGACTTCGCGTACCGGGGGCACCTGCAGACCGTGGCGAGCAACTCGTACGAGGTGGAGAAGGCGTGCCGGTGGGCGGACCTGGTGATCGGCGCGGTGCTCGTGCCGGGCGCCAAGGCCCCGACGCTGGTGGGCAACGAGCTCGTGTCGAGCATGCGGTCCGGCTCGGTGCTCGTCGACATCGCCATCGACCAGGGCGGTTGCTTCGCCGACTCACGGCCGACCACGCACGACGACCCGACTTACCGGGTGCACGGTTCGGTGTTCTACTGCGTGGCGAACATGCCGGGCGCGGTGCCGCACACCTCGACGTGGGCGCTCACGAACGTCACACTGCCCTACGTGACGGCGTTGGCGGACAAGGGCTTTCGACGGGCGATCAGCGACGACCCGGCGTTGGCGAAGGGCGTGAACGCGGTGCGCGGCGCGGTCGTGCAGGCCGAGGTGGCGAAGGCGCACGGGATGCGGCACGTTCCGCTGGACTCGTTGTGAGCGTTCGGCGGGGGAGCGGTGCGGTGCCGGCGGGCGGCGGGACGCCGGAATTGTCGGACCCCTCTGGGAGGATGAAAGCAGGGGACCCCCTGGCGGGGACCCCTGCGGGGCATGCGCCTGCGGCGGCCTCCACGGCGGCGGCTCCGGCGGGGCGTACGCGTGCGGCGGGGGCCTCTGTGGGACGCGCCCGCGCCTCGGCGGGGCGTACGCCTGGGTCGACGTCTGGGGTGGGGACCCCTGCGGGAGGTGCTCCGGAATCGCGGGTGACGCCCGCGTCGCGGGCGATCGGCGCGTACCTGGACCACCTGGCGGTGGAGCGGGGCACGGCGCGCAACACGCTCGACTCCTACGGCCGCGACCTGCGCCGGTACGTCGCGCACCTGGCGGCCAACGGGGTCGACGACCTCGCCGACGTCACCGAAACGCTGGTCGGGGACTTCCTGGCCACGTTGCGCGAGTCCGGGCTGGCCGCCTCCTCCGCCGCGCGCACCCTGGTCGCGGTCCGGGGGTTGCACCGCTTCGCGCACCTCGAAGGCGTCACCGCGCACGACCCCGCCCGCGCCGTCCACCCGCCGACCCCACCGCGCCGGCTGCCCAAGGCACTGCCCGTCGACGACGTGCTGAAGCTCCTCGAAGGCCCCGCCGACACCCCCGCCCACCTGCGCGACCGCGCCCTCCTGGAGCTGCTGTACTCCACCGGCGCGCGGATCTCCGAGGTCGTCGGGCTCGACGTGGACGACGTCGACGCCGCCGAACGCACCGTGCTGCTCGACGGCAAGGGCGGCAAGCAGCGCATCGTGCCGGTCGGCCGCCCGGCGCTCGCGGCGCTGGAGGCGTACCTCGTGCGAGCCCGCCCGACCCTGGCCAAGCGCGGCACGCCCGCGCTGTTCCTCAACGCCCGCGGCGGCAGGTTGAGCCGGCAGACGGCGTGGCAGGTGCTGAAGACGGCGGCCGAACGCGCGGGCGTGGAAGCCGAAGTCTCACCGCACACGCTGCGGCACTCGTTCGCCACCCACCTGCTGGAAGGCGGCGCGGACGTGCGGGTCGTGCAGGAATTGCTCGGCCACGCCTCCGTGACGACGACGCAGGTGTACACACTGGTCACCGTCAACACCTTGCGCGAGGTCTACGCGACCGCCCATCCTCGCGCATCAGGTGGGACATGAGCGGTCCACGGGTACCTCGGGCCGCTCGCCCGACCGGGCGCCCACCCACGTCCGATGAGCCCGACGAGCTGGAGGTGCCGACCCGGTGCCGAACTTGGACGAGCCCGAGCGCAGCGCGATCGAGCTGGGCGCGGTGCTGCACGCGTTGAGCGACGCCACCCGGCTGGCGGTGGTGCGGCAGATCGAATCCGACGGGGAGCGCCTGTGCGGCGCGCTGATGGTGGAGGTCGCCAAGTCCACGTTGTCGCAGCACCTGCGCGTGCTGCGGGAAGCGGGCATCACCCGGACCAGGGCCCGCGGCAACCAGCGGTGGGTGTCGCTGCGGCGCGACGACCTCGACGAGCTGTTCCCCGGACTGCTCGACGTGGTGCTCCGCGCGGCCGAGCGGAACTGCCGCGACGCCCGTGGCCACGCCGCCGACCGGACCGGGGCGCAGGTGGCCGCGACGCCCTGAGCCTCCGCCGAGCCCCCGCGAAACGCGCTGAGAACGATTGACCGCGCTTCGGCGGGGCGCGTTGCCGGTGGACCTCGGTGTGCCTAGGCTGCGCCCAGGCAGAGGACTAGGAATCGGGAAGGCGATGTCGACACCGGAGCACGCGGGTCAGGCGTGGGGAGCACCTCCACCACCCCCGCAACCGTCCGGTGTGCCGCGCGCCTCGGTCGAGCTGAGCCTCGCCCCGCACGCCGCACCCGCGGACGAAGACACGACCGAGCAGGTCGCGGGCGATATCGGGCCGACCGGCCGCCCGCTGCGCTACGTCGCCGACCCACCGCTCGTCGCCCGGCACGGTCCGGCGAAGATCCTCGCGGTGTGCAACCAGAAGGGCGGGGTCGGCAAGACCACGTCCACCATCAACCTCGGCGCGGCGCTGACCGAGTACGGCCGCAAGGTGCTGCTGGTCGACTTCGACCCGCAGGGCGCGCTGTCGGTCGGCCTCGGCGTGCACCCGCACCAGCTCGACCAGACGATCTACAACGTGATCATGGAGCGCGACGTCGGCGTCCGCGACGTGATCATGCGCACCCCGGTCGAGGGCATGGACCTGCTGCCGAGCAACATCGACCTGTCCGCCGCGGAGATCCAGCTGGTCTCCGAGGTGGGCCGGGAGCACACGCTGGTCCGCACGCTGCGCCCGGTCATCGAGCACTACGACTACGTGCTGGTGGACTGCCAGCCGTCGCTCGGCCTGCTCACGGTCAACGCCCTCGCGGCGGCTGACGGCGTCCTCATCCCGCTGGAGTGCGAGTTCTTCAGCCTGCGCGGGGTCGCCTTGTTGATAGACACCATCGAGAAGGTCAGGGAGCGGTTGAACCCGAAGCTGGAGATCACCGGGATCCTCGCCACCATGTACGACCCGCGCACGCTGCACTCCCGCGAGGTGATGGCGCGCGTGGTCGAGGCGTTCGGCGACGTCGTGTTCGACACGGTGATCAACCGCACCGTCCGGTTCCCGGAGACGACCGTCGCCGGCGAGCCGATCACCAGCTGGGCGCCCCGCTCGGCGGGCGCGAAGGCCTACCGCGCGTTGGCGCGCGAGGTGATCGCCCGGTGACCCGACGCCCATCACTGCCGGGCGCGTCCGAGCTGTTCCGCCTCACGACCGGTGCCGCCGCCGACGTGCCCGCTCAGGAGCAGCCGGCGCCGCGGCGGGGCACGGGGCGGCAGAAGCACTCGACGAAGATCACCGTGTACGTGTCCGACGAGGAGCTGCTGGCGTTGGAGCACGCGCGCCTGGCGCTGCGCGGCGAGCACGGTCTCGCGGTCGACCGCGGGCGCGTGGTGCGCGAGGCCATCGCGATCGTGCTGGACGACCTCGAAGGGCACGGCGAGGAGTCGCTGCTGGTGCGTAGGTTGCGCGAGCAGTGAGCGGTGACGCACCCGAGACCGAACCCGGAGTCGCCGCGCCGGTCGAGGTGGTCGAGGCGGTCGAGCCCGCGGCCCCGGACGACGGCCGGTTCAAGGTCAAGCTGACCAACTTCGAGGGACCGTTCGACCTGCTGCTCCAGCTGATCTCGCAGCACACGCTCGACGTGACCGAGGTGGCGCTGCACACCGTCACCGACGACTTCATCGCCTACATCCGGGCGTTGGGCGACCAGTGGGACCTCGACGAGACGACCGAGTTCCTGGTCATCGCGGCGACCCTGCTCGACCTCAAGGCGGCCCGCCTGCTGCCCTCGGGCGACGTGGAGGACGAGGACGACCTGGCGCTGCTTGAGGCGCGGGACCTGCTGTTCGCGCGGCTGCTGCAGTACCGGGCGTACAAGCAGGTCGCGGCGCTGTTCGCCGAGCTGGAGCGGGGCGCGTACCGGCGCTACCCGCGGTCGGTGGCGCTGGAGGAGCGGTACGAGGGGCTGTTGCCCGAGGTGATGCTGGGTGTGGACGCCCGGCGGTTCAGCGAGATCGCCGCGGTCGTGTTCCGGCCCAAGCCGCCGCCGACGGTGTCGACCTCGCACATCCACCAGCACCGGGTCTCGGTGCGCGAGCACGCGGACGTGCTGCGGGCACGGCTGGCGGAGCTGGGGACCGCCACGTTCGCCGAGCTGATCGCCGAGTGCACGGAGACGATGGAGGTCGTGGCGCGGTTCCTGGCGCTGCTGGAGCTCTACCGGGAGCAGTCGCTGGCCTTCGAGCAGCCCGATCCGCTCGGCGAGCTGCGCATCACGTGGGTCGGCGGCACGATCGAACAGGCGCAGGCGCAGGCCCGCGACGAGGACGAGGAGTACGGGTGAGCGACCACGCAGCGACCGGCCCCGAGCCGAGTGCGGCCGACGAGCCGGTGGTCGGGCCCGACGTGGCGGTGGAGTCGGTCGCGGCCGGGTTCGAGCAGGTCACGGGCGCGGGCGGGGTGGCCGGGTCCACCGCGGACGTGGCTGGACCCGCCGCCGTCGCGGAGCCCGGCATGGCGCCGTCGGCCGTGGAGGCCGAGGACGAGGTCGAGGCGGGCGGGCTGCCGGACCTCTCCGACGACGCCGAGTTCGACGGCGCGTTGGAGTCGATCCTGCTCGTCGTGGACAGCCCGATCGCCGAGGAGCAGCTCGCGGGCGTGCTCGACCAGTCCGTGAAGCGCGTCACCGCCGCCCTGCGCCGGCTGGCCGACCGGTACACCGAGCAGGGCAGCGGCATCGACCTGCGTAGAATCGGGGACGGCTGGCGGTTCTACACGCGGGACCGCTACGCGCCATTCGTGGAGAAGCTGCTGCTCGACGGGCAGCGCGCCAAGCTCACCCGGGCCGCGTTGGAGACACTCGCGGTCATCGCCTACCGGCAGCCCGTGACCAGGGCCCGGATCGCGGCGGTGCGCGGGGTGAACGTGGACGGCGTCATCCGCACGCTCGTCGCGCGCGGCCTGATCGCCGAGACGGGCACGGACTCCGACACGGGTGGCATCCTTTACCGCACGACCGAACTGTTCCTGGAGCGGTTGGGGCTGTCGTCGTTGGGCGACCTGCCGCCGATCGCCCCCCTCCTGCCCGAAGTGGATGCGATCGACGATGTCTGACCAGGCCAACCCCGAGGGGATCCGGCTCCAGAAGGTGCTCGCCAAGGCGGGCATCGCCTCGCGGCGGGTCGCCGAGGAGCTGATCGAACTCGGCCGCGTCCAGGTCGACGGCGAGGTGGTCCGCGAGCAGGGCCGCCGCGTCGACCCGGACACCGCGGTCGTGCACGTCGACGGCGTGCGCGTGGTGCTCAAGGAGGACGTGGTCACCATCGCGTTCAACAAGCCGCGCGGTGTCCTGTCCACCATGCACGACGACGCGCACCGCCCGTGCGTCGGCGACTACCTGCACAACCGCAAGGAACGCCTGTTCCACGTCGGCAGGCTGGACGCCGACACCGAGGGCCTGCTGCTGCTGACCAACGACGGCGACCTCGCGCACCGGCTGATGCACCCGTCCTACGAGATCACCAAGACCTACCTGGCCGAGGTGCCGGGCCCGATCCCGAAGGACCTGGGCAAGCGGCTGCGCGCGGGCGTCGAGCTCGAGGACGGCCCGATCGCGGTCGACTCGTTCAAGCTGGTCTCGTCCATGCCGGGCAAGGCGCTGGTCGAGGTGATCCTGCACGAGGGCCGCAAGCACATCGTGCGCCGCCTGCTCGACCACGTCGGCCACCCCGTCGAGCACCTGGTCCGCACCGCCGTCGGCGAGGTGCGCCTCGGCAACCAGCGCCCCGGCTCGATGCGGGTGCTCAACCGCCAGGAAGTGGGCTCCCTCTACAAGGCCGTCGGCCTGTAGCCGGGGCAGGCGCTTGGTGGAGTCCCCCTTCACCACCAAGCGCCCCTCCCCCCTGAGGAACCCCCTACCCGGCTCCACCGCCATTCCTACGGCAGACGGGTTGTTCAGTGTCAGCGCGTGGACGCTGAACAGGCTTTTCTGAACAATCGCCCTCGTCGAAGGGGAGGGCGACGATGGCCAGACCGGAGGGCCCGTTACGGGCGGACAGCCGTGACCTCGGCGAGTTCGCCGCCGACCTGCGGGCCCTGCGGGAACGGGCGGGCGCCCCCACGTACCGGCGGCTCGCCCGGGACGCCCACTACTCGGCGGCGGCGCTGTCGGAAGCGGCGAACGGCCGGAAGCTGCCGAGCCTCGCGGTCACGTTGGCGTACGTGCGCGCCTGCGGCGGTGACGCCCCGGCGTGGGAGTCGCGCTGGCGCGCGCTGGCCGAGCGGATCGCCGACGCGAACCCGCGCACGCCGCCGGAGACGACCGAGGCCCCGTACACGGGGTTGGCGGCGTTCCAGGTGCGGGACGCGGACCGGTTCTTCGGCCGCGACCGCGTCGTGCGCGAACTGGTGGGCCTCGTCGCGCAACGCCGGTTCGCCGGGGTGTTCGGCGCGTCCGGCTCGGGCAAGTCGTCGGTGCTGCGGGCGGGCCTGCTGGCGACGTGGGGCCGGCCCTCGGTCGTGCTCACGCCCGGCGCGCAGCCGGTGCGGGAACTGGCGGTGCGCGTCGCCGCGAGCACCGGCGGGGACGCTCCCGCGCTGGCCGTCGAGTTCGCCGCGTACCCGGAGAACCTGCACCTGCGCGTGCGGCAGGCGCTCGTCGGCGGCGACGACGACCTGCTGATCGTGGTCGACCAGTTCGAAGAGGTCTTCACGCTGTGCCAGGACCCCGCCGAACGGTCCGCGTTCATCGCCGCGCTGACCACCGCCGCGTCCGCGCCGACCAGCCGCACGCGGGTGGTGCTGGGCGTCCGGGCCGACTTCCTCGGCCACTGCGGCCAGTACGCGGAGCTGGTGGAGGTGTTGCGCGGCGGGCACGTCCTGGTCGGGCCGATGTCCGCGGACGAGCTGCGCGAGGCGATCGTGTCGCCCGCCGTCGCGGTCGGCTGCAAGGTGGAGACCGCGCTGGTCACGCGCCTGGTCGCGGACGCGGCGGGCCAGCCCGCGGTGCTGCCGCTGGTGTCGCACGCGTTGCTGGAGACGTGGCGCCGGCGGCGCGGTGTCGCGCTGACCCTGGCGGGCTACGAGGAGGTCGGCGGCGTCGAGCACTCGATCGCGCGCAGCGCGGAGCACGTCTACACGGCGATGAGCCCGGCCCGGCAGCTGATCGCCAAGCAGGTGTTCCTGCGGCTGATCGCGGTCGGCGAGGGCACCGAGGACACCAAGCGCCGCGTCGCCCGCGCCGAGGTCGACCACGACGCCGAGAGCGACAGCGCGGAGGTGCTGGCCGCGTTGGCGCAGGCCCGGCTGGTGGTGCTGGACCGGGACACGGTGGAGCTGGCGCACGAGGCGTTGATCCGCAACTGGCCGCGGCTGCGCGACTGGATCGCCGAGGACCGGGCGGGCTTGCGGGTGCAGCGGATGCTGACCGAGGCCGCGCACACCTGGGAGGCCCTGGACCACGATCCCGGCGCGCTGTACCGGGGCACCCGGCTGGCGCTGGTGCGCGAGTGGGTCGACGGGACGCGCGGGCTCACACCCGGCGAGATCCGGTTCCTGGAGGCCAGCATCGCCGCGGACGACGCGGTGCGCGCCATCGAGCACCGGCGCACCCGGCGGCTGCGGCAGCTCGTGTCGGTGATGGCCGTGCTGCTGGTGCTGGCGTCCAGCGCGATCGTGTTCGCGTTCCACGCCGAGCGGTCCGCGACCGAGCAGCGCAACATCGCGCTGGCGCACAAGGTGATCACCCAGGCCGCCGCGCTGCGCGACGAGGACCCGGCGCTGTCGTTGCAGCTCACGCTGGCCGCGCACCGGCTCGCGCCGCTGCCGGAGACGCGCGACGCGTTGTTCGACGCGTTCACCGAGCCGTACGCGACCCGGGTCGGCGGGGTGCGCGCGATGGCCGTCAGCGCGACCGCCTCGCTGCTCGCCGTCGTCGACGACACCACCACCCAGGAGGTGCGGCTGGTCGACATCGCCGACCCGCACCACCCGGAGCACGTGGGCGAGTTGCCCGGGCTGAGCATGGCCAAGGTGCTGGCGTTCTCCGACGACGGCAAGTGGGTCGCCGGCGCGGAGGACAACCACATCGTGGTGTGGCGGGTGGCGGACCCCCGCCGTCCCGTGATCGTGCACCGGCTGAGCGACCTGTCGAACGAGCCGACGCTGGACCTGGCGTTCTCCCCCGACGCCCGCTACCTCGTGGCCGGGTTCGTCGCGGGTCAGGCGCGGGCGTGGGACCTGGCCGCCGGTGGCGTCCGGGCGGAGGTGCCGGCGACCGGCGCGTCGTCGCCCGAGGTGGCGTTCCTGTCCGGGCACGTGGTGGCGGTCAGCTCCGGCGACCGGGTGCACGCGGTCGACCTGGACACCGGCGCGTCGGGCGTCCTGGTCGACGGCGTCGGCGTGCTCACCGCGCTGGCGGTCGGCGACGGCGGCCGGGTGCTCGCCACGGCGGGGGAGGACCGGGTGGTGCGGCTGTGGGAGGTGCCCGACCCGCGTGGGCCCGCCCGGCAGACCGCCGCCCTGAGGCACGGCGCCGGCGTGCGCGCCTTGGCGTTCACCGAGGACGCGCGGGTCCTGGCCACGGCGGGAGACGACCGGTCCGCGGGGCTGTGGGACGTCACGAACCGGCACGTGCCGGTCGAGGCCGCCGCGTTCGACGGCCACCTCGCCGCGGTCACCGCGGTGGCGTTCGCCGACGGGGGACGTGCCCTGGTCACCGCGGGCAGCGACCGGTCCGCCCGGCTCACCGACCTCACCGACCTGCCGGTCGCGCACCCGGCGGCGCTGCGCTCGGTCGTGGTCGCCGCCGACCGCGGCCTCGCCGCCACGGTCGACGTCGAGGGCGTGCTGAGGCTCGTCGACATCTCCGAGCCGCGTGGTCCGCGCACCGCCTGGCCGTTGACCGCGCACCCGGGCCGGGTCAGCACCGCCGCGCTCAGCCGGGACGGCGAGCACCTGGTCACCGTCGCCGACGACGGGCGGGTGCGGGTGTGGCGGACCACCAGCCTGGCCTCGCCCGACCTGGTCGGCGAGGCGGGACGGGCGCACATCGTGGTGTTCAGCCCGAAGGACGGGCACTTCGCCACCGGCGGCTACGACGGCGCCACGCGCCTGTGGAACGTCGCGACCATGACGAAGACCGCCGAGTTCACCGACAAGTTCGACCCGGAAGTCCCGACCGGCGCGCTGGCGTTCGACGGCACCGGCGACCGGCTGGTGGTCACCAAGCTCGGCGGGGCGGTCGAGGAGTGGGACACGACCGTCCCGATGTGGCCCGAGCGGCGGCGCCGCGACGGGTTGGACATCCGGTACCCGACGGCGTTGGCGGCGGTGCCCGACGGCGGGCTGGTGACGGTGGAGGCGAACGGCGCGGCCGTGCTGTGGCGGCACCCCGAGCCGAGGGGCGACGCCGACGACGAGGACTCGCCGGTGCGGTTCGCCTCCGTCGAGACGCTGGGGTCGGCGGTGCGCGCCGCCGCCGCCGTCGACGACCTGCTGGTGCTCGCCGGCTCCGACGGCGACCTGCGCCTGTACGACCTGGCGGGCGAGGGGCCCGCCCGGCAGTCGGCCGTGTTCGCCGCGCACTCGTCGGGCGCCAACTCGGTGGCGTTCGCGCACGACGGGCACACGCTGGTCAGCGCGGGCGACTCGGTGCTGCGGTTCTGGGAGACCGACCTGGACGCGGTGGTGGACCGGATCTGCGCCACCGCGCACCCCGGGATCACCGGGCGGCAGTGGGCGGGTTACTTCCCCGACCTGCCCTACGACCCGCCGTGTGCCAACCCCTGATTCCACTGAGCGGAAGGCAATCCGATCACCCCCGCCACCTGCGGGCCGGCGTTGCAAGATCACATCATGAAGTTTTCCCGCCACTCATTGTGGCGGGGGACTTCACTCTCTAGATTGAGCCGGGTTGGCTGGGGTTGATCAACTGGGAAGAGGCGTTTGCGCGTGCGTGCGCTCACCCGAGGACTGCTCGGTGTGGCCGGGTTCCTCGTCATCTGGGAGCTGTTCGGCCGGTCCCGGCTGGTTCCCGCGGAGTACTTGCCACCGCCGTCCGTCGTAGCGGTGGAGCTCGTGAAGTTGTTGGGGGACGAGCCTTTCCTGAGGGATGTCATCGCGACCGTCCTCGCCGTGCTCGTCGCCGTGGGGCTGTCGGTCGGGATCGCCGTCCCGCTCGGCCTCGTCCTGGGCAGCGTGGCGCCCGTGCGGCACGCCACCCGCGCCGTGGTCGAGTTCCTGCGCCCCATCCCGTCGGTGGCGCTGATCCCGCTGGCGGTCCTGCTGCTCGGCATCGGGCCGGAAACCAAGATCACCCTCGCGGTGTACGCGGCGATCTGGCCCATCCTGTTCAACACCATCTACGCGCTCGACGAGCTCGACCCCCTGCTGGTCGAGACGGCGCGCGCGTTCGGCGCGGGCCGGGTGCGGGTGCTGGCGTCGGTCGCCTTGCCGAGCGCGATGCCGTTCGTGCTGACCGGCATCCGGCTCGCCGCGACGACGAGCCTGGTCGTGATCGTCAGCGTGGAGCTGCTGGAAGGCGGCTCCGGCGGCATCGGGCAGTTCATCGCTAACGCGCGCAGCGGCGGTGGCCGGATGGACGTCGTCCTCGCCGGCACCGTGGTCGCGGGTGTGATCGGCTACCTGCTCAACGAAGGGCTCGAACGCGCGCAGCGCCGCTGGGTCGGCTGGAGTTCGGTCACCGGAGGTCGGTCGTGAGTCGATTCCTGCAGCGGTGGGCGGTGTTCGCGGGCCTCGTCGTGGTCTGGGAACTGCTCACCTGGTACGCCGACGACACCTTCTTCCCGCGCCCGACCGTGATCGCCGCGGCGGCCCACGACCTGTGGCTGTCCGGACCGGCCGGTGACCTGTTCCTCACCGACACGGTGTTCGGGCACGTGTTCCCGAGCGTCGGCCGGCTGCTCGCCGGCTGGGGCATCGCGGCCGTCGTCGGCGTCTCGCTCGGCGTGGCGCTCGGCCGCTCGGAGAAGGCCGCGGAGTACGTCGGGCCGCTGCTGACGTTCATGCGCTCGATCCCGCCGCCCCTGCTGGTGCCGGTGTTCCTGCTGGTGTTCAGCGTCGGCACCACCATGCAGCTCGCCACGATCATCTTCGGCGTGCTGTGGCCCATCCTGCTCAACAGCATCGACGGCGCCCGTTCCGTCGACGCCACGAAGTTCGAGACCTCGGCGGTGTTCCGCATCCCCAAGCCACAGTGGATCCTCGGCGTCGTGCTGCCCTCGGCGGCGCCGAAGATCTTCGCCGGGCTGCGGGTCTCCCTGTCGCTGTCGCTGGTGCTCATGGTCGTGTCCGAACTCGTCGGAACCGACAACGGGATCGGGTCGCAACTCCTCGTCGCACAGCGGGAGTTCGACTTCCCCGACATGTGGGCCGGGATCATCCTGCTGGGTGTCCTCGGCTATGCCCTCAACACCGTGCTCCTCGGCTTCGAGCGCAAAGCCCTTGCGTGGCAGCCGAAGCAGGAGCGCACCCCCGCGACGGTGGAGGAAAAAGCAGTATGACCGCGATGCTCGAAGTGGCCGGCCTCGGCCACACCTACCAGGCGAAGGACGGCGCGCACACCGCGATCGCCGACCTGTCGTTCACCGTCGGAACCGGAGAGCTGGTGTGCGTGGTCGGCCCGTCCGGCTGCGGCAAGTCGACGCTGCTGCGCACCATCTCCGGGCTGATCCGCCCGACCCACGGCGAGATCAGCCTGCACGGCAACGAGGTCCGCGGCGTGCCCGACGACCTCGCCGTGGTGTTCCAGGACTACAGCCGCTCGCTGTTCCCCTGGCTGACGGTGCAGAAGAACGTCGAGTTCCCGTTGCGCCGCGGCCTGGGTCGCGCCGACCGCCGGGCCCGCGCGGCCGAGGCGCTGGAGTGGGTCGGGCTGTCGGCGGCCGGCCGCAAGTACCCGTGGCAGCTGTCCGGCGGCATGCAGCAGCGCGTCGCCATCGCCAGGGCGCTGGCCTACCGGCCCGCGTTGCTGCTGATGGACGAGCCGTTCGCCTCGGTGGACGCGCAGACCCGGTTCGAGCTGGAGGACCTGCTGCTGAAGGTCCGCACCGAACAGGACACCACGGTCCTCGTGGTGACGCACGACATCGACGAGAGCGTCTACCTGGGAGACCGGATCCTGGTCCTCTCCACGTCGCCCGCGTCGGTGGTGGCCGACCTCAAGGTCGACCTGCCCGCGCAGCGCGACCAGATCACCACCCGCGAGTCCGAGGCGTTCGTCGCGCTGCGGGGCGAGGTGGCCCGGCTGCTGAACGTCGGCAAGACCTCCGAGGAGGTCAAGGCGCGGCGCAAGGCGAACGAGGAGCAGGCGGCGAAGTGGGCCGAGGCGGAGCGGGCCGAGGTGTCGCGCGCCGAGGCCGAGGAGCGCGCCACGACGTGACAGGCCCTTCCCGGGCCTAGAGAACGCCCGACGGGCGATCCGCGGCTTGTCGGCCCTCTCAGGGCGCCGGCGCCGTGGGTCGCCCGTTGTCGTGTCCGGGCCCGCCGGCAGCGGTTTCCGGGCGCCGTTTCGACGGCGATCGTTGACAACGATTCGACATCTTTCCCGCCGCGACAGGCCTTCGCGGATGATCACCGCGCCGTCGTCGCGTGATCACGCGACGTGTGCGTCGAGTGCTTTTCCGGTCGCCTCGGCGGGATTGTTCGCCGATGATTTCCGCGCCCTCGGCGCGTCGTCGGCGGGATGTCGTCTGGCGGGCCCGGCCGCCCAGCGGGTGGAATCGGCGGCGAATACATCGGCCCGGCGGCACGATGTCTGCCCGTGATGACACTTCGAATGTGTCGGTAACCCGGTCGGGTCATCGCCTTGTTCTCCGGGGCGAGCACGCCTGAATGCCGTGGCGGAGAACAAGGCGCCGATGTTCCGAGTCAACGTGGGGTGTTCCCCCGGTAATGGGTCCCGCTAATCGTGAGGTGTTCTGCCTAGGGTCCCACGTAGTTTTGGGCGAAATAGCCGGCGGACGACCTGGAGGCGATGAGGTGTTCGAGTCTGGCTTGACCCAACCGGCTCAGGAACGGCTCCGGCGACCGGTGGATCATGAACACCATCCACTGCGAGAACTCCTGCGCACGCCACACGCGTCGCAGGCACACCTCGGAGTAGCTCCGCAACCCCGTCTCATCACCCGTTCGGTGGTAGCGCGTCAGGGCGTCGGCGAGCACCTCGGCGTCGTGCAACGCGAGGTTCATTCCCTTTGCCCCCACCGGGGTGATGATGTGCGCGGCGTCGCCGAGCAGGTAGAGGTTGCCGTGGTTCATTGGTTCGACCACGTGGCTGCGCATGTCGAGGATCCGCTTCTCGACGATGCGCCCCTCGGTGAGCTTCCAGTCCGAGTCCCGAAGCGCCAGCCGCTTGTGCAGCTCCGCCCACACCCGCTCGTCCGGCCAGTTGTCCACGGAGTCGTCCACCGGGACCTGGAGGTAGTAGCGCGAAACCGTCGAACTGCGGAGCATATGACCCGCGAATCCGTCCGGGTGAAGTGCGTAAATCACCTTGTGGGTGGATGGCGGCGCCTCGGCCAGGATGCTCAGCCACTCGATGCCGTGCTGGTGGCTGAACTCCTGCACCGCGCCCGCCGGGATGCTGCGCCTCGTCACGCCGTGGAACCCGTCCGCGCCCGCGATGAACGAGCAGTCGAGCCGCTCGCGGGTGCCGTCGGCGTTCGTCCAGGTCAGAGCCGGTTCGGCGGACTCGATGTCGTGCAGCTCGACGTCCGTGACCGACCACCGCACCGCGCCGCCGCGCTCGTCGACGTAGTGCCGCACCAGGTCCTGGACGACCTCCTGCTGCGGGTAGATGTAGTGCGTCTGCCCGTCGTACAAGGTGGCGTAGTCCACCTCGTGCGCTTCACCGTTCACCCGGAATTCGCACGCGCCATGCCTGTCCGCCTCTTGGAGCAACCGGTCCGCGAGCCCGTGCTCTGTCAACATTTGCACCGCGCGGTGCTCCAGCACCCCGGCGCGCGGCCGGGTCTCGATGTGCTCGCGGGTGCCTTTTTCCAGCACCACGCAGGGGATTCCGGCCTCGCGGAGCAGGTTCCCCAAGGTCAATCCCGCCGGGCCCGCTCCGACGATGCCCACCGGGCGCCGGTTGCTCTGTACGGCCCATTCCGCGTCAAGATCGCTCACCGCATACCCCAACCTCTGGACAGCCTGTGCAAAGATGCTCACCGAAGGTAGTGGATCAGCCTTCGAGTGTCGGTCGACTGGGGTCTTGTCGAACCACTCGTGTCACTTTGAGTGGTTCTGCAGCACCCTGTCGCTCGTGCATCCTGCCCCCGCAAAGTCTTCACTCCAACAGGAGATGCCCCCCATGACTCGAAGAGTCGGCCTCTCGGCACGAAGGATCTTCGGCGTAGTCTCCGCTGTCGCGATGCTCGCCGTCGTCTCCGGCTGCGGCCTCCTCGGTGGCTCCGAGGAGAAGCCCACCACGGCCGCGGCGCCGGGCAAGGTCGAGAAGGCCACGATCACCGTGGGCCTGCTCAACATCCTCGATGTCGCGTCGGTCCACGTCGCGATCCAGAAGGGTTACTTCAAGGAGGAGGGCCTCGAGGTCAAGCCCGAGATCATCCAGGGTGGCGCGATGGCCATCCCGGGCCTGATCAACGGCAGCCTCGACATCTCCTTCGGCAACTGGGTCTCGTTCTTCGCGGCCGAGGCGAAGGAGGCGGCCAAGGCCGTCGACGGCCTCAAGCTGGTCAGCGACGGCTACCAGGCCAAGCCCGAGATGTTCCTGATCCTCGCCAAGGCCGACTCCCCGATCAAGTCGCCCAAGGACCTCGAGGGCAAGACCATCGCGATCAACACGTTCCGGAACATCGCCGAGCTGACCGCGAAGGCGACCCTGGAAGCCAACGACGTCGACCCCGCCAAGGTCAACTTCAAGGAGTTCCCGTTCCCGGACATGGAAGCGGCGGTCCAGAACGGCACGGTCGACGCGGCCTTCATGGTGGAGCCGTTCATCAGCCGCGCCCAGCGCGCGAGCGGCCAGATCACCGTGCTCGACGCGGCGTCCGGCCCCACCGCGGACATCCCGATCGCGGGCTACGCCACGACCGGCAAGTTCGTGAAGGAGAACCCGAACACCGTCGCCGCGTTCCAGCGCGCGATGGCGAAGGGCCAGCGCGACGCGGCGGACCGCCCCACGGTCGAGCCGCTGCTGGTCGAGTACGCGAAGGTCGACAAGGAAACCGCCAGCCTCGTGCACTTCGGCGAGTTCCCGACCACGCTGGACGCCACCCGCTTGCAGCGCGTGGCGGGTCTGATGCGAACCTACGGCCTGCTCGAGAAGGACTTCGACGTCAAGCCGATGCTGGTCACCACGTCAGGTAGCTGATCCGACGGGGGAGCCCGTCGTCGGGGCCGGGCTCCCCCTCGGGTGTTTCCCGCTCGGGTCGAGGGCGTGAAAAAACCATGAACGCCGGTTAGCGATCGTTTAGCGCGTCCACGTGTGGTCCGCGCGACAATGGTTGATTTGCAAACTACCGGCTACCTCGTCCGAACGGCGGTATGACTCGGCGGTTTTTTCCACCAAGATCCACCGGGTTTGTAGGGAAGTGTCGTTTCACCGGGCTGGGGAGTGTGCTGACGGTGCGCGGTCACGACGACCACGCCTCCGGGAGAGATCCGGAGCGGATTCAACTCGACACGGGTGCCGCTGGAAGCGGTCCACCCGACTCGGGGCCCAGCACAGGCGCCGTGCCCGGCGACCGGGGAGTGTCCCGGTGGCGGCTGCGGAACTGGCGCTTGCGCAGCAAGCTGGCCGTGGTGCTCCTGGTGCCCGCGCTGAGCACGCTGACCCTCGCCGGGCTGAGGCTGAACACCCAGCTGGACGACGTGGAGCTGTTCGGCCAGGTCCAGCGGGAACTCCAGCTGTCCGCCCAGGTGGCGGCGGTGTCCGACGCCCTGCAGCTGGAACGCGACGCCGCGGTCTGGTTCGTCGCGGGCGGTCGCCAGGAGAACGGCCCCGAGTTCCAGACGCGCTCGAGCAAGGTCGACACCGAGGTCCGCAGGCTGCGCGACGTCGCGGCCTCCACGACCGGTGTCGACGACGCGGTGCGCGAGGCGTTCCAGAAGTCGTTGCAGTCGCTGGACGGCCTCAACGCGCTGCGGAACACCGTGACGACCACCAAGTACCCCGACATCTCGGTGCACAGCGCCTACGGCCAGGTGCTGGCCGCGCTGGCGCAGGTGCACCGCGCGACCGCGAGCAGCCTGAGCAACGAGACGATCACGCCGCTGGCCGGCGCCAACCTCGCGCTCTACTCCGCGAAGGAGCAGCTGACGCAGCAGAACTCGATCCTGCTGTCGACGGCCAAGCGCGGCGAGTTCGCCCCAGGCCAGGCCAACGCGCTGCGCGCGGCGCAGTCCCGACTGGACGCCGCGCTCACCGACTTCGCGGTCACCGCGAGCCAGGAGAACCGCCAGCTGCTGTCGGACACCGTGACCGGCACGCCGGTCGACGCGCGCAACAGCCTGGTGCAGCTGGCGCTGGTGCAGCAGGCCGACGCCGGCGAGGTGTCCATTTCGGACGGCGACGTCATGGCGGTCGGCGAGGAGACCGCGGCGCTGCTGCGGCAGGTGTCCCAGGACCTGGAGCGGCAGGCCGACCAGGCCTCGATCGACCTGACCGAGGCGGCCCGCGCGTCCGCGTGGCGCGACGCGGCGCTGGTCGCCGTCGCGCTGGTGATCGCGTTCGCCCTCATGGCCTTCGTCGCCCGCTCGATGCTGACGCCGCTGCGCGTGCTGCGCCGCACCGCGTTGGACGTGGCCCGCAACCGCCTGCCGGACGCGATCAAGCGGATCCGGACGCACCGCGACCCGGCACGTGCCGCGGAAGAGGCGCTGGTGCCCGTGCCCATCAACACGACCGAAGAGGTCGGCCAGGTGGCCCGGGCGTTCGACGCCGTGCAGCGCGAAGCCGTCCGCCTCGCGGTCGAGCAGGTGGCGCTGCGCGCGAACGTCAACGACATGTTCATCAACCTGTCCCGGCGCTCGCAGGCGCTGGTCGAGCGGCAGATCACCGTCATCGACCGGCTGGAGCAGGACGAGCAGGACCCCGACCAGCTGGCCAGCCTGTTCGAGCTGGACCACCTGGCCACCCAGATGCGCCGCAACAGCGAGAACCTGCTGGTGCTCTCCGGCACCACGGTCAACCGCCGCGTCACCCGGCCGGTGCCGATCTCCGAGGTGCTCGGCGCCGCGGTGTCCGAGGTCGAGAAGTACGCCCGGATCCAGATCGCGCCCGCGCCCGAGCTGAAGGTGCAGGGCCGCGTGGTCAACGACCTCGCGCACCTCATCGCCGAGCTGCTGGACAACGCGACCGCGTTCTCCAAGCCCACCACCAAGGTCACCGTGCGGGCGATCGAGACCCGGCGCGGCGAGGTGTCGATCCGCATCCACGACCGCGGCGTCGGCATGCAGGAGCAGGACGTCGTCGAGGCCAACACCAAGCTCGCCGACCCGCCCGAGGTCGACGTGTCGGTGGCCCGCGAGATGGGCCTGTACGTGGTCGGCCAGCTCGCCAAGCGGCACAACATCCGGGTCACGTTGAGCAACAACGACGACATAGAGGGTGGCGTCACGGCGCAGGTCGTGCTCCCGATGGACCTGCTGCACCGCGGTCCCGAGCCGCTCGCGCCCCGGCCCGCGCCGGCCGCGCTGCCGCAGCGCCAGGCCGCGCCGCAGCTGGAGGAGAGCGGTGTCGGCGTGCTGGCCGGCGTGCCCAAGTGGACGCCGGAGATCGCGCCCGGCGGCTACGCGCCGCTGGAGCTGCCCGCCTCGACCGGACCGCAGGTCGTGCACACGCACGAAGCGGAGCCCAACGGGTACTTCCAGGTCGAGCAGACCCCGGTGGACGACCTGTTCACCGCCACCGTGACGGAGACCGTGCCGCCGCCCGGCGAAGAGGTGCCGGACTACTCGTACCCGCCGTCGGCCGCCCGGCGCCTGGCGCCCGAGCCGGTCGTGGAGGTCGAGCGGGAGGAGGACGACGCGTCCACCCAGCGGCTGCCGATCTACGAGGACGTGCTGTCGCGCTGGTTCCAGGGCGGCGAGGCCGAGGGCGGCGTGGTGCGCGGCGAGGTCGCCGACCACCCGGCGCCCACCGTGCCGCCGGAGACCGCGTCCGAGAGGACGATGTTCGCCGACCGCGCCGAGCTGATGGGCACGGACGGCGGCCACGTCGGCACGGCGTCGGAGCAGACCGCGTACACCGACCGCTCCGACCTGATCACCCCGCCGCCCGCGCCGACGAGCAGGCCGAAGCCGCCCGAGCCGCGCGGCTCGACCCCGGCCGGCCTGCCCAAGCGCGAGCCCGCGCCGTCGGCGATCCCGTCGTCCGGCGCGTCGTCGGGGCCCGGCTGGGGCGCGGCGGCGGACGACAGCTGGACGCTGGCGACCAGCGCGCTCAAGGCGCCGGTGGACGACACGACCACCGCGGGCCTGCCGAAGCGCGTGCCCAAGGCGCGCCTGATGCCGGGTTCGCTCTCCGCGCCCTCGCGCGGTTCGACGCCGGCCCCGGCGGCGGCGCAGCCGTCGGCGAACGGCGCCTCGTCGGCCGGTGTGGCGACCGCCGTGCCGCCGCGCAGGTCCGCCGACCGGTTGCGCCAGCGCTTCGCCACCTACCAGCGAGGCGTGCAACTCGGCCGTCAGGCGGGCGATGACGCCGGCATGCCGTGGGACGGCGTGTCGTTCGACGACAACACCCCCGCCAACGGCGGGAATCAGACCAAGGAGCAGAAGTGACCACCGCAACCGAGGAACTCGAAAACTTCAGTTGGCTGGTCGATGACTTCGTCGCCCGGGTCGCGGGCGTCGCGCACGCGATCGTGGTCTCCGCGGACGGACTGCTGCTCGCGTCCTCGGAGCGCTTGCCGATCGACCGCGCCGAGCAGCTCGCGGCCGTCGCGTCGGGCCTGGTCAGCCTGAACCTCGGCGCGGCGCGCTGCTTCGAGGCGGGCGACGTCAAGCAGACCGTGGTGGAGATGGAACGGGGCTACCTGTTCCTGATGTCCATCAGCGACGGCTCGTGCCTGGCCGTGCTCGCGGCGCCGAACTGCGACATCGGCCTGATCGGCTACGCGATGACGCGGCTGGTCGAGCGGGTCGGCGTCCAGCTCACCCCGGAGATCCGCTCGCAGCTGCACGTCGCCATGCGCGGCTGAGGTCCCACCACCCGGCGAGGTCCTACTACTAGGGAAAGCAGAGCAACATGAGCGGTGGCGCTCCCGACCGGCCGGGGTCACCCGCGGCGAGCCTGACCGTCACGTCGACGAAGATCGTGGTGGCCGGCGGGTTCGGTGTCGGCAAGACGACCTTCGTCGGGTCGGTGTCGGAAATCGTGCCGCTGACCACCGAGGCGGTGATGACCGAGGCCAGCGTCGGCGTGGACGACCTCTCGGCCACGCCCAACAAGATGACCACCACGGTGGCCATGGACTTCGGCCGGGTGTCGCTGGACAGCGACCTCATCCTCTACCTGTTCGGCACACCCGGTCAGCACCGGTTCTGGTTCATGTGGGACGACCTGGTGAAGGGCGCGATCGGCGCGGTCGTGCTGGTGGACACCCGCCGGTTGGCGGACGCGTTCGCCTCCATCGACTTCTTCGAGGACCGCGAGCTGCCGTACGTGATCGGCGTGAACTGCTTCGACGGCCTGCTGCACCACCGCATCGAGGACATCCGGGAGGCGCTGACGATCGACGAGTCGGTGCCGATCGTGCCCTGCGACGCGCGCAACCGGCAGTCGACCAAGCAGACGCTGATCACGCTGGTGCAGCACGCGATGCGGCAGCCGACGTTCGCCTGACCCACCCGCGCGACGGGCCGCGGCCGAAAATCGGTCGCGGCCCGTCGCCGTGCGGGCCACACTCGCCCGGGTGGCAGATTCCTTCGAGGACCCGGACCTGGCCGCCTACTACGACCTGATCAACCAGTTCGGCGAGGACGACCGCTTCTACCTCGAGCTGGTGCTGGCCGCGGACGCCGTGCTCGACGTCGGCTGCGGCACGGGCACGCTGCTCAAGGCCGCCCGCGCCGGCGGGCACGCCGGTCGGCTCGTCGGGCTCGACCCGGCCGAGGGCATGCTCCTGCAGGCGCGGCGCGACCCCGGCGTGGAGTGGGTGCGCGGCGACCTCGGCACGGTCGCGTTCGACGGGGAGTTCGACCTGGTCGTGATGACCGGTCACGCGTTCCAGATCTTCCTCACCGACGACGAGGCGCGCGCCCAGTTCACCGCGATCCGGCGGGCGCTCAAGCCGGACGGGCGGTTCGCGTTCGAGACCCGCAACCCCGGCGCGCGGGCGTGGGAGCGGTGGACGCCCGAGAACGGCACCGACATCGTCGGCCACGACGGCGAGCGGGTGCGCGTCGAGCACTTCGTGGAGAGCGTGGAGAACGGGCTGGTCACGATGACCGAGACGTTCAGCAGCCCGGACTGGCCGCAGCCCCGCGTCGACCGCGGCACGCTGCGGTTCACCGACGCCGACCACCTCGACGCGCTGCTGCGGGAGACCGGGTTCGACGTGGCCGAGCGCTACGGCTTCTGGGACCGCTCGCCGCTCACCGACACCAGCCGCGAGATCATCACGATCGCACGACCAGGTCCGCGTCCGGCAGGCCACCGTCGCTGACGACCAGCGCGCCGGCCGCCCGCACCAGCGGCAGCACGGCGGACAAGGCCTTGTGCGCCAACGCTTCCCCCGGCGGCACGGCCGGTTCCACGGCGTGCAGGCCGTGCCGCTCCACAGCGGACAGTTCCGGCAGGCCGAACGTGACGTCGTGCAGCAGCAGCCGGACTCCCATGCCGCCCAACGCGAGCAGGTTGTCCTCCACCGCGTCCAGGTCCTCGGCCGGTGCGGCCAGGCTCCGCGCGGACAGGCTCAGCCACAGCAGCTCCGGCGGCAGACCCGAGGAGCGCAACGCCTCGACGACCGGCGAGGTCAGGTCCGGGTCGCGCGACTGGTCCGGTGACAGCCGCACGAGCACCGGCAGCCGTTCGGTCGCGGCGAAGGCGCACGCCTCGTCCAGCACCCACTCGGCCAGCTGGCCGCTGAGCCCGAGCTCGTCGGCGAAACGCAGGCACTCCTCGTGCGACACCGGGCCGTACTCCGCCTCGTGCCACCGCAGCCGGGCCGCCGCCGCGACCCGTTCGCCGTGCCGGTCGACCGGCAGGTAGTCCAGCGCGATCTCGCCGTTCTGCAACGCGCCGGGCATGGTCGCGATCAGCGACAACCTGGCGCGGTCGCGGGCGTCCCGCCCGGCGTCGTAGATGCCCCACTGGCCCTTGCCGCCGCTCTCCGCGCGGCGCAGCGTGCTGTGCGCCTGGCGCAGCAACGCCATCGCGTCCGACCCGCGCGCCGACGTGCGGACGAAACCCATGCCCGCGGACACGCCGACGCCGTGCCCGGCCAGCCGCACCGGCTCGACCAGCGCGGCCTCGATCGCCTCGGCCAGCGCGGAGATGCCCGGCGTGGTGGGCGAGTCCTCGATCAGCACGACGAACTCGTCGCCGCCGATGCGCGCGACCGTGGCGTTCTCGTCCGCCACCACCGCGGTCAGCCGCCGTGCCACGACCCTGAGCAGCTCGTCGCCCGCCTCGTAGCCGAGGCCGTCGTTGACGATCGCGACGCCGTCCACGTCCAGGTAGCACAACGTGATCGAGCCCGGCCGGCTCAGCGCCCGCTCCAGCCCGGGCAGGAAGCTCTGCCGGTTCGGCAGGCCGGTCAGCACGTCGTGCAGGGCCTGGTGGCGCAGGTAGTCGCGCAGCACCCGCTGCTCGGTGGTGTCCTCGACCACGGCGACGTGCCAGCGCGGCCGGCCGTCGGCGTCGCGCACCACCGACAGCGCCACCTCGGTCCACATCGGCTCGCCGGCCGCGTCGGTGAACTGCCGCTGCGTCCTGGTCTCGTTCGCGGCGGACGGCGTGGCGGTGAACAGGGTCGCCAGCTCCGCCGGCGGCAGCATCGCCTCCAGCGCCGGGTTGGCGCCCACCAGCGCCCCGTGGGCGTCGAAGATCGCGATGCCCGCCGTGGAACCGACGAAGACCTGCCGGAACAGCTCCGGCAGCGCCCACGCCTCGACCGCCGTGGGAACGCTCCCCTCGGCGGTGGTGACGCGGACTGGCTCGGTCATCGAGTGGGTGTGCGGCGGAAGGTGAAGATCAGGTCACCGCATCTTCGGACCACCGGCCACCGACGTCAAGGTTTCACCGGATCGGGTTAAACACACACCCAGTCGGTCATCACCGTCGTGCCGCCGACCTCGCAGCGGAACCGGACGGGCCCCGACGGCGGCGGACCGAGCAGGAACATGCCCAGCTCGTCCAGCTCCGCCTCCTCCACCGGCCCGGTCGCGGTGACGAGCGCGACCCGGCCCGGCCCCGCCGGCAGCACCTGGCCCGCGACACCCGCCTCGGTCACCTCGACCTGCACGGACACGCCCTCGGCGTCGAACACGAGCTGCCGCGCGGTCTGCGTCGCCCGCGCCCGTGCCGCCAGCTCGTCGTCCAGCGCGGAGTCGTAGCTGGTCAGGGCGATCAGCTCGGCGTCGACCGTGCGCCACGCGAACGCCGCCCGCGCGGCTTCGAGCAGGTGCTCCGGCACGTCGCGCTCCTCGGCGAGCGCCTCGCCGAGCTCCCGCAGCAGCACCTCATCGCTTTCCCACCCCGGATCGTCCCTCAACACCGACCACACCTCCTCCGCCCGCCGGCCGCGGCTCGACCAGCTCCATCACCGCGGGAGTCTTGCGCAACTTCTCCAGGCACCTGATCCGGGTGGGCCCGATGCTGCCCACCGGCATCGCCAGCTGCTCGGCGACCGCCGCGTAGCTCGGCGGCGGGTCGGCCATGAGCCTCGCCAGCAACACCCGGCACGGTTCGGGCAGCTCGCGGAAGCCCTCCCGCAGCGCCTGCCGCCGCTGGGCGGCCTCCAGCTCCTCGTCCAGGTCCGCGACCGCGTCGTCCGGGCTCGCCGGCTCGTCCTCGGAGCGCGGGTCGTACGGCAGGGTGCGCTGCTGGACCCGCAGGACCCGCAGGCACTCGTTGCGGGTGGTCGTCGCGATCCACCCGGGCAGCGCGTCCGCCTCCCGCAGGCTGCGCAGCTGCTCCACCAGCCGCAACCACACGGTCTGGTGCACGTCCGCCACGTCCGCGTGCCGCAACCGGTGCCGGTGCACCACCGCCAGCACCAAGGGCGTGAAGCGCGCGACGATCTCGTTCCACGCGCGCTGGTCGCCCTCCGCCGCCGCGCTCACGAGCGCGGCGATCGGGGAAGCAGGGGTCACGTCCCCTCCTCTGGTCCAGGGGATGCTGCGCCTCCGCCCCGGCCTGCGCCGGCGCGGACCCCAGCCGGGTCACGGACTTCGGATTCTTCGCTGCCACACACTACGGAGCCGCGACCCTGCTGCGAGATACAAGCTTCGGCAGTCTCCTGTCAGGTCGCCGCCGTCCGCGGAGCAGCGGCCGTCACACAGAGACCCCGTAGCCGGGGAAGAACTCCGGTTTCCCGACCAGCAGGTGGTCGCGGGCCTCGACGGCGGTCAGGCCGTGCTGGGTCATCGTCGCGGCGATCCGCCCGGCCACGTGCGGCGCGGCGAACGAGGTGCCCAGCCAGTAGGCGAACCTGTCGTAGACGTCCACCGGCAGGCCCGGCAGCTCCCACCGGCCCTTGAGGAACGTGCTGGTCCGGTTGCCGACCGCGCACGCGTCGACCCAGTGCCCGTGGTTGGCGTAGCAGGCGGGCGCACGGCTGCCGTCACGCTCCTCGGCGATCGCCGACACGGCGAGGACGCCGGGCAGCGCCGCCGGCCAACTCGGCCGGGTGGTGCCCTGGTTGCCCGCGGAGGCCACCACGACGACGTCGCGCGGCAGGCCCGCGAGCGCCCGGCGGATCGGTTCGGAGGCGGTGTCGTCCTGGGTGAAGCAGCCCATCGAGATGTTGACGACCTGGACCTTCTCGTCGAACGACGCCAGCGCCCGGGCGAACTGCTCCTCGGTGCCGAGGCCGTTCGGGTCCAACGCCTTCTCCGGGTCGACCCGCACGCCCGGCGCGGCCTGCCGGACCACGCCCGCGACGAACGTGCCGTGGCCGCCTTCGAGGGCGAACACGTCGGAGTGCCGGTAGGCGGCGTCGACCTCCTCCGCCTTGGGGACGAACGCGTCGCCGAGCCACCGCGGGTGGTCGATCGCGGCGGTCGCCGAGATGCCCGTGTCCACGATGCCGACGACGACGCCGCGGCCGAGGCCGGTGCTCGCCGGGTCCGGGTCCGCCAGCGGCGTGCCGACGCGCGGCGGCTCGCCCGGGTTGCCGTGCATGTTGCCGCCGTGCCCGACGAGCACGTGGTGCGGCTGCACGTACGGCGTGCGCTCACCGGGCCACTGCGCCGGGTCCCGCAGCAGGCGGACGATCTCCGGGATGTCGTCGGAATCGCGGGACAGGACCAGCCGGGCCATGCCGGCGAAATCCCGGCCGCGGCTGTTGCCGATGTTGTTCTGCGCGAGTTTCCGGGCGACCCGGTCGACGTCCTCGGGAATGGTCAGCAGCTCACCGGCGACGAAGAGGAATTCCCGGCCGCGCTCGGGGTGGAGGCGGTAGCTCTTGTGGTTGCGGATGGCCTGTTGGAAGGCCTCCTGGTAGAGCCCGGAGCGATTCGATGGTTCGGACACCGAGGCCTCACAGCGACGTCGACGGGTGCCGGGTGTGAGCAAGCTACCACAGCCGACTTGGTAATAAGGTGGGTTCGTGGCAGGGGTTTCCGCCGCCGCAGCGCTGGAAGCCCGGCAGCGGGATCCGCGGGCGGCCATCGAGATCGGCCGGTCCGCGCTGCGGGCGGCGCGGACTTCCGGCGACGACGAAGAGGCCTCCGCCGCGGAACGCGCGATCGGTCTCGCGTTCCGCGAGTTGCACGACTTCGACGCGGCGCTGCGCCACTTGCGCCGTTCCGTGCGCCTCGCCGAACGGGCGGGTTCGGCGCGTTCGGCGGCACTGGCCCGGATGAGCCTCGCGTTCGTGCTGTCGAACACCGGGCGGCACGCGCAGGCGTTGCGCGCGATCAACGCGGCGCTGCCGAACCTGCGCGGCGTGGACGCGGGCAGCGGCCGGATGCAGCGGGGTCTGGTGCTGCACTACCTGTGCCGGTACGACGAGGCGTTGCGCGAGTACAACGGCGCGATCGAGGTGGTGCGCCGGTTCGGCGAGCGGCTGGTGGAGGCGCGGGCGCTGAACAACCGCGGGCTGCTGCGCGCCTACACCGGCGGGCTGCGTGCGGCGGACGAGGACTTCGACCGCGCGGCGGCGCTCTACCGCGAGCTCGACCAGGCTCTGGCCGTGGCCGACGTGCGGTGGAACGCGGGCATCTCCGCGTCACGCGCGGGCGACGTGCCGCGGGCGTTGACGATGTTCGCCGAGGCCGAGCGGGAGTACCGGCGGCTGGCGGTGCCGCGGCCCGCGTTGCTGATCAACCGGCTGGAGCTGCTGGTGTCCGTGCCGCTGCTGGAGGAGGCGCGGGCGGCGGCCGACCGGGCGTTGGCGGAACTGGGCGGAGACCTGGTGCTGGCCCGGTCGGAGGCGTTGTTCTACCGGGCCAGGATCGCGTTGCTGGAGGGCGACCTGGACCGGGCCGTGGAGATGGCGGTGGCCGCGCGCAAGGGATTCCGCCGCGAGAAGCGCGAGGTGTGGGCGGAGGGCGCGCGGCACGTGGAGCTGCGCGCCGCCTACCTGAGCGGGCAGCGGACCAAGGCCCTGGTGACGGCGTTGACCAGGGTGGCGACCCGGTTGGACGCGCTGGGGTGGCGGATGGCGGGCCTGGAGGCGCGGGTCGACGGCGCGCTGGTCGCCCGCGACCTCGGCGACCGCTCGCGCGCCGTGGCGGAGCTGACCGAGGCGGGCGCGGCCAGGCGCGGCGGACCGGCGGCGCACCGGGTGCAGGGCTGGTACGCCGAGGCGTTGCGGCGCGACCTGCTCGGCAACGCGCGCGGCGCGCAGATCGCGTTGCGGCGCGGGCTGGCGCTGCTGGACGAGTACCGGGTGTCCCTGGGCGCGACGGAGCTGCGGGCGTTGAGCGGCGCGCAGGGCGCGGCGCTGGCCTCGGAAGGCCTGCGCGCGGCGGTCGCGGGCGGCCGGGCCGGACGGGTGCTGAGCTGGGCGGAGGCGTGGCGCGCGGGCGCGCTGCGGATGACGCCCGCCCGGCCGCCGGAGGACTCCGGCCTGGCCGACGCGCTGGCGGAGCTGCGGGCCGTGACGGCGGACCTCGAAGCGGCGTCCACGGCGGGGCGGCCGACGGCGGCGCTGCGGCAACGGCAGGTGCGCGGCGAGCAGCGGGTCCGCGAGCTGACCCGGCGGACCGGCGGTGGTGGCGCGGTGTTCAAGCCGCCCGCGGTCGGCGAGCTGGCGCGGGCGCTGGGCACGTCGGCGTTGGTGGAGTACGTCGACCACGACGGCGAGTTGCTGGCCGTGGTGGTGGCGGGTGGCCGGGCGTCGCTGCACCGGCTCGGCCCGGCGGCCGGCGCGCTGGGCGAGCTGCGGCTGCTGCGGTTCGCCCTGCACCGGCTGGTGACGCTGCCCGAGCACGTCGACCGCACGCCGGTGCGCGCGGGCGCGGAGCACGCGGCCCGGTTGCTGCAGAACCGGCTGCTGGAACCGTTGCGGCGACGGCTCGACGACCGGCCCCTGGTGCTCGCGCCGACGGGTCGGCTCGGCGGCCTGCCGTGGTCGGCGCTGCCCGCGTGCCGCGGTCGTGCGGTGACGGTGGTGCCGTCGGCGACGGTGTGGCTGCGTGCCGCGACATCCGTGCTGGTGTCGCACGATCGGGTGGTCTTGGCGGCGGGTCCGCGGTTGCCGGCCGCGCCGACGGAGATCACCGCGATCGCGTCGCTCGGCCTGGTCGGGGCTTCGGTGCTGGTGGGCGGCGAGGCGACGGTGGACGCGGTGGCGTCGGCGATGGACGGCGCGCCGTTGGCGCACGTGGCCGCGCACGGCTCGTTCCGCGCGGACAACCCGCTGTTCTCGGCGCTGGAACTGGCCGACGGACCGCTGACCGTCTACGACCTCGAACGGCTGCGCACACCGCCCGCTCGGGTCGTGCTGTCGGCGTGCGACTCGGGCCTGTCGGCGGTGCGGCCCGGCGACGAGCTCATGGGGTTCACCGCGGCGCTGCTCGGGCTCGGCACGCGCACCCTGGTCGCGCCGGTCATCCCCGTGCCGGCCGAGGTGACCACACCGCTGATGGTCGACCTGCACCGCAGGCTCGGCGCGGGCCACCCGCCCGCGGTCGCGCTGGCGGGCGCGCAGCAGGCGCACCGGGACGACGGCGACGCCGCGTTCGCCGCGAGCGCCGGGTTCCTGTGCTTCGGCGCGTGAACACCGACTAGGGGAGGACCGGGAGATGGCGTACGACGAGCACCTGGCCGAACGGATCCACGACGAGGTCGGCGAGCTGCCCGGCCTGAGCGCCAAGCGGATGTTCGGCGGCATCGCGTTCCTGCTGCACGGCAACATGCTCGTCGGCGTGACCGGCGACGACATGATCGCCCGCGTCGGCCCCGACGCGGCGGAGGCGTGCCTGGCCCTGCCCGGGACGCGGGTCTTCGACATGACCGGCAAGGTGATGCGCGGCTGGGTCGTGGTGGACGGCTCGGTGCTGGACGAGGACTCCGGCCTCACCGACTGGATCGGCCGGGCGCGGGAGTTCGTCGAGACCCTGCCGCCCAAGTAGGTTGGCGCCGTGGACAAGAGCGCGGACGCACAGGACATGCTGGCGGTGGCGGTGGCCGAAGCGCGCGCCGGGCTCGCCGAGGGCGGCATCCCGATCGGCGCGGCCCTGTTCGCCGCCGACGGCACCCTCCTGGGCCGCGGCCACAACCGGCGGGTGCAGGACGACGACGCGTCCACCCACGCCGAGACCGCCGCGTTCCGCGCCGCGGGCCGCCGGGCGAGCTACCGCGACACCGTCATGGTCACCACGCTGTCACCGTGCTGGTACTGCAGCGGGCTCGTTCGCCAGTTCGGGATACCCCACGTGGTGATCGGCGAGGCCCGGACGTTCCACGGCGGTCACGACTGGCTCGCCGAGCACGGGGTCGGGATCACGCTGCTGGACGACCAGGCGTGCGTTCGGATGATGACCGACTTCATCGCCGCCAAGCCCGAACTGTGGTTCGAGGACATCGGCCAGGATTAACGCGCCGCGCCGCACGGCGACACAATCCCGACACGGGCCGACGCCACCATCGGCGGGCATGGAACCGTGGCACGTGGACGAATCACTGGCATCCCTGGTGCTGGCCGAGGGCGCGGTGGCGGTGGAGGTGCCGGCCAGTTGGGGCGCCGAGGTCAGCACCCACCTCCGCTCCGCCGGACCGCTCGGGCCGATCCTCGCCGTGCCCGGCCGCCGGCTGCGCTGGCTGTTCCTCGCCAGACCCGACCCGGAACCCGTGGCGGGGCACGTGCCGCCGCCCGACGTCCGCTACTGGCACGGTCCGCGACGCATCCCGGCGGCCGAATCGCGGTGGGTGGTGCCCCCGGCGGGCGCACTGCCCCCGGTGGGGGCGGTGCGCTGCGCCATCAGGACGGTCCGCCGGTTCTGGTAGGGCGTCGATCCCCTGGAAGTCGAACCCCTAGAACCGGTCCAACGCCTCTTCCACGGAACCGACGACGGTGAACACTGTGCTCAGCCCGGTCGCCTCGATCGGCCGCTGCGTCGCCCGGCTGGTCGCCACCAGCACCAGCGGGATGCCGAGAGCACTCGCCCGCTGACTGCCGACGACCAGCGACTCCAAACCGGCTGAACCGAGGAAGCGCACCCCACCGAGGTCCACCACCACACCCCGCACGTTCTCGACCAGGTGCTCCGTGAGCGGCCTGGTCAACTCCTCCGCGCTGCTCGTGTCCAACTCGCCCGACACGTGCAGCACAACTACGCCGTCCGCGGGTCTGTCGACCCGAACGGAAGCGAGCGTCGCCGCGGGTTCTGGCACGCCGGTACTCCTCTCACTCAGCGACGCCGGCGTGGCGTCGAATCCTTCACGGTAGACCTCAACGGCCGTCGTCGACCGTCTCGGCCAAGATCAGATCGACCAGCCCGCGCGCGTCCGGCGAGCCGCCCAACGCCCTGCGCTGGCGCGCGGCGCCGCTGCCGTGCGCGCCGAGCCAGGCCACGTGATCCTCCACAGTGGACAGCGCGGAGGCGTCCTCGAGCGCGTTGGCGCACCACGACACCAGTTCGGCCACCCGATCCCGGGCCGGCACCAGGTTGCCCGTGCGCGGGTCGACGGCCAAACCGTCCACGCCGTCGCGCGCGGCCCGCCAGTACGCGGCGCGCAACATCACGTCATCCACCCGTTCGGGTTCCCCCGACTCGGCGGCGGTGCGGGCGAACGCCCGGATCACCTCGGCGATGACGACCGCCTCGCGCGCCGTCATCGGGATGTCCGAGACCCGCACCTCGACCGTGGGGTGCTGCGCGGACGGCCGCACGTCCCAGTAGACCATCCCGGTGTCGAGCAGCACCTCCGTCGACTCCAGCGCACCGACCAGCCGGTCGTACTCGGCGGCGGAACCCAGGTGCGGCGGCGGGCCGCTGATCGGCCACCGCGACCACACGATCGTGCGCCAGCTCGCGTAACCCGTGTCCTCGGCCTGCTCGATCGGGGAGTTCGCGCTCAAGGCCAGCAACGTCGGCAGCCACGGCCGCAGGGCGTTCGAGACGCGGACCGCGACGTCGCGGTCCGGCACGCCCACGTGGACGTGCATCCCGCACACGCCCTGACCACCGATGATCGCGCGGTGCGTGCGTTCCATCATGCGGTAGCGGCGGTCGTCCGTGCCCGGCGGCGGCCCCAGCGTGCCGATCGGCGGTATCGCCGAGGCCAGCAGCCGGCAGCCCGCCGCGTGCGCGGCCTTCGCCAGGTGGATGCGACCACCGATGACCTGCTCCGCCAGCTCCTCGGCGGTCCGGCACACCGGCGTGGCCACCTCGATCTGGAACGGTGTCAGCTCGCGTTGCACGTCGTGGCCCGCGCCGGCGTGCTGCTCCACCGAATCGGCGAGCGGCACGGGTCGGCGCGACTCCGGGTCGACGAGGAGGAACTCCTGTTCGACGCCCACGGTCCACGGCTCTGTCATGCCGGTCCCATACCCACTCGGCCGCAGTTTCAACCACGGTCTTGTGAATCGTTCGGGGGACGGGCGTTTCACTCGGTCGCGGTCGGGAACCTGGCCGCTGTGAGATTGCGCCGCAGTGATCCGACCAAGACGGGCTGGCGTCGTCGTGCCCGGGGTCGGGGGTTCAGCTACGTCGACGCCGACGGCGAGCCGCTCGACGCCGCGTCGGTGGCGCGGATCAAGTCGCTGGTCATCCCGCCCGCGTGGCGCGACGTGTGGGTGTGCCCCTACCCGAACGGCCACATCCAGGCGGTGGGCACGGACGCGGCCGGGCGTCGCCAGTACCTGTACCACGAGCGGTGGCGGCAGGACCGGGACGAGGAGAAGCACGACCGGGTGCTCGCGCTGGCGCCGTTGCTGCCGGGGTTCAGGGCGGAGGTGGCGCGGGAGCTGGGCGGGCGGGGGCGGTCGCGGCGGCGGGTGCTGGCGGTGGCGTTGGCGGTGTTGGAGCGCGGGGTGTTCCGGGTCGGGGGTGAGACGTACGCGGCGGACAACGGGACGCATGGTGTGGCGACGTTGCTGTGCTCGCACGTGGCCGTTCGGCGGTCCACTGTGGAGTTCTGCTACCCGGCGAAGGGCGGGATCGGGTTCACGACGGTGGTGGAGGACGAGGCGTTGGCGCGGGCGGTTCGGGGGTTGCTGCGGGGGCGGGGCGGGGACGAGCGGCTGCTGGTGGACGCGCGGGGGTGCGCGGTCGGGTCGGATGACGTGAACGAGCGGTTCAAGGAGATGGTGGGGGCGGAGTTCTCGGTGAAGGACTTGCGGACGTGGCACGCGACGGTGCTGGCGGCGGCGGTGTTCGCGAGGGAAGGTCGGCCGGAGTCCGCGCGGGGGCGGAAGCGGGTGGAGGCGGCGGTGATGCGGGAGGTGGCGGAGCAGCTGGGGAACACGCCGGCGGTGGCGCGGAAGTCCTACGTCGACCCGCGCGTGGTGCGGCTGTACCACGACGGGGTGATGATCAGACCGAGGTCGGCTGATCGTGGGACAGTGGAACGGGCCGTGCTGCGGATGCTGCGGAGGTGAATGAACGCCCGGTCTGCTGTTTCTGCAGGTCGCTCCACCGTCCGGTGACACTTTCGAGTGATCAACGGCCGACAATGTACGGAAACACTGTTACCGCACCTCGGTTAACACCATGAGGGAGCCCTCGCCAACCACCCCATCCGCCTCACCTCACCGCCTCACCCCACCGCCTCGACCACCCACCTCGACCACCCACCGACCGCCCCAACCGCACCCGCCGTCCCACCACCGGCTGCCCCCACTACGTCCGCCGCCCATCTCCCAGCCGCCCCGCCCCAGCCGCCCCCACCGCGATCACGCATGGCGGCATCACCCGTCACCGCATCACCGGCCGGGACCCGGCACCGGTTGGGTGGCAGCGAACGGCACCGGGCGTCAGCGGACATCACTGGAGATCACGGGAGATCACTGGCGGAGCAGGGCGCCGACGTCCTCGTGCAGCCGAACCGCCCCGCCGACGAGCACGATCTCTGCCCCGCACTCGACCGCGCGCAACGGCAGCACCTCGTCGGCCCGCCCGTCGTCGACCTCCTGCGAGCCGACGAGCGTGTCGGTCAGCAGCAGGGTGTCGACCCGGCCCTCGGCCAACGCCTGCCGGACCGCGACCAGTCCGTGCACCGCGCGTCCGGTGAGCCGCGTGGACTCGTCCCGGAACCGCTCGACCACTGCCCGCCGGGCGTCCTGGTTCGCCCGCCCGGCCAGGTGGAGCACGGCCCGATCGGCTGGTCCCTCGACCTCGACCACCAGGTGGTGGTAGCGGGTCGGCAAGGCCACCCGCAGTGAACGCCGCCCGGCCAACGGTCCGGCCAGCACCAGCAGCGGCGCGCCCAGCAGGTCGACCAGGCTGGCGGCTTCCTCGGCGACGTCGGCCAGCTCCTCGGCGTCGAGCCGTCGTCCGGGACGCCGCGCGCCCACCGTCGCCACCGCCACCGGGCGGCCGGTCGGGTCGACGCCGCGCAGGTCCGCGCCGTGCTCGCCGACCTGGACGACCACGTGCGGCAGGAGGGGTTCGGACAGGTCGACCAGCGGCAGGATGTAGGGGAGCGGGCCGGTGCGGGCGGTGTAGCCGGTGGGCGGGACGGGGACGTACTGGTCGACCAGCACCCGTCCGCCGCCCACGATCAGGCCACGCCCGGCGAGGCCGCGCGGGGTCGTGCCGGACACGATCGCGTTGTGCGCCAACGCCACGAGGTACGGGTCGGCGGCCATGGCTTGGAGTTGGTCGCGCATCGCCCGCCACCGCAGGTCCACGTGATCGCCGACGTCGAGGTACACGGAGACGAACGGTCCTTCGACGTCGACCAGGTTTTGCAGACTCGCCGTGTGCATCGGTTCGGTCCTCCCCGTTCGGGTTACACGGTTGGTACCCGAAAGGGGGTAGGTGCAACCACGTTCACCGGCACGGGAAAGTCCGCCGACGGATGTGGGGAACGGCCCCGAGATCGGTGTGGGAACGGCTGCGGGAACGGCTCGGCGAGCGGTGCGGCAAAGGCGGATGGGCGAGGACCACGGGGCCGTGAGCGGTGTGGCAAAGGCGGTGGGCGGGCGGTGCGAGGAGGAATCGGCGAAATAGGGGCGGAGGTGAGGAGGTCAGCGGGAGCCGGCGGCGCGGCGGGCTCGTTGTTCGCACCACGCGCAGCCCTCCGCGACGGCCACGGAGGCGAAGCCGATCAGCAGGTGCACGGCGTTGCCGACGATGCCGGCGTCCATCGCCCCACCCGCCTCGCTCACCCCGAACGCGAACACGACCAGGTACACGACACCCATCATCGAACCGACCAGCCGCGCCACCCGGGTCCGCACCGCCGCCGCCCCGATCGCCACACCGGTCACCAGGTGCAGCACCGCCAACCCCGGCTCCGACCGCACGAGGTCCACCACGCCCCACGCGACCAGCAGCACGCCCAGGAGCAGGGCCGCCCGCTGCGGCCACGCCAGGCTCACCGGGCTTGCCACCACGGCGACCCCCTCCCTCGTCCCGCGCAGGTCCCGACCGCGTCCCAACGGCCCGGCCGCGGCCCGACCGCGCACGAGCGGCCAGACCGCGCCCGAGCGCTACTCATCATCGAGCAACGAGCGCAACCGGGCCAAGGACCGGCTCAGCAGTCGCGAGACGTGCATCTGCGACACGCCGACCGAGTCCGCGATCTGGCTCTGGGTCATGCCGCGGAAGAACCGCAACACCACGATCCGCCTTTCCCGCTTGGGCAGCCCGCGCAGCATCGGATCCAACGCGTGGTGCAGCTCGACGACCTCCAAAGCCGGATCGTCGCTGATCAGGCGGTCGGCGTAGTTCAGCTCCTCGCTGATCGACTGCTCGTCCAACGACAGCAGGTGGTACGCCGACGTCGCGTGCAGCCCTTCGTAGACCTGGTCCACCCCGATGCCGAGGTGCCTGGCGACCTCGCTGGGCGTCGGCGTGCGCCCGGACACGCGGGACAGCTCCACCCGGGCCGTGTCGATGGCGACGCACAGCTCCTTCAACCGCCGCGGCACGCGCAGCGCCCACCCCTGGTCACGCAGGTACCGCCGCACCTCGCCGGTGATCGTCGGCACGGCGAACGCCAGGAAGTCGATACCGCGCGTGACGTCGAACCGGTCCACGGCGTTGATCAACCCGACCGCCGCCACCTGCCGCAAGTCCTCCACGGACTCGCCGCGCTCGGCGAACCGGTCGGCGATGTGCCTGGCCATGGGCAGGTGCTCGGTGACCAGCCGGTCACGCAGCCGCTGGTAGTGCTCGCCGTCCCGCTCGGCTTCCGCCAGCTCGTGGAACAGCGGCTGGTAGTCCACCGCGCTCATGCCCGACACCTCAGCTCGACCCGCAACCGGCCCTCCCCGTCAACCCAGGTGGCCACCGCATCGGTCACGGAACTGACAACCCGCCAGTACAACGAGTCATGATCGGGGACGGTGACGGCCGATGACCGGACCTCCGCCCGGAAGCGGACCGAATCACCTTCCCGGGCGAACCGGCACCGAAGCACGGCCGAAGGGTCGAGGGTCCGCGAGATCAACGCGCTGCACGCCTCGTCGACGGCGATGATCAGGTCGACGGCCAGGTCGGGCGTGCGACCCGCGATCGCGCCGGCGACCGCGCGGATGACCGAGAGGTGGGCGGGTCTGGCCGCCACCCTGAGCTCCACCTCCGAGCCGTCCATGTGTGGCGAACGCTCCTCACAACCCTCGTCGCAGTAGCCGGGGGCATACCCACGGACCCCTCCCGCTACACCAGTCCACACAGGACTGAGCAACAGAATCGTGAAAGCCGAACATGCTGTGGGCTGGTTCATCACGGTTTGCGAACAGCGGTAGGTAACCCTGTGATCGGAGTCATACTGATCGCCTCCCCGACATCCCCGGAGGCGCCTGGTGCTCGAGGCGAACAACCTTGAGGTGGTCTACGACGACGTGATGTTGGTGCTGCGCGGCGTGAGCCTGAGGGTCCCGGAAGGGCGGATCGTCGCCCTGCTCGGCGCGAACGGAGCGGGCAAGACGACGCTGCTGCGCGCGCTGTCCGGCCTGCTGGACGTGCACGACGGCAAGGTCACGCGGGGCCGGATCACCCTGGACGGCGATCCGATCCACCGCTCCTCGCCGACGCGCATCGCGTCGCTCGGCGTGAAGCAGGCGCTGGAGGGCAGGCGCATCCTGGCCGAGCTGTCGGTCGAGGAGAACCTGCGCATCGGCGGGCACAGCAGGCCGCGCGGCATCAAGCAGAACCTGGACCGGATGTACGAGTTGTTCCCCAGGCTGCGCGAACGGCGGAGGCAGAGCGCGGGCTACCTGTCCGGCGGCGAGCAGCAGATGCTGTCCATCGGCCGGGCGTTGATGTCCGAGCCGCGCTACCTGCTGCTGGACGAGCCGAGCCTCGGCCTGGCCCCGCTCATGGTCCAGCAGATCCGCGACCTCATCGTGAAGATCAACGCGGCCGGCACGACCGTGCTGCTGGTGGAGCAGAACGCGACCATGGCGCTGTCCATCGCCGACCACGGCTACGTGCTGGAGACCGGCAAGGTCGTGATGGACAAGCCGGCCGCCGCGCTGCTCGCCGACGAGGACGTGCGCGAGTTCTACCTGGGCCTGCGCGGCGAGGGCGCCGCGCAGTCGTTCCGCGACGTGAAGCACTACAAGCGGCGGAAGCGGTGGTTGTCGTGAGCGGGGAAGCCGGGACCAACGTGCTCGAAGTCCGGGACGTGCGGCTGGCGTTCGACGGCGTCACCGCCGTGGACGGCGTGTCGTTCCACGTCGCCGCGGGCGAGCTGTTCGCCATCATCGGGCCCAACGGCGCGGGCAAGACGTCGATCTTCAACGTGCTGTCCGGCGTCTACCGGCCGCAGCAGGGCTCGGTGCGGTTCCAGGGCGAGGAGCTGCTGGGCAGGCGTCCGCACAAGATCGCCGCCATGGGCATCGCCAGGACGTTCCAGAACATCGAGCTGTTCGCCCACCTCACCGTGGTGGAGAACCTGATGCTGGGCCGGCACAACCACATGAGGTACGGGGCGCTGGCCGCGTTCGCGTGGGTCGGTCGGGCCCGGCGCGAGGAGCTGGCCAACCGGGAGGCGGTCGAGGAGGTCATCGACTTCCTCGAGCTGGAGCAGTGGCGGCGCCTGCCGGTGGGCCTGCTGCCTTACGGCGTGCAGAAGCGCGTGGAGCTCGGGCGCGCGCTGGCGATGGAGCCGAAGGTGCTGCTGCTGGACGAGCCGGTCGCGGGCATGAACGTCGAGGAGACCGAGGACATGGCGCGGTTCGTGCTCGACGTCCGCGACGAGCTCGGCATCGCGATGGTCATGGTCGAGCACGACATGGGCCTGGTGATGGACCTCGCCGACCGGGTGATGGTGCTGGACTTCGGCAAGCCGATCCGCACCGGCACGCCCGCCGAGGTGCAGCAGGACCCGGACGTCGTGCGCGCCTACCTCGGCGAGGCGCACCAGAACGCGGGAGGCGCGGCATGACGACGGCCACCACCACCGGGCTCACCACCGTGGTGACCCGCGTCCGCGACCGGGCCGCCCGCACGCCGGACGCGGTGGCGTTGCGGGCCAAGGACTTCGGCATCTGGCGCGAGGTGACCTGGTCGCAGTACTGGGCGCAGGCCGAGCTGGTCGGCCACGCCCTGCTGGCGCTCGGCGTCGACGCGGGCGACCGGGTCGCGATCCACTCCGAGAACCGCCGCGAGTGGCTCTACACCGACATCGGCGCGGGGGCCGTGCGCGCGGTCACCGTGGGCCTGTACCCGACGAACCCGGCCGCCGAGGTCGCGTACCTGCTGTCGCACTCCGCGACCCGCGTGCTCATCGCCGAGGACCAGGAGCAGGTGGACAAGGCGCTGGCCGTGCTGGACGCCCTGCCCGAGCTGGAACGCATCGTGTACATCGAGCCGCGCGGCATCCGGCACCGCTACGACAACCCGAAGCTGCTGTCGTGGGACGACTTCCTGGCGATGGGCGCGGAGCACCGGGAGCGGAACCCGGACGCGGTCGCGCGCCGGATGCGCGAGGTCGAGTCGGACGACGTGATGACGTTGATCTACACCTCGGGCACGACCGGGCCGCCCAAGGGCGCGATGCTGACCGTGGCCAACGTCGAGTTCGCCGTCCGGTCGCTGGTCGAGGGCGGCGGGTTCACCGAGCCACCGCCGTCACCGAAGGACATCACGCTGTCCTACCTGCCGCTGTGCCACGTCGCCGAACGCATCTTCACCACGTGGTTCAGCGCGTCGGCCGGGGTGCAGGTGCACTTCGCCGAGTCCATCGAGACGGTGCAGGCGAACCTGCGCGAGGTGCAGCCGACGATCCTGTTCGGCGTGCCCCGCATCTGGGAGAAGGTGTTGGCGGCCATCACGATCAGCGCGTCCAGCGCCACCTGGCTCAAGCGGGCGACCACCCGGTTCTGGCTGCGCGTGGCCGACGGCCTCGGCGAGCAGTTGGTGCGCCACGGCGGCAGGCACACCCTCGGCACGCGGCTGAAGTACGGCATCGGCTGGCTGTTCTGCTTCCGCGCGTTGAAGGCGCGGATCGGGTTGCGGCACGTCCGGTACGCCTCGTCGGGCGCCGCGCCCATCTCGCCGCAGGTGCTGCGGTTCTTCATGGGCATCGGCGTGCCGATGCACGAGGTGTACGGGATGACCGAGAACAGCGCCGTCGCCACCGGCAACCGACCCGGCCGGGTGAAACTCGGCACGGTCGGCGAGCCGCACCCCGGCGTGGAGCTGCGGATCGCCGACGACGGCGAGATCCAGACCAGGCACGCGGGCGTGTTCGCGGGCTACTGGCGCGACGAGGAGGCCACCCGGCGGGCGATGACCCCGGACGGCTGGCTGCGCACCGGCGACGTCGGCGAGTGGGTCGACGGCACGCACGTGCGGATCACCGACCGGATGAAGGACATCATCATCACCGCGGGCGGCAAGAACGTGGCGCCGTCGGAGGTCGAGAACGCGCTGAAGTCCTCGCCGTACATCAAGGAGGCGATCGTGCTCGGCGACCGGCGCCCGTACCTGGTGGCGTTGATCGGCATCGAGTACGACACCGTCGGCCACTGGGCCAGGCGACGCCGGATCAGCTACACCACCTACCGCGACCTCGCGGAGAAGGACGAGGTGCGCGAGTTGGTGCAGGGCATCGTGACCGAGGTCAACGGGCAGTTCGCGACCGTGGAGCAGGTCAAGAAGTTCCGGATGCTGCCCAAGGAGCTCGACCACGAGGACGGCGAGCTGACCGCGACGCAGAAGGTCAAGCGGTCGGCGCTGGCCAACGTGTTCGGCGAGCTCGTCGACGACATGTACGCCGGGGGGCGCGGATGACCGAGTTCCTGCAATCGCTGATCCGGGGCCTCGGCTCCGGGTCGATCTACGCGCTGCTGGCGCTGGGCTTCGTCATCATCTACAAGTCCACCAGGGTGATCAGCTTCGCCCAGCCGGCGTTCATGCTGGCGGGCGCGGTGCTGGTCAGCTACCTGGCCGCGGAGGTCGGGTTCTTCGCGGCCGTGCCGATCGCGGCGGTGCTGATCGCCGTGCTGGCGCTGGGCGTGGAGCGGACCGTGCTGCGGCCGATGATCGGCAAGCCCGTGTTCGTGGTCGCGATCATCACCATCGGCGTGGACGTGGTGGTGCGCGTGGTGACGAACGCGTTCATCGGGCTGGACGTGCGGCAGGTCGGCGATCCGTGGGGCCTGTCGACGGTGACGCTGCTCGGCGTCGAGGTGCAGCAGCGGTACCTGGTCATGTTCGGCACGACGGTGGTCGTGGTCGCGGTGCTGTTCGCGTTCTTCCGGTTCTCCCGGGTCGGGTTGGCGATGCGCGCGGTGGCCTACGACCAGGAGGTCGCGCTGGCGCAGGGCATCTCGGTCGGTTCGGTGTTCGCGCTGTCGTGGGCGATCGCGGGTGGTCTGGCGGCGTTGGCCGGGGTGTTCGTGGCCACCGGCGCGGGCGTGGACCAGCAGCTGTGGGTGATCGCGCTGAAGGCGTTGCCGGCGATCATCCTCGGCGGGCTGGACTCGCTGGGCGGCGCGGTCGTCGGCGGGCTGGCGGTCGGGGTCGTGGAGTCGCTGGTCGGCACCTACCAGGGTGACGTGGCGCCGTGGCTCGGACCGAACTTCGCGCTGGTCGCGCCGTACGTGCTGATGTTGGTCGTGCTGCTCGTGCGGCCCTACGGGCTGTTCGGCAGCAAGGAGGTGGAGCGCCTGTGAAGGGTCGTCCGGAGCTTTACACCTCCTACGCGCAGGACATGGCGTTCCTCAACACGCGCCCCAAGCGGACGTGGACGGGGGCGTTGGTGGTGGTGGCGCTGCTCGTGCCGTTCGCCATCACCGACGACCTGCTGATGTTGCTGGCCACCGGGTTCGTGGCGGCGATCGGCGCGATCGGGTTGAACATCGTGACCGGGTACGCCGGTCAGGTGTCGTTGGGGCACGCGTTCTTCCTCGCCATCGGCGCGTACACGGGCGCGGCGCTCTCCGGCGACCCGGACGGGCGGGTGCTCGGGTTCGGCGTGACGTCACTGCCCGTGTGGCTGCTGGCGTCCGGGCTGGTGGCGGGGCTGGCGGGGCTGGTCGTGGCGCCGATCGCGGTCCGGTTGCGCGGGCTGTACCTGGCGATCGTGACGCTGGGGCTGGTGTTCCTCGGCGAGCACGTGTTCCGCGAGTGGACGTCGTTGACCGGCGGTCCGGGCGTGGGTCGGCCGGCGGCGGTGCCGGAGCTGTTCGGCGTGCGGCTGGACCGGCCGTCGGAGTTCTTCAGCGGGCCGCAGCAGCTGTACCTGCTGATGTTCGTGCTGCTGGTGATCTTCGCGGTGCTGGCGCGCAACCTGGTGCGGTCGCGGATCGGGCGGGCGTTCGCGGCGGTGCGCGACCGCGACCTCGCGGCGGCCGTGATCGGCGTCGACCTGACCCGCTACAAGGCGCTGGCATTCGCCGTGTCGTCGTTCTACGCCGGTGTCGCGGGCTCGTTGTTGTTCGTGGTCAACGGCTTCTTCGACCCCGGGTCGTTCGGCCTGCTGCTGTCGGTGCAGTACATCGCGATGGTGCTCATCGGCGGCGCGGGCACCATCTCCGGCGCGATCATGGGCGCGCTGTTCATCACGCTGCTGCCGCGCATCACCCGGGAACTCCCGACGGTGCTGCCGTTCATCAGCGCAGACGCGACCGGTGCGGTCACGGTGTTCCAGGTCGAGGCGGTCCTCTACGGGCTGCTGATCGTGGTGTTCCTGATCGTGGAGCCACGTGGCCTGTTCGGTATCTGGGTGCGCGTCCGCAACTACTGGCGCACCTGGCCTTTCTCGTACTGAAGGGTGGATGGGATGGCAAGTCACAGAGCGGTGCTCGCGGTGCTCTCCGTGGTGGCGCTGGCCGCCGTCGCGTGTCGCGGTGGCGACGGCGCGGCCCCGCAGGAGGGCAAGGGCGGTATCAAGGTCGACTTCGGCGTGACCAGCGAGCCGTGCCCGGACACCGGCCACAGTGACCGGGGCTGCATCTACCTCGGGTCGATCTCCGACCTGACCGAAGGGCCGTTCAAGACGCTCGCGGTGCCGATCACCGAGTCGCAGAAGGCGTTCTGGAAGCGCGTCAACGACAAGGGCGGCATCGGCGGCTACGACGTCGACGTGACCACGCACGTCAAGGACAACAAGTACAACCCGCAGATCCACAACCAGGTCTACCAGGAGATCAAGGGCAAGATCCTGGCCCTGGCGCAGACCCTGGGCTCGCCGACGACCGCGGCGATCCTGCCCGACCTGGAGAGCACGCAGATGGTCAGCGTGCCCGCGTCGTGGACCTCGCTGTGGGGCGTGGAGGAGGTCGTCCTGGAATCGGGCGCGAACTACTGCGTCGAGTCGATGAACTCGGTCGACTACGCGGTGGACGAGCTCGGCGCGAAGAGCGTGATGGCCGTGCACCTGCCCGGTGACTACGGCGACGACGCGGCGGCGGGCGCGAAGATCGCGGCGGAGAAGCGCGGCGTGGCGTTCTCCAACGCGGTCACCCAGACCGGCCAGGACAACCAGGGCGGCGCGATCGACGCGGTGCTGGCGAACAAGCCGGACGTGGTCATCCTGACCACCGGGCCGACCGACGCGGCGGTGATCATCGGCCAGACCGCGGCGCGCGGGTTCAAGGGCAAGTTCATCGGCACGTCGCCGACGTGGAACCAGGGCCTGATGCAGAGCCCGGCGGCGCCCGCGATCAAGGCGCTGTACCTGCAGTCCGCGCCGTGGAAGTCGTGGGCGACGGACTCCCCGGGGCACAAGGCGCTGCGCGAGGCCCTGCCGAGCGTGACGCCGAACGACGGCTACACGGCCGGGTGGGTGTGGTCGTACCCGTTGAAGGCGGCGCTGGAGAAGGCGGCCTCGAACAAGGACCTGACCAGGGCCGGTGTGCTCGCGGCCGTGCGGCAGTTGAACTCGGTGGACTACGAGGGCATGTTGCCCCAGGGCGCGGGCAACTTCGCCGGCAACTCGAACGACGCCACGTTCCGGCAGACGTTGATCTACAAGCCGGACGAGCAGGCGGCGACCGGTGTCGGGCTGGTGGAGGACTTCTTTACGGGGCCGACGGCGAAGGACTTCAAGTTCGAGAAGCCCTGCTACGCCTGATGTCGCCGACGCGCCCCGGCCGCTTCTCCTCGTGGCCGGGGCGCGTCGTCCGTCAGCCGGCCGGGGTCAGGGCCGGGTCGGCCCAGACGCCCACGCGTTCCGGCCCCGGGCAGTCACTGGGGTCCTCCTCCGCCGACGGCTCGACGCCGATGGTCAGCAGGCGCGCGCCCGTGACGGGGAGGTCCACCGGTTGCGGGGTGGGGCCGGTGTTCGCCAACTCGGCCGGCCGGTGGCCGTCGACCAGGACGTAGAAGTCGAGTTCTTTCGTCGCCAATGAATCGTCCGCGATCGCCACTTGGGCGGTGAACCGGTCGTATTTGCCGTCCAGTGCGAATGTCAGCTGGGCGGCCGAGCACCAGGCGCCGGTGGCGGAAACGGATTTGGGATAGGTGACCTTTCGCACCTTCGCGGGGGCGACCGTCCACGGGCTCTCGACGTACATGTCGTCGATCGAGCTGCTGTCGACCGGCGGCAGGTCGGAGAGCCAGACGGTGCCCGGTCTCGCGGCGGCGACGCTCTCCGTGGTCGTGGGCGAGGTCTTGGCCTGCGGTGATGTCGTTGGAAGGGTGGCGGCGGTGGTGGCGGGCTCGGCGTCGAACGTGCTGCCGATGGCGATCCCCAGCGCGAGCACGGCCACGCCGCCGGCCGACAGCCAGAGCGCCGGTCCCGGTTTGCGGCGCACGTGAGCGGTGTTCAAGTCCTGGTCATCCATGTCGGCGACCCCTTCAGGTCCAAGACGTGAGCCGAACTCGGGATAATGCCGGGTAACGCCTCGACCGGCGCAGCACGCTAACACCGAATCGGTCGGCACGCGCCGAAAACGTCAATTCGAGTGGTTTCGTGGGTTGTCCGCACAATTGCGGCGGTAGATCGGAATGCGCACGCTCCGTGTCGCGAGACGGCGTCGACGGGGCGTTCGGCTGAGGGGGCGGACGGTGTGATGGGCGAGCGTCGGGTGGACCCCGTCGGTGACCGCCGCGTGCAGCCGCGAAGCGGGTTGACGGTTCGACGTATCACCGCGCCTCGTGCGTGCTCCATAGGGGTATCGAGCATCGCGGGAGGGTGGAATGGGCCGGACGAGTGGCCGGGCGGTTCTCCAGGTCCACCCGACCAGGCTGTGCAACCTGCGCTGCCTGCACTGCTACTCCAGCTCGGGCCCGGACGTCGCCGAGTCCATCCCGATCTCCGTGCTGTCGGCCGTGGTGCGTGACGCCGCCGCGCTCGGCTACGACGTGCTGAACGTTTCCGGTGGTGAGCCGTTCCTGTACCCGGAACTGCCCGCGCTGCTGCGTGCCGCCCGGGCGGCCGGGATGCGGACGACCGTCACGACGAACGCGGTGGCGTTGACGCAGCGCCGCGTCGGCCTGGTGCGCGGGCTGGTCGACCTGGTGGCCGTGTCGCTGGACGGCGACCGCGCCACGCACGACCGGATCCGTGATCGGGAAGGGTGCTTCGAGAAGGCGTTGGCGGGCATACGCCGGCTCACCGAGGTCGGCCTCCCGGTCGGCGTGGTCACCACGTTGACCCAGGGGAATGCCACCCAACTGGGTGATGTCGCACTGGCCGCGGTCCAATCGGGCGCTCTTCTGCTCCAGGTTCACCCGTTGGAGCCGGAAGGCGCCGCGAACAGGTTGATGGCCGGTGAACGCCCGGACGCCGTCGAGCTGGCGTACGCGGCGGTGGAGCTGGGCCGCATCGCCGAGGAACACGGCCTGGCCGTGCAGCTGGACGCCGTGCCGCGCACCATGCTGGCCCGCACACCGGAGGCGTTCATGGCCGCGCCGGTCGACGACGGGCAACCCCTCGGCCGCTGGCTCACCCCGCTGGTGATCGAGGCGAACGGCGCGGCGGTGCCGGTGTCGTACGGCTTCGACCGCCGGTACGGGTTGGGCAACGTCCAGACCCGGCCGCTGGCGGAGCTGGCGCGCTACTGGGACGCGGCGCCGTTCCTCGCCCTGTGCCACGCCACGTGGCAACGCCTGGTCGAAGGCCGGACCGGGCCCTTGATCCCGTGGTACGGCCACCTCGTCCGCGCGTCGAGGGCGCAACGCCCGGCGACGGCGGGTCGTTAGGGTCCGCGGGCGGCGCGGTCGGGCGGGTTGGTGGCCGGGCGGCGCGGTTGGTCGGGTGGTCGGGCGGTCAGCGGGACAGGAGGTCCGCGGCCTCCCGGGTGTTGATCACCCGGTCGGGGGTGACGCCGCACTCCTCGGCACGCTCGCAGCCGAACGACAGCCAGTCCAGCTGCCCCGGCGCGTGCGCGTCGCTGTCGATCGCGAACGTGCACCCCAGCTCGACCGCCAGCCGCAGCAGCCTGCCCGGCGGGTCGCGGCGCTCCGGTCGCGAGTTGATCTCCACCGCAGTGCCGTGCTCGACGCACGCCGAGAACACCGCCTCCGCGTCGAACGTCGACTCCGGCCGGCCCTTGCCGACCACCAGCCGTCCGGTGCAGTGCCCGAGCACGTCCACGTGCGGGTTGGACGCGGCGGCCACCATCCGCCGCGTCATCTCCGGCGCCGCCATCCGCAGCTTCGAGTGCACGCTGGCGACCACGAGGTCGAGCCGCTCGAGCAACTCGGGCCGCTGGTCGAGCGCCCCGTCGTCGAGGATGTCCACCTCGATGCCGGTCAGGATCCGGAACGGCGCCAGCTCGGCGTTCAGCTCCGCCACCACGTCCAGCTGCTCGAGCAGCCGGTCGGCGGACAGCCCGTTGGCCACCGTGAGCCGGGGCGAGTGGTCGGTCAGCACGATCCACGAGTGCCCGAGGTCGCGGGCGGTCTCGGCCATCTCCCGGATCGGGCTGCCGCCGTCGGACCAGTCGGAGTGCGTGTGGCAGTCGCCCTTCAGCAACGCCCGCAGCGCCTGCCCGCCCACCACCGGCTCGCGGAACCGGCTCAGGTAGCCCGGTTCGCGCCCGGCGACGGCGTCCGTGATCACGCCGGCGGTGGCCTTGCCGATGCCGGGCAGGTCGGTCAACGTGCCCGCCGCGACCCGCCGCGCCACCTCCCCGTCCGGCAACGCCGCCAGCACCTCCGCGGCCTTGCGGAACGCCCGGACGCGGTAGGTGGGTTCACCGGCGCGCTCGAGTTGGAACGCCACCTGTCGCAGTGCCCAGAGCGGATCCACACCTCACTGTCTACCCGGACCGGCGCGGTGGTGCGCGTCGACGTTCTCGACTTGGCAGCGGTGCGCGCGAAAACCTTGCGGCCGAGCGCGCGCGGAACCGAGGATGTCCGCCATGTCCCCACGTGCCGGCACGGTCGGGTCGCGACGCAGGCCCAGCAAGGGCGACCTCACCACGCAGGCGATCCTCGACACGGCCGAGCGGCTGCTGCAGACCCGTTCCCTGGACGACATCGCGGTCGACGAGCTGGCCTCGGGAGCGGGCATCTCGCGGTCGACGTTCTACTTCCACTTCGCGTCGCGGGAAGCGGTGCTTCACGCGTTGTCCGGTGGCGTCCTCGACGCCCTCTACGAGTCGGCGTCGTCGTGGCTGCGGCGCGGCAGCGAACCGCCCGAGGACTCGATCCGGCGCGCGTTGGGCGCGAGCCTCGCGTTGTGGCGCAAGCACGGGCCGGTGCTGCGCGCCGCCGTGCGGGCACGTGACACCGACCCGTTGATGCGCGAGTTCTGGGCCGGCGTCGCCCGCCGGTTCGTGGAGGCGACCGCGTCGCGGATCGAGCTGGAGCGGGAGGCGGGCGTCGCGCCGGCGGGCCCGGACGCCAAGTCGTTGGCGGCGGTGCTGGTGGCGATGAACGAGCAGGCCTTCCTGAGCCGTTCGCGGTCCCGCCGGTCGGCGGCGCGGGACTGCGAGCTGGTCGACACCCTGACGTGCGTCTGGCTCCGTTCGGTCTACGGCGCCGGCACGTAGGCTCGGACCTGTGCACGACGATCCCGAGCTGATCGCCTTGGTCCGCGACGCCCGCGCCAGGGGCCTCGGCCACGAGGACGTGTTCGCCCTGCTGGGCGGGCGCGGGGTGTCGAAGTCGGCGGCGATCGTCCACTACGCCAGGGGCGCCGGTGTGGCCGACGACGAAGCCCGCCGGTTGGCCGAGAGCAGCGGGTTGTGGCGCTCGCGCCCCGACGACGACCCGTCGGGCTTCGAACGGACCTGGTCCATGCTCGCGCTGCTCGAGCCGGTCGACGGAGCGGCGTTGGACGACCCGGGCGACGACGTGGACCTCCAGCGCCGGGCGCGTGCCCGCGCGCACCTCGTGGAAGTGGCCGCGTCGCTGCCGGAAGAGGTGCTGGCGCCCTACCGCGGGCACATGGCCGACGGCCGGCACACCGATGCGTTCGGGGCCTTGGTGGCCGCGGCTCGCGAGCACGGCTTGTCCGACGACGGCTGGCGCGGACTGGAAGCCGTCGCCGAACAGCTGCACCTGTACGGGTGGCTGGACGAGATGGGTGACGACCCGGAGGCGCGGGAGGACTTCCCGGAGCTGGACGGGTTCCTGGACGCCGTCCGCCACCTCCGCGCCCGCTGACCCGGGAGAGGGCCCGTCAACCGATCCGTCAGCGGAACCAGATGCCGTTCGGGGCCTGGCGATAGCCGATAGCGCGGTAGACGGCGTCCACAAGGGACTGACCGCGTGCGTTGACGCCCAGGCCCGGCCCCATCTTCGTCATCGCGTACCCGAACGACATCCGCGCGCCGGGGTCGGCGAAGCCCAGCGAGCCGCCCATCCCGGAGTGCCCGAACGCGTCCTCCGACATCGCCACCCCGCGTTCCACGGCGGGCAGGCGCCGGTTGGCCGCCGCCTTCATGAACCCGGCCGAGAACCGGGTCGGCGCCAGCAGCATCTCGTCGAACCCGGCCGACTCCACCCCCGACATGACCGGGAGCTGCGCTTCGTCCACCAGCCGCACCCCGTTGTACTCGCCGCCCGAAGCGAGTGGTCGGTACATCTGCGCCAGGCCGCGTGCGTTGCTCATCCCGCCGACCGAGCCGTACTGGGCCGCGTGGGCCTCAAAGGTGTTCGACGCCGCGACGTAACCGCCGGTGTTGCCCAGCAGCAGCCCCTGCATCGACCCGGGCTCGGACAGCCCGGTCACGTACATGCCCGGCAGCGCTTCGCCGCGCTCGACGGGGACGGTCGGCGCGACCAGCGGCTCCAGGTCGTCGGGCAGCGTCAGCCAGAAGTCCAGCCCCAGCGGACCGGAGACCTCCTTCTCGAAGAACTCGGCCAGCGCCAGCCCGGACACCCGCCGGATCACCTCGCCGATCAGGTGCCCGAACGTCAACGCGTGGTAGCCGTGCCGCGTGCCGGGCGCCCAGAACGGCTCCTGCCGCGCCAGCAGGCCCGTCATCAGCTCCCAGTCGAGCATGCCGCCCGGAGGCACCGGCTCCCGCACCGCGGTCAACCCGGCCTGGTGGGACAGCAGGTGCCGCACCAGCGTGCCCGCCTTGCCGTTCTCCCCGAACTCCGGCCAGTACGCGGTGACCGGCGCGTCGAAGTCCAGCTCGCCCCGTGACGCCAGCACGTGCGCGCACAACGCGGTCGCGCCCTTGGTGCACGACCACACGTGCGTGATCGTGTCCTCGGTCCACGGCCGCCCGCCCGCGTCGCCGCCCCACAGGTCGACCACGGTCTCGCCGTCGAGCGTCACGTGCACGCCACCGCCGAGCTCCCCGCGTTCGGCGAAGTTGCGTTCGAACTCGGCGCGGACCTCGGCGAACTCGTCGGCGCAGGTGCCCTCGACCGTCATGGACCCTCCAGGTGCGGTTGTCTGCCGCCATGCCACCACCGTGAGCCACACCACGTGAGTAGGGATTCCTCAGTGGGTAGGGTGGTGGCCGCTCCGACGGCGGGAGGTCGCCTGTTGTCGTCTTTCGTCGGCCGGTCCTTCGTCGGCCGGGAGGCCGAGTTGGCGGCCGTGTTCGACGCGGTCGAGCGCGTGCCCGCGGCCGGGTTGGTGGCTGTCGTCGTGTCGGGAGAGCCCGGGATCGGCAAGTCCAGCCTGTTGGCCGAGGCGTGCCGCCGGCTGCGTGACCGGGGGTGCGCGGTGGCCGCCGCCGAGTCGGACGACGTGAGCAGGCGCATCCCGTACGCGGCGGTGGCCACGGCGTTGCGGTCGGTGGCGGTCGCGCGGGGCGGGGCGGGGCCGCGTGGGGTGCGCGCCGCGGTGGAGGCGTTGGAGCTGACGGCGGCGCCCGACGCGACCTGGTTCGGCCGGTCGTGCGAGTTGGTCGCGCGGGCGCTGGCCGCGCTCACCGCCGAACGACCCGCCGCGCTCGTGCTGGACGACGTCGACCAGGTGGACGACGACTCGCTGGCCATGCTCGCCGTGGTGCTGCGCCGGGTCACGGCCGCGCCCTTGGTGCTGATCACGGCGGTGCGCGAGCACCACCGCAACCCCGGCGTCGAGGAGCTGCTCGACCGGATCGAACGGCACGCCGACGTGGCGCGCGTGCGGCTGGCGCCGTTGAGCGGCGGTGACGTGGCGCGGATCGTGGAGACCGTGCTGGGCACGCCGGTGGACGACGGCCTGGCGCACGAGGTCCACCAGCGGGCGGACGGCAACCCGTTCTTCGCGGTCGAGATCGCCCGGTCGCTGCGCGAGCTGGACCTGGTCGCGGTGGACGGCAACCGGGCCCGGCTCACCGTGTCGCCGTCGGCGATCCGGCTGACCAGGCGGGAGGCGGTGCTGCGGCGGGTCGCGCCGCTGGACCGGGACACCAGGGCGGTCGCCCGCGCGGTGTCGATCTTCCGGCGGGTGCGGCTCGACCAGATCGGGCTGCTCGCGCGGGTGTCGTCACTGCCCGAGGAGACGGTGGTGGACGCGTTCGACGGGCTGCTGCGGGCGCACATCGTGGTGCGGGACGAGGACCGGGGGTACCGCTTCTCGCACGCGCTGGTCGGTGAGGCGTTGTACCAGGAGATCGGGCCCGCCCAGCGTCGGCACCTGCACAGCTTGATCAGCGCCCGGCTGCTGGACGACCGGGCGCGCGGGCTGGCGGTCGACGAGATGGAGCTGGCCTGGCACCTGGCCGAGTCCGCGCCGCCGGGCGACCTGCGCGCGGTGCGGGTGATGGCGCAGGCCGCCGCGGCGAACCGCGCGACCGCGCCGGAGACGGCGGCGGCGTTGTGCGCGCGGGCGTTGGAGCTGCTGCCGGTGGCCGCGCCGGAACGGGCCGGGCTGCTGGCCTCGCAGTGCCGGGCGCTGGCGCACGCGTCCCGGCCCGGTGCGGCGATCGAGCCCGGTCTGGCGGCGTTGGCGGCGCTGCCGGCCGGCGCGGAGCGGTCGCGGTGCGCGGTGGTGGTGCTGACCAGCATGTTCCTGGTCGGGAGGTTCGCGGAGGCGTTGCGGCTGGTGGACGCGGAACTGGCGGCCGCGGAGGTCGCGGAGGGTGGCGCGCCGGCGGCGTTGCACGCGCAGCGGGCGTTGTTGTTGGTGTTCACCGGACGTCACGCCGAGGCGTTGGCCGCCGCCGAGCGGATCGAGGCCATGCCGCTGACGTCGGCCGCCGAGGGGGTGGTGGTGTTCGACCGGCTGGCGGTCGTCACGTCGATGCTGTTCCGGCACGACATGACGGTCGACTACGCGAACCGGTCGCTGGCCGCGGCGGACGGTCAGCCCGCGTTGGAGTTGCAGGCGTTGGCGGTGAGCGCGTCGACGGGCGCGTTGGCCGGTCTGGTGCACGACGCGTCGTGGCGGTTGCGGCGGGCGGAGGAGCTGCGGGACCGGGCGGGCGGCCACGCGTTCCGCGGCGAGCTGGAGATGGCGCGGGTGGCGCTGGACTGGTTCGGCGGTGAGTGGGACGCGTGCCTGGAACGGGTGGGGCGGGCGGCGGCGGAGTTGGAGTCGCGGCAGGAGCTGATGATGTTGGACGGCCTGCGCGCGATCGAGCTGGAGGTGCGGACTTGGCGGGGTGAGCTGGACGTCGCCGCGCGGTTGGCGGCGTTCGGGGTGCCGAACAGCCCGAACATGTCCCGGCTGCACGCGTTGGCGATGTCCGGGTACCTGGCGGCGCGGGGTGACGTGGAGGGCGCGCGGCGGGTGCTGGTGGAGGCGGTCGACGACGACTGGACGTCGGCGTACGGCTGCGAGTTGTTGGGCCGGTTGGTCGAGCTGGACCTGGTCGGTGGTCGGGCGGACGACGCGCGGCGGGTGCTGGAGAGGCTGCGGGACGTGGCGGCCGATCGGGTGGCGCCGTGGACCCGGACGACGGTCCGGCGGGTGGCCGGGCTCGTCGAGCGGGACGGTGCGGTGCTGCGCGAGGCGGTGCGCGAGGCGGAGGTCGGTGGGCTGGTGTTCGAGCGGGCCCGGGGGCAGCTGGCGTTGGGGCTGGTGGACGGGGCGGCCGTGGATGAGCTGCTCGAGGCGTATGCGGTGTTCCAGCGGGTGGGTGCGCACGGGTTGCGTCGGCAGGCCGGGGGGAGGTTGAAGGAGCTGGGTGCGAAGGTGCCGCGGGCGCGAGGGCGGGCGCCGGGGGTGTTGACGGCGGCGGAGGAGAACGTCGCGCGGTTGGTGCAGCAGGGGATGCGCAACCGGGACATCGCGGCGGCGTTGCACTACAGCCCGCGGACGATCGAGGTGTACCTGTCGCGGATCTACGCGAAGTTGCGGGTGTCGTCGCGGTTGGAGTTGGCGCGGGTGCTGGACGGGGTGGATGGGCGCGCTTAGTTGTTGTGGAAGCCGCACTGACTCGGGCGTAACCCGGGCGTGTTGTGTTGGTGACGTGGCGGGTGGGTCGGTGGTTCAACCCGGCTCGATGTGACATGGGGCCTTCACGGGCACACCAGCCCAAAGCACCCGAACCCATGTCAGATCGGGCCTCGGTGGGGTGCTGCGGGTCCGTTGTGGCTCGTTGCTGCCGGTAACCGCCTGGTGGGGTGTGAGGAGGGGTATGCGCACGGCATTGACGACGTGTCCGTTGTGTGAGGCGACCTGTGGGTTGGAGTTGACGATCGAGGGCGATCGGATCACTGGTGTTCGTGGTGATCGGCAGGACACGTTCAGCGGTGGGTTCCTCTGTCCCAAGGGTGCGTCGTTGGGGGCGTTGGACGCCGATCCGGATCGGTTGCGCGGGCCGGTGGCGCGGCGTGGCGGGTCGTTCGAGGCGGTGTCCTGGGGTGAGGCGTTCGCGCTGGTCGATCGAGGGTTGAGCGCGGTTGTCGGTGAGCACGGCCGGGATTCGGTCGCGATGTACCTGGGGAATCCGACGGTGCACTCGTTGGCCGGTGGGCTGTACGCGGGTGGGTTGCGGAAGGCGTTGGGGTCGCGCAACTTCTTCACCGCCGCGACCGTTGACCAGATGCCGAAGCACGTGTCGTCCGGGTTGCTCTACGGGGGGATCTACACCATTCCGGTGCCGGATGTCGACCGGACGGATTTTTTGCTGTTGTTGGGGGCGGATCCGTTCTCGTCGAACGGCAGCCTGTGGACGGTGCCGGACGCGCCGGGGCGGTTGAAGGCGTTGCGCCGGCGTGGTGGGGCGTTCGTGGTGGTCGATCCGCGTCGCAGTCGCACGGCGGCGGCAGCTGATCGGCACTTGGCGATCGTGCCGGGCACGGACGTGTTCCTGATGCTGGCGATGGTGAACGAGTTGTTCGCCGCGTCGTTGGTCGACCTGAAGGACCTCGCGCCGCACGTGAACGGTGTGGAGGGGGTGCGGGAGCTGTCCCGGCCGTTCACGCCGGAGGCGGTGGCGTCGCGGTGCGGCATCGGTGCGGAGGAGATCCGGGCGTTGACGCACCGGCTCGCGGCGGCGTCGCGGGCGGCGGTGTACGGGCGGATCGGCACGACGGCGGTCGAGTTCGGCACGGTGGCCAGTTGGTTGGTCGATGTGCTGAACGTCCTGACCGGGAACCTGGATCGGGTTGGTGGGGCGATGTTCCCGATGCCCGCGCACATGCGGCGGGGGACGGGGTCGGGTAAGGGGTTCGCCAGCGGGCGGTGGCGCAGTCGGGTGCGGGGGTTGCCCGAGGTGGCGGGGGAGTTCCCGGTCGTCACGCTGGCCGATGAGATCGAGACGCCCGGTGACGGGCAGGTCCGCGCGTTGGTGACGGTGGCGGGGAACCCGGCGTTGTCGGTGCCCAACTCGGCGCGGTTGGACGCGGCCCTGTCCACTTTGGACTTCATGGTGTCGGTCGACCCGTACCTCAACGAGACGACGCGGCACGCCGACGTGATCCTGCCGCCACCGCCGCCCAGCAGGCGTGCCCATTACGACCTGGCCTTCCTGTCGTTCACGGTGCGGAACGTGGCGAAGTACTCGCGGCCCGCCGTGCCGCTCGGGCCGGACGAGCTGGACGAGGGCGAGATCCTGTTGCGGCTGACCGGGATCCTGGCCGGGCAGGGGGCGGAGGCCGATCTCGACGCGTTGGTCGGGCTGTCGGGCGAGTCGGAGTACAGCCGTGAGGAACGGCTGTTGGACGCGCGGTTGCGGGCCGGGGCGTACGGGTTGTCGTTGGACGACTTGCTGCAACGGCCGCACGGGGTCGACTTGGGGGCGTTGACGAGTCGGGTGCCGGAGGTCCTGCGCACGCCGTCCGGGCGGATCGAGCTGTGCCCGGAGCCGATCGCGGCCGATGTGCCGCGTGTGCTGGCGGCGTTGCGGAGGCCCGTCGACGGGTTGGTGCTGGTGGGCAGGCGGCACTTGCGGTCGAACAACTCCTGGCTGCACAACGTGCCCGCGCTGGTGAAGGGCAAGCAGTTGTGCACGTTGTTGGTCAACCCGGCCGATGCCGCGCGGCTGGGCCTCGAGGACGGCGGGGTGGCGCGGGTCGCGTCGCGGGTGGGCGAGGTCGAGGCGACCGTGGAGGTCAGCGCCGACATGGCCGCCGGGGTGGTCAGCCTGCCGCACGGGTGGGGCCACGACCGGCCCGGCACGCGACTCGCCACCGCGCGCGCCCACCCCGGCGTCAACGTCAACCTGCTCACCGACGACCTGGCCGTGGACCCGCTCTCGGGCACCGCCGTGCTCAACGGCGTCCACGTGCGCGTCACCCCTTCCGCAGCTCAGTGAGGAGCACCGCCATGCCCGTGACCACGGCACGCGTCATCGCCGACCTGCCTTTCACCGCCGCCCAGGCGCACGACGACCGGGTGGCGTGGCGCCACTCGCGTGACGGGCAGTGGCACGACCTGACGTTCACCGAGGTCGCCGAGTGGGTCATGGAACTGGCGTCCGGGCTGGTGCACTGGGGCGTCGAGCCGGGCGACCGGGTGTGCGTGCTGGCGGACACCAGGGTCGAGTGGTCGGCGGCGGAGCTGGCGGTGCTCGCGGCGGGCGGCGTAGTGGTGCCGATCTACCCGTCGAGCGCGGCGGAGGAGTGCGCGTGGATCATCGGCGACTCGGGCGCGGTGCTCGTGATCGCGGAGGACGACGCGCAGCGGGACAAGGTCGAGTCGATCCGCGAGCAGGTGCCCTCGTTGCGGGACGTGATCGTCGTCGAGGGCGGCGGGTTGGACGAGCTGCGGTCCCAGGGGCGCACGTCGCCGTTGCCGGGCGAGCTGGACGACCGCCGCGCGGCGATCGACCCGGACGACCCGACCGTGATCATCTACACCTCGGGCACCACGGGTCCGCCCAAGGGGTGCGTGCTGACCAACCGGAACTGGCTGACGATGTGCCGGCTCAGCGAGGAGCTGTCGTACGTCCTGCCCGACGACGTGGCGTACCTGTTCCTGCCGCTGGCGCACGTGTTCGCGCAGATCGTGCACCTGGGCGCGCTCTACACGGGCCACGCGGTCGCGTTCTACGGCGGCGACACGTCGAAGGTCGTGGCGGAGCTGGCGCAGGTGCGGCCGACGTTCCTGCCGTCCGTGCCCCGGATCTTCGAGAAGATCTACACCGCCGCCACGGCCGGCGTGCCGGCGGAGCGGTTGAGGCAGGCGGTGGAGGTGGGTCTGGCGGTGCGCCGGGCGCAGGCCGCCGGTCAGCCGTTGCCGCCCGACCTGGCCGCCGCGTTCGAGCAGGTGGACCCGGTGTTCGCCAAGGTCCGGGCGATCTTCGGGGGCAGGCTGCGGCAGGCGTTGTCCGGCGCGGCGCCCATCTCGGTGGAGGTGCTGGAGTTCTTCACGGCCGCCGGCGTGCCCGTGCTGGAGGGGTACGGCATGAGCGAGTCCACGGGTGTCGGCACGGTGAACACGCTGGCGCGGCACAAGCTCGGCTCGGTCGGCACGTACGGGATGGCGGGCCTGCAGCTCAAGGTGGCCGAGGACGGCGAGCTCCTGATGCAGGGACCCCACGTGTTCGCGGGCTACTGGAACAACCCCGCCGCCACCGCGGAGGTGCTGACCGACGGCTGGCTGCACACCGGCGACCTCGGCGAGGTCGACGACGACGGCTTCGTCACCATCACGGGCCGCAAGAAGGACATCATCATCACCGCCGGCGGCAAGAACATCGCGCCCGCGAACGTCGAGAACCAGCTCCGCCAGTCGCGCTGGATCTCGCACGCGGTCGTGTACGGGGACCTCAAGCCGTACCTGGTCGCGCTGATCACCTTGGACGTGGACGAGATCGTGCCGTGGGCGAACGCCCGGGGTTTGCCGACCGACCTGCCCACCCTGGCCCGCACGCCCGAGGTGCGGGACCTGATCCAGGGTGTGGTGGACGAGGCGAACTCCCACTTCGCGCACGTCTCGCAGATCAAGCGCTTCACCGTGCTGGACCGCGACCTGAGCCAGGACGAGGGCGAGCTGACCCCGACGTTGAAGGTCAAGCGGAAGGTCGTGCACTCCACGCACGCCGAGCTGTACGACGGGCTCTACCGCTGAGGGGTAGTTGCAAAGGTGCCTTTGCAACGCTAGCTTTGCACCATGGTCGCACCGCGCGAGATCTCCGACGTCGACGAACTCCGCACGCTCGCGCACCCGTTGCGCCAACGGATCCTGCGCCACCTCGGGCAGCACGGTCCGGCGACGGCCAGCACGCTGGGCAAGGCGCTCGGCGAGAGCAGCGGCGCGACCAGCTACCACCTCCGGATGCTGGCGAAGCACGCGTTCGTGGAGGAAGTGCCCGAGCGCGCGCACGGCCGTGAACGGTGGTGGCGCGCGCCCGTGCAGGACTTGCGCGGGCCCCGTGCGCCGGCGGACCCGGAAGTGCGGACCCTCGTGGACCAGCTCAGGCAGCTCAAGCTGGCCGCCGACCAGGAGCTGTTCGACGAGTTCCTGGCCCGGCGGTCGGAGCTGGGCGAGTGGGCGGACGCGCTGCCGCACTCGCGCGGCTCGGTGCGGCTGACGCTGCCCGAGCTGCACGAGTTCTTCGACGAGTACATGGCGCTGCTCAAGCGCTACCAACGACCGGTGGACGAGACGCCCGCGGACGCGCGGCACGTCGCCGTGCGCTTCTTCGCGTTCCCCGTCCCCGGCCCCGCGGACCGTCCCTGACACGAAGCCCGGGCCGTCGAGCTGGCACTCGACGACCCGGGCGTGCGGACGCCGCAGCACCACGCCGAACCCGGCGTGTTCCTCGTACGTGCGAACCTCCTCGGGAAGGAGAGCACCCGTGCTCCCCGAACGCAACTCGCGATTTCGGCATGCCCTCGGCACGCTCCTCGCGGCGACCGCGATAGCGCTGACCACCGCGCCGCCCGCCCAAGCCGCGCCGCCCGGCCTGGTCGAGCAGGAAATCACCTTTTCGAGTGGAGACCTGACGCTCCACGGCACCGTGATCGCGCCCGACACGGACTCCCCGCACCCGGCCGTGGTGATGGTGCACGGCTCGGGCCGGGTGTCGCGGGACGGCTACCGCCAGGAGGCGGAGGCGTTCGCGAGGTCCGGCATCGTCACGCTGATCTACGACAAGCGGCCGAAGCGGTCCAAGTCCGACGTCGACTTCGAGCTCCTGGCCGAGGACGCGCTGGCCGCGCTGCGCGCGCTGAAGACCCGGCCGGGCGTCGACCCGGCCCGGACCGGACTGTGGGGCGTCAGCGAAGGCGGTTGGGTGGCCCCGATCGCCGCGGCCGAGTCGGCCGACGTGGCGTTCGTGGTCACGGTCGGCGCACCCGGCACCGCGCCCGAACGCCAGCAGTCGTGGAACCTCGTCAACCGGCTCGCCGCCGCCGGTGTGTCCGGCTCCTTGGTGGACACCGTCTCCCGCACCACGCTGGGACTCATCGTCGGCGCGGGGCTGTTCCCCGAGTCCGGCTACGACCCGGCGCCGGTGCTGGCCCGGGTCACCCAACCGGTGTTGGCCCTGTGGGGTGATCTCGACCGGGTGATCCCCGGAGCCGAGAGCCTGCGCGTGTTCCAGGAGTCGCTCGACCGGGGCGGTAACGGCGACTACACGCTGCTTTCGGTGCCCGGTGCCGATCACACGATGCGGCTGTCCCCGGACGGCTTCCAGCGGGGTGACGAGATCTCCCCGGCCTACCTGCAGCAGGTCGCCGCCTGGGTGAACAGCACCGGACCGCGCACCGCGGAGGTCGGGGCACCGCCGCGGCAAGAGCGGCTGAGCACCCCGGTGGAGCCGGGATCACCGGCGGTGCAGGTCGTCGCGGTCCTGGTGCTGCTGGTCGCGTTCGGCGGGTACGGCCTCCTCCGGCGCGGCCGACGACCGGGCACGGCAGCCGTGCCGGCGCGCGTGCTCGCGACCACCGGCCTGCTGAGCGTGCTGGGCCTGTTCTCCTACCTCGGCTACCTCGCGTCCACCGGCGCGAAGAGCCTCGGTGTCGTGGTGCTGGGCCGTCCGCTGCCCTGGCTCGCGCTGCAACTCCTCGCGGTGGCGGTCGTGGCGGCCACCGCCGTCACGGTCGTGAAGTCGCGGGCCGACTTCACGGTGCGGCTGGGCCTGCTGGTCACGGGCGGCGTGCTGTTCGTGCCCTGGGCAGTCCACTGGGGCCTGCTGCTGCCGTAGCCGTCACCGGCTCAGGGTGGTCTCCCGCTCCACGTGCGTCAGCTTCTCCGGGTTGCGCATGAAGTAGAGGCCGGTGACGAGACCGCCCTCGACCCGCGCCGCCACGACGCCGTCGAGTTCGCCGTCGAGCCGCAGGATCACCGCCGGGCCGCCGTTGACCTGCGCCGGCTCGGCCGTCGTCCGCGTTCCGACGACGTCCCAGCGGGCGGCCAGGAAGCGGGCCACCTTGTCGGCGCCGACGACGGGCTTGCGCGCGGCCTGCTTGAGCCCGCCGGCGTCGCTGAGGATGACGACGTCCGGCGCGAGCACGTCGAGCAGGCCCTGCAGGTCGCCGGTCTCGACCGCCCGCTGGAACGCCGAGAGCGCGGCCCTGGTCTCGGCCGGGTCGGTGGCGCCGCGCGGCCGGCGCTCGGCGACGTGGGCCCTGGCCCGGTGCGCGATCTGGCGCACCGCGGCCGGGGTCTTGTCGACGGCTTCGGCGATCTCGTCGTAGCCGACGTCGAACACCTCGCGCAGCACGAACACCGCCCGCTCGGTCGGCGCGAGCGTCTCCAGCACCAGCAGCACCGCCATCGAGACGCTGTCGGCCAGCTCGACGTCCTCGGCCACGTCGGGCGTGGTCAGCAGCGGCTCGGGCAGCCAGGGGCCGACGTAGGACTCCTTGCGCCTGCCGAGCGCGCGCAGCCGGGTGAGCGCCTGGCGGGTGACGATCCGGACCAGGTACGCCCGCTGGTCGCGCACGGTGTCGAGGTCGACGCCCGCCCACCGCAGCCAGGTCTCCTGGACGACGTCCTCGGCGTCGGCGGCCGAGCCGAGCATCTGGTAGGCGACGGTGAAGAGCAGGTTGCGGTGGGCGACGAACGCCTCGGTCGCGGGACGCGTCTGCGCCGTGCCGCCCATCGGTCGCTCCTGTCTCTCCGCCACCGGTCCGACGCTGTGTGACGCGCGTCACGCGCCCGGTCTGTCACAGGGCCCGCAACACCGGCGTCTCGTGGTCGACAACCCGTTCGACCAGGAGGAACCCCGTGAACCTCGCCCTGTGGATCGTCACCGGCGTGCTGGCCGCCGCCTACTTCTTCGGCGGTGGCGGCAAGCTCGTCCTGTCCAAGCAGAAGATAGCCGCCACCGGCCACAGCGCCGCGTGGACCGAGGACTGGAGCGCGGGCGGCATCAAGGCCATCGGCGCGGTGGAGGTGCTGGGTGCGCTGGGCCTGGTCCTGCCCGCCGTGCTCGACGTCGCGCCGGTCCTGGTGCCGTCGGCCGCCATCGGCCTGATGATCGTCATGGTCGGCGCGGCGGTCGTCCGCTTCCGGCGTCGGGAGTTCACGCTGGTGGTCGTGGACCTCGTTTACCTGGCGCTGCTGGCCTTCGTGCTGTGGGGTCGGCTCGTCGTCGAGCCCTTCACGGGCTAGGCCGGGTCCTCACCAGCCTGGTGGGGTTGACGAACCGCACGGTGGCAGGCCGTCGCGGTTCACCCCGGTCAACGGCACACCGCCGAGGGACGCGGTCGCGCGCTCGCCGGCCACCGACGTCACCGACGCCGTCAGCAGGCTGCGGTACCCCATGAACCCGGCCACGTACTGGTTGCGCGGGTGCGCGTTGACCTCCTCGGGCGACCCGACCTGCTGCACGGCGCCGTCGCGCGGCACCACGAGCCGGTCGGCCGGCGCCGGCTCCTGGTCGTGCGTGACGTACACGGCGGTCAGCCCGAGGGACTGGTGCAGCCTGCGGATCTCCGAGCGCATCCGCAACCCCAGCGACGCGTCCGGATTGGACAGTGGCTCGTCCATCGGCACCAGTGGCGGTTCCAGCACGATGGCCCGCGCGATCGAGCATCCACTTGATCAGCGCCAGGTTCGCCGACAGCAGGTCCCGTGACACGTCCTTGGGCACGACGGCGCAGTGCGCGTCGGTGACGCACCAGGTGGGTCTGCGACCGGCCCGCGTTCTGCTCGGCCTCGAGCTTGCCCGGCACGTCCGGCGCGGTGGCCTTGGTGTAGTTCCACCTCGGCGACCACGTCCCGGGTTCGCGGTGAGGAACTCGTCGATCATGCCCTGGGTCGGCTGGAGGTTGCCGGCCACGTCCAGCACGGTCGACTCGACCGGAGCGGGCGGCTTGTCCGGGACCGAGCCGTACCTCGGCGCGGCGGGACCGCCGGTGGGCGCGCCGCACGCGACCGCGACCAGCACGGCGGGCAGGAGCGCGGCGGGCAGCCGCAACCGCGACACCGGGCGCACCCGCTCCCCTCCGCCAACTGGAACACCACTGGGCGCACACCACTGGACGCTGTTGGGGAAAGCCCTTACCGTTTCAGGTAACAGGACGAATGACTGCACGCGACCGGCACGGGGGTCAACTGTTGCGCAAGTTCCGCAGACTCAGACCCTGACCCTCCGCGCGCACGTCTCCGTCCTCCTCTGCCGCTGCTCCGCCGCCGCGCCAATCCCCCCTCGAGGGGGAGTCGTCAATGACTGTGGAGGCATCTGTGGCACCCCGTACTAGGAGCGCCTGGTCGACCTCGCTCGGCTCACTCGCCACCGCGCTCGCCGTGGTGGCGTCCGCCCTGGTGTCCGCCGCGCCCGCGAGCGCGGCTCCTGTCCTGCTCTCCCAAGGAAAAGCGGCCACCGCGTCCTCTTCCGGGAGTTCGGGTTTCGCGCCCTCGGCGGCGGTGGACGGCAACTCGTCCACCCGCTGGGCCAGCCAGGGCGGCATCGACCCGTCGTGGATCCAGGTCGACCTCGGCGCGGTGGCGGCGATCACGAGGGTCCGGCTCCAGTGGGACCTGTCGTGCGCCCGCGGCTACCGGCTCGAGACGTCGTCCGACGCGAGCACCTGGACCAGCGTGCACACCACCGCGAACGGCGCGGGCGGCGTGGAAGACCTCGTGGTGAGCGGAAGTGGCCGCTACGTCCGGATGTACGGCACCACGCGCTGCCGCACGGCGTCCTACTACGGCTACTCGTTGCAGGAGTTCCAGGTGTTCGGCGAGATCGGGCAGGCGGACACCACGCCGCCGTCGCCGCCGGCGAACCTGCGCTCGGCCAACGTCACGCCCACCTCGGTCGACCTGGCCTGGGACCCGGCCACCGACAACGTCGGCGTGACGTCCTACGAGGTCTACCAGCGGGGCCAGTTCATCAAGTCCGTCACCGGCACGTCCACCACGGTCACCGGCCTGAGCCCCAACGGCTCGTACGTCTACTACATCAACGCCAAGGACGCCGCCGGCAACATCTCCCAAGCGGGCAACAACCTCGAGGTGACCACACCGCCCGCGCAGGCCGACACCCAACGGCCGACCACGCCGACGGGACTGCGCGTCACGGGCGTCACGGCCAACTCCGTGTCGCTGGCGTGGAACCCGTCCACCGACAACGTCGGCGTGACCCGCTACGAGGTCCTCGCGGGCGGCTCGCCGGTGGGCGAGACCACGGGCACGTCGGCCACCATCGGCGGACGCCGCCCGAACACCTCGTACCTGATGAACGTGCGGGCGTACGACGCGGTGGGCAACGTGTCCGACTGGAGCATGGCGATCACCGCCACCACGTCCTCCGGCGGCGACCAGGTCGGCGCGGTGACGCAGCTGGCGACGGACAACGACGTGCCGTGGGGCTTGGACTTCCTGCCCGACGGGTCGGGCGTCTACTCGCGGCGCGACGCGTTCGACATCGTCAAGCTGTCGCCGTCCGGGGTGAAGACCACCCTGGGCACGGTGCCGAACGTCGTGACGACGAACGGCGAAGGCGGCGTGCTGGGCATCGAGGTGTCGCCGAACTTCGCCTCCGACAACTACCTGTACATCTACCACACGGCCGCGAACGACAACCGGATCGTGCGGATGAAGGTGCAGAACAACGCCCTGGTGCAGTCGTCGGTGCAGGTGCTGCTGACCGGCATCCCGCGCAACCGCTACCACAACGGCGGCCGGCTGCGGTTCGGCCCGGACGGCAAGCTGTACGCGGGCACCGGCGACGGCCAGAACCCGAACTGGGCGCAGGACCTGTCCAACCTGGGCGGCAAGGTGTTGCGGCTCAACGCCGACGGCTCCGCGCCGACCGACAACCCGTTCTACGGCAACGGCGGCAACGCCCGGTACGTGTGGACCTACGGTCACCGCAACGTGCAGGGCCTGGCGTTCGACGGCCAGGGCAGGCTGTGGCAGGTCGAGCTCGGCAACACGATCATGGACGAGCTGAACCTGTCCGAGCGCGGCGCCAACTACGGCTGGCCCTCGTGCGAGGGCACGTCGGGCAACTGCTCCGGCTACGTCGCGCCGAAGCGGACGTGGAGCACGGCCAGCGCCTCGCCCAGCGGCATCGCCATCGTCAACAACGCCCTGTACATGGCCACGCTGCGCGGCAGCAGGCTCTACCGGATGGTCATCAGCGGCACGACGGTCGGCTCGGAGACGACCCACTTCCAGGGCACGTACGGCCGGCTGCGCACCGTCGAGCCGGCGCCGGACGGCAGCCTGTGGCTGACCACCAGCGACGACCGGGACAGCACGCCGAACAACTCCAACAGCCGCATCCTCCGGGTGCAGCTGAACTGAGCGGTCCCGAAGTGCTCGCGAGGCGGTCCCGGTGCTCGATCCGGGGCCGCCTCGGCGCGTGTCGGGCCGACGCGCGCGCGGTTGAACCGGACGTCCTACGGGTGCGTGTCATGACTGCCGCTCGGAACACGTCCGAGCACGAGCCGAACGAGAAGAGATGCGCGACCCGATCCTCGAACGCGCGCTGCGCCAGGTCCGCGCGGAGCGGGCGCGTGACCGCAGGCGTCGCGGCGGCGTCGTCACGGCGGTGGGCGTCGTGCTCGCCGCCGCGGTGCTGGCCGGCGGCGTCCACCTCGGCCGGCACCGCGCGCCCGGGGAACGGCTGCTGGTGGCCACCGCGGCCGACGGCGTGCGGCTGACCACGACGGTGACGCCCGCCGACGGGTGGGTGCGGCTCAGCGCGGTGGTGACCGGCGTCGACGCGGGGGAGCGGTGCCGGCTCGTGGTCACCGACGTGCGCGGCCGGCGTCACGTGGCGGGCGGCTGGGTCGCCCCTTGGCTCGGCGACACCGCTTTGGCGGGCGCCGCCGTGGTCGGCCCGGACGAGCTCGCCGCCGTCAGCGTCGTCACGGAGGACGGCCGGGTCCTGGTGACCTCGACGACCCGGGCGCCGTGATCCGCCCACTCGGGCACCGGCTCAGCCGGGCGGTCGGCGCGCGTTCGGCGGCGGGCGTTCCGAATAAGCTGTCGGCCGTGAGGTGGTCGCCCCTGCTGCTGGTGCTCGTGCTGGCGACGGGCTGCGCGGACAGCCGCACCGTGGCCATCGACGAGGTGCCGGTGGCGGTCGAGTCGCTCACCACCACCCAGGACGCGTCGACCGGCACGTTCCGCGTCGACTGCGGGCGCAACGAACCACGTCACCTCAACGCCGACAACATGGTCATCGCGCCGGGCCGGCCGTCCGGCGCGCACCACACCCACGAGTACGTCGGCAACCTGAGCACGCACGCGGGCTCGACCGACGACTCGCTGGCCGCCGCCGCGACCACCTGCCCGGCGGAGGACCGGTCCACCTACTACTGGCCGGTGCTGCGGCTGACCGACCGGACCGGGCACGACGAGCACGCACCCGGCGGTGGCGCGCACGGCAACACCGGCGAGGTGCTGCCGCCGTCGCGGGTGGAGATCACGTTCACCGGCAACCCGGTCAGCCAGGTCGTGCCGATGCCGAAATTCCTGCGCATGATCACCGGCGACCCGGCGGCGCTGACCAGCGGCCGAGGCCGGGCCCGGTGGAGCTGCACCGGGTTCGAGGACCGGCACACCGACCGCTACCCGCAGTGCGCGCCGGGCGGCGCGGTGCTGCGCACGTTCGACTTCCCGAGCTGCTGGGACGGCCGCAACACCGACAGCCCGAGCCACCGGGCGCACGCCGAGTTCCCCGGTTCGAACGGGGTGTGCCGGCCGGGCACGTTCCCGGTGCCGAAGCTGCGCGTGCGGGTCGCCTACGACGTGCCCGCCGGGCGGCCCTACGCCCTCGACAGCTTCCCCGAGCAGCGGCGCGACCCGCGCACGGACCACGCGATGTTCGTCAACGTCATGCCGGTCGGGTTGATGGACCGCGTCACGACCTGCCTGAACGCCGGCGAGACCTGCTCCTGACCGGACTCCCCGCCGCCGCGGTGAACCGAACCCCTCCGGCGTCCGTGTCCAGGGCGGGAGTTGACGAGAGGAGTGGGTGGATGGCGGCTCTGTGGTCCCGGAAACGGGAGGCCGCGGCCGACGAGGCACTGATCCGTTCCCTCTACGAGGAGCACGGTCGGGCGCTGCTCGCGTACGCGACGCGGCTGACCGGTGATCGGGCGTCGGCCGAGGACGTCGTCCAGGAAACCCTCGTGCGCGCTTGGCGGCACCCGGACGCCCTGGTGAACGGCAAGGGCTCGGTCCGGGGGTGGTTGCTCACGGTGGCGCGCAACATCGTCACGGACCGGTTCAGGGCGAAGGCGGCCCGGCCCCAGGAGGTGGCCGAGGCGCCGACGGCCACGCCGGTGCAGCGCGACCACGCGGACGCCGTGGTGGACTCGATGGTGGTGCTCGAAGCGCTGGACCGGCTGTCGTCCGACCACCGCGACGTGCTGATGGAGATCTACTTCCGCGGCCGGAGCGTGACGGAGGCGGCCGAGGCGTTAGGGGTGCCGCCGGGCACGGTGAAGTCCAGATCCCACTACGCGCTGCGGGCGTTGAGAGAGACGTTCGTCGGGCAACAGGTCGCGCTGAAGGGGGTGGCCGGATGACCACGAACCACGATCCACAGCTGCTCGGCGCATACGTGCTGGGCGTGCTCGACGGGCGGGAGGCACGTGCGGTGGAGGACCACTTGGCGTCCTGCCCGCGGTGCCGCGGTGAGCTGGCCGAGCTGCGAGCGATGGAGGGGGCCATGGGCGACGTGCCGCCCGAGGCGTTGCTCGACGGCCCGCCCGAGGACGGCGACCTGCTGCTGCGGCGCACGCTGCGGCAGGTGCGGTCCGAGCGCGGCGCTCGGCTGCGCCGTCGCCAGGTCGGCCTGGGGCTGGTCGCGGCGGCCGTGGCCGCGGTCGTGCTCGGCGGTGGTTTCGCGGTCGGCCGCGGCACCGCGCCCGACGTGGGCGCCGTCCAGGGGACGACGACCGCGCCCGCGCCGCCCGCCGGGACGAAGCTCGGGTCGGCCACCGACCCGGTCACCGGCGCGCGGATGACCGTGCAGGTCAGGCCCGCCGCCGGGTGGGTGCGGGTGAACGCGTCCGTCGCGGGCGTCGGCCAGGGCGAGAAGTGCAGGCTGATCGTCGTGGCCAAGGACGGCCGGCGGGCGGAGGCGGGCAGCTGGCTCGTCTCGGCGGCCGGTGAGGAGGACGGCACCAACCTCGACGGCTCGGCGCTCATCGCGCCCGAGGACGTCGCGGCGATCGAGGTGCGCACCTTCGACGACGAGCGGATCGTCACGGTGCCGGTGTAGCGGGCGCCGACCGGTGAGGCCCCCGTGCGTGGTCGTCGCGCACGGGGGCGTCGTCGGCGTCAGGGCTTGAGCACGACCTTGCCCACCGTGGCGCGGCCCTCCAGCGCGCTGTGCGCCTTGGCGGCCTCGCTGAGCGGGAACGTCGTGGTCAGCGGGGTGAGCCTGCCCTCGGCCAACGCGCGCATCGACAGCTCCTCCAACCCGCGCAGGTTCGTGCCCTTCATCATCCGCGGTCCGACGACGACCGACGCGGTGATGCCGAGCCGGTAGAGGTCGGCGGTGTCGATGGCGGTGGGCTCGCCCGCGGACCAGCCGAACAGGAGGATCCGGCCGCCGACGCCGAGCAGTTCCAAGGACTTGCGGCCGGCCTCGCCGCCCACGCCGTCGAGCACGACGGTGACCTGACCGATGCCCTCGTCCCAGTCCGGCCGGGTGTAGTCGGCCACCACGTCCGCGCCCAGCCCGCGGACCAGGTCCAGCTTGGCGGTGCTCGCCACGCCGACCACCTTGGCCCCGACCGCCTTCGCCTCCTGCACGAACAACGCGCCGAGCCCGCCGGCCGCCGCGGTCACGAGGACCACGTCGTCGGCGGTGAGCTCGGCGATGCGCAGCACGCCGACGGCGGTGCGGCCGGTGCCGATCATGGCCACGGCCGCGTCGTCGGACACGTGGTCGGGCAGCTCGTGCAGCGAGGCGGCGTTCGCCACGGCCTGCTCCGCGTACCCGCCGCTGGCCTGGCCGAGGTGGGCGACGACGCGCTTGCCCAGCCAGTGCGGCTCGACCCCGTCCCCCAACGCGGTGACGACCCCCGCGACCTCCCGACCCGGCGTCATGGGCAGCTCGGGCAGCGGGAACGGCCCACCGTGCTCACCGCGGCGGATCGACGTGTCGAGCAGGTGCACCCCGGCCGCGGACACCGCGATCCGCACCTGGCCGGCCCCCGGCTCCGGGTCCGGCGCCTGCTCGTAGCGCAGGTTCTCGGCCGGGCCGAACTCGTGCTGAACGATGGCGTGCATCTCTTGATCCCCTCTGAAGTCCTGCCGGCCACGCTAGGAGTTCCAGTTAAGTCGAGGTCAAGCGACCGTGTCCGATGGCGTCGGAGGTCAGTCCGAAGAATGTGCGAACGCCGTAATGCCTTTGACGGGAGCGGGCCGTTCGGAGATAGTCGTAGAGACACCGCGGTGGTGTTCGACGAACCACAAAGGGGACCTTCGTGAACAGCAAGGAGACCGAGTGGAACGGCTCCGCGACGCGCACGTCCGGTGACCGATGCCAGCGCTCCTGACCTGCCCGTACTTCGCACCAGTCGAATCCGACGACACGGTGCGTGATTATTGGGGAATCTTATCGGCCTATTGGCTGTAATGATCGGCGCGCATTCGGCGTGGCGCTGGCGGCCCGACCTTCATGGGGTGGGTCGGGGCGGATAAACCCCGGCACGGCGGGGTGTGTGACTCCTGTCGGGAAAGGGGGGACGGGTTCGTGCGCCCGTCCCCCGCAGCCATTCGGCCCACGAGCCGGGCCGAGGCGGCGACGGGCTGTTCGCGGCTCCTGTTTGCGGCTCGGACCGGACGGGTAGTCGGTGGTCGTCCGGAGCCCGGTCAGACGGGCTCGTGGTCCTCAGTTGGAGGGCGAGATGACCCACCACTCGACGGTCGGTCGCGTCAAGGTCGCGGGCCTGCAACCCGCCCAGGTGCTGGCAGGCCTGGTCGGTTTGGTCTTCCTCGCGTTGGGTGTGCTGGGCTTCGTGCGCACCGGGTTCGGCGACTTCGCGGGCGACCAGCACGCGATGCTGCTCGGGTTCGCGCTGAACCCGCTGCACAACGTGGTCCACCTGGCGTTCGGCGTGCTCGGCCTGCTGATGGCGAGCACGTCCGGCCTGGCCCGCCTGTACGGCTGGATCCTGTTCATCGGTTACGGCGCCGTGCTGCTGTGGGGCCTGGCCCTGGCCGGCGTGTTCTCCATCAACCCGGTGTCCGGCCTCGGCAACCCGCTGGCGCTCAACATCAACGACAACTGGCTGCACCTCGGCCTCGCCGCCGTCGGTCTGCTGATCGCGGTGCTGCCGGCGCGGCGGAAGATCGTGACGGAACCCCCGGTCGACACGCGGACAGGGGAGCCGATCGCCCCCGTCGCGGGTCCTGGCGAGACGGTCGCGGGCCGGACGGAGGCGGAGCGGCGTCGGGAGCAGGCCCGGTACGAGCGGGACGCGAGCATCCGCGACCCGAAGGCCGATCCGGTGACGCAGGAGATGCCCACGCAGCGCGCCGACGACGCGCGGCACGGTGCGTACCGCGACGAGCGGATCGAGTCGATGGACCCGGCCGTGAACCCGCGGCCGGTCCAGCCGATCGACCCGGCCATCGCGGAGCAGCACAAGTCGCGGTTCAGCCGGTGACGCCGCTGACGCATCAGCCGGTCGTGAAGCGCTGACGGCAAGGCGCGCGAACGGCGCACGGTCCCGAGCGGACCGTGCGCCGTTGTGCGTCGTGGCTTGTTGGACGGGTTCCGTGAGGGCTTCAGGCCGCTGAGTCCATGCGGTCCACCTGGTCGTCGTCCAGTTCGACCTCGAGCGCGCCCAGGGTTTCCTCCACCTGTGCGACGGAGGTGGCGCCCACGAGCGGGATGATGTCCTGGCGCATCAGCCACGCGAGCACGACCTGGTTGACCGTGGCGCCGAGTTCCGCCGCGACCTCGTGCAGCACCTTCAGCCGCCGAGTGGTGCCGGGGTGGTCGTACTCCTCGCCCAGCGGCTTGTCCCGGTACCTGCCCGACAGCAGCGCCGAGTACGCCACCAGCGTGATGTCCGGCTCGGTCCCCGCGTAGTCGAGCAGCTCGTCGGTCATGTGCACGTGACCGCCCTCGGGCAGCTTCACGCCCGGCCGGGGGCGGAGGTAGCTGTACCGCTGCTGCACGGCGGTGTAGAGCGGCCAGCCGTTGGCCCGTGAGACCGCCCGTGCCCGGTCGAAGCGCCACGTGGCGTGGTTGCTCGCGCCGATCTCCCGCACCGCGCCGGCTTCGACGAGGGACGCGAACCCGCCGAGGGTGTCCTCCAGCGTGACCCGGCGGTCCTCGATGTGGCTGTAGTAGAGGTCGATGTGGTCGATGCCCAGCCGCTCCAGGCTCGCGGCGGCGGCACGGCGGACCGTGTCGCCGGCCAGGCCCTCGGCGTTCTCCAGACCGGTGCCCGGCGTCAACGGCCGCGCGCCCGTCTTGGTGGCCACGACCACGTCGTCGCGGTTGCCCCGGGCGGCCAGCCAGCGACCGACCACCTGCTCGCTCTCGTCGCCCGTGCCACCGTCCCAGAACACGTAGTTGTTCGCCGTGTCCAGGAACGTGCCGCCCGCCTCGGCGAAGCGGTCCATGATCGCGAACGAGGTCTGCTGGTCGACCGACGTGCCGAACGGCAGCGTGCCCAGCGCCAGGGCGCTGACCTCCAGTGAACCGATGCGCTGTCGTCTCATGGCGGTCAGCCTGGATGCTGGAGCGCGGTCCAGGTCAAGCCCCTGGCATGCTGGGCGGCGATGTCAACTCTGACGAAATGGGCTCCCGCCGTGCTGGCGCTGGTCCTGGTGGCCAGTCCGGGCGTGTGGCGGTACAGCAGGCACGTCATCACCATCGCGCACGAGGCCGGGCACGCCCTCGTCGCGCTGCTCACCGGCCGGCGGCTGGAGGGCATCAAGCTGAACTCGGACACGTCCGGGGTCACCGTGTCGCGCGGCAGGCCGACCGGTTTCGCGGTCGTGCTGATGTACTTCGCGGGGTACGTGACGCCGTCGTTGCTCGGGCTGGGCGCGGCGGTCCTGGTGACGTCCGACCAGGTCCGGCCGTTGCTGTGGGCGACGGTCGGGTTGCTGGTCGGGATGCTGGTCATGATTCGCAACGCGTTCGGCGTGCTGTCGGTCGTGGTGACCGGGGCGGTGATGTTCGCCGTGTCGTGGTACGCGACGGTGGAGTGGCAGGCGGCGTTCGCGTTGTTCGTGACGTGGTTCTTGTTGTTGGGCGGGGTCAGGCCGGTGGGGGAGTTGCAGCGGCGGCGGATGCGGGGGTTGGCGCGGCAGTCCGATGCCGATCAGCTGGCGCGGATCACCCGGGTGCCGGGGTTGGTGTGGGTGCTGCTGTTCGCCGGGGTCGCGGTGGGGACGCTGGTGGTGGGCGGGCGGTTGCTGCTGCCGTTGTGAGTGCCCTTGGCGGGTAAGGGTCGGTGGGGCGGGTAACCCTTCCTTTTCCAGGGAGGACGCCATGACCGACACCGTTGCCGACTTCGTGCTGCGCCGCCTGCGGGACTGGGGAGTCGAGTACGTGTTCGCCTATCCGGGTGACGGCATCAACGGGCTGGTTTCGGCTTTCGGGCGCAGTGGTGACCGGCCCAGGTTCGTGCAGTCGCGGCACGAGGAGATGTCCGCGATGCAGGCCGTGGGGTACGCGAAGTTCGGTGGGCGGGTCGGGGTGTGCATGGCTACCTCCGGGCCCGGGGCGATCCACCTGCTGAACGGGCTGTACGACGCCAAGTTGGATCACGTGCCGGTGGTGGCGATCGTCGGGCAGACGGCGCGCACGGCAATGGGTGGCAGCTACCAGCAGGAGGTGGACCTGCACTCGTTGTTCAAGGACGTCGCGTCCGAGTACCTGGTCGACGTGACCGTGCCGGAGCAGTTGCCCAACGCTCTGGACCGGGCCATCCGCACCGCGGAGGCGCAGCGGGCGCCCACGGCGTTGATCATCCCGGCCGACGTGCAGGAGTTGGAGTACACGCCGCCCGAGCACGCGTTCAAGCACGTGCCGTCCAGCGCGCCCAGCCGGAGTCGGGCGACCGCCGTCCCGTCGACGGATGACGTCGAACGGGCGGTGGAGGTGTTGAACGCCGGGGAGCGCGTGGCGATGCTCGTGGGGCAGGGGGCGCGCGGTGCCGGTGATGAGGTTCGCCAGGTGGCGGAGGTGCTGGGCGCCGGTGTGGCGAAGGCGCTGTTGGGCAAGGACGTGCTGCCCGACGACGAACCGTGGGTGACCGGGTCGATCGGGTTGCTGGGCACGAGGCCGAGCTACGAGTTGATGCGGGACTGCGACACGTTGTTGATCGTCGGGTCGAGCTTTCCGTACTCGCAGTTCCTGCCCGAGTTCGGCGGTGCGCGGGCGGTGCAGGTGGATGTCGACGGGCGGTTCATCGGGATGCGCTACCCGACCGAGGTGAACCTGGTCGGTGACGCGGGGGCGACGTTGCGGGCGATGCTCCCGTTGTTGCGGCGCAAGGAGGACCGGGGCTGGCGGGAGACCGTCGAGCGCAACGTGGCCGAGTGGTGGGACACGCTGCGCCGACAGTCCTTTGTGGATGCCGATCCGGTGAACCCCATGCGGATCATGTGGGAGTTGTCGTCGCGGTTGCCCGACGACGCGATCGTGGCCGCCGACTCGGGGTCCGCGGCGAACTGGTACGCCCGTTTGGTGAAGTTGCGCGGGCGGATGCGCGGGTCGTTGTCGGGCACGTTGGCGACGATGGGCGCCGGGGTGCCGTACGCGATCGGGGCGAAGTTCGCGCACCCGGAACGCCCGGTGGTGGCGCTGGTCGGCGACGGCGCGATGCAGATGAACGGGCTGGCCGAGTTGATCACCATCGCCCGCTACCACGAGGAGTGGTCGGATCCGAGGTGCGTGGTGTGCGTGCTGCACAACAACGACCTCAACCAGGTGACGTGGGAGCTGAGGGCGATGGGCGGCGCGCCGAAGTTCGAGGAGTCGCAGGTGCTGCCCGACATCGGCTACGCGGCGTTCGCGCGGTCGATCGGGCTGGGCGGGATCGACGTGTCCGATCCGGACGACCTGGGCGGCGCGTGGGACGAGGCGCTGTCCGCCTCACGGCCCGTGGTGCTGGACGTGCGGTGCGACCCGAACCTGCCGCCGATCCCGCCGCACACGACGTTCGACCAGGCCAAGGCCACCGCCGAGGCGATGCTCAGGGGTGACCCGGACGCGTGGGACGTGGTCAAGCGCGGGGTGGCGACCAAGGTTCAGGAATTCCTGCGCGGGTAACCGGTGGCCATGGTCAGCATCGGTTACTTCCTCTCCAGCGAGGAACACGGACCGCGCGAGCTGGTGCAGCAGGCGAGGTGGGCGGAGCAGGCCGGGTTCGAGCGCCTGTGGATCTCCGACCACTACCACCCGTGGAACCGCGAGCAGGGGAACAGCCCGTTCGTGTGGTCCGTCATCGGCGCGCTGTCCGAGGTCACGTCACTGCCCGTCACGACCGCTGTCACCTGTCCGACGCTGCGGATTCACCCGGCCATCGTGGCGCAGGCCGCGGCGACGGCGGCCGTCCAGTGCCGGGGCGGGTTCACCCTCGGCGTCGGCACCGGCGAGGCGTTGAACGAGCACATCTTCGGCGACCCGTGGCCGTCCGCGCCGGAACGGCTGGCGATGCTCGAAGAGGCCGTCGAGGTGATGCGGGCGCTGTGGACCGGCAAGGAGGTCAGCCACCGCGGCGAGCACTACACGGTCGAGAACGCGCGGCTCTACACGGTGCCGCCGTCACCCGTTCCGGTGTACGTGTCGGCGTTCGGGCCGAAGGCGGCTGAGGTGGCCGGGCGGATCGGCGACGGCCTGTGCTCCACCATGCCGGACCCGTCGCTGGTGGCGAAGTTCCGCGCCGCCGGCGGCGCGGGCAAGCCGACCCAGGCCGGGTTCAAGGTGTGCCACGCGTCCTCCGCCGAGGCGGGCGTGAGAACGGCGCACCGGCTGTGGGCGAACGAGCAGCTGCCCGGCGAACTGGCCCAGGTGCTGCCGACGCCGCGGCACTTCGAGCAGGCGTCGACGCTGGTCACCGAGGACATGGTGGCCGAGGCGCTGCCCGTCGGGCCCGACCCGCGGCCGTACCTGGACCGCGTCCGCGAGTTCGCCGACGCGGGCTACGACGAGGTGTACGTGAACCAGATCGGCCCGGACCAGGAGCGGTTCTTCTCGTTCTGGGCCGAGTCCGTCGCGCCCGAGCTGGAGGGCGCCTTCGCCACGCCGGGAGGAGTGCGATGACAGATCCGAACGAACGCCCGCTGGACGAGATCGAGCAGCTGGACGAGGACGAGCTCGGCGTCGACCCGCTGGAGCGCGGCGTCGAGCCGCCCGAGCACTGGAGCGCCGCCGACCGCCACGGCACCACGCCGCGCGAGCTGCGCGAGGGCGAGACCCTCGACCAGCGGCTGGCGCAGGAGGAGCCGGAGTAATCCACCTCCCCCGGTAATCCATCCGATGAGGCGCACCACGTTTGCCCCCCGGGGACCAGCGGGTAAGCCGTGATCAAGCACCTGTGACACCGCAAGGGGGTTCATCCGATGACCAGCACCGCGCGCCTGCCCAAGCCCGTGACCGACGTCTGGGACTGGCAGAAGGAAGGGTTGTGCCGAGGCCGTGACAGCGCGGTCTTCTTCCACCCAGACAACGAACGCGGTTCCGCCCGGGCCGCGCGTGAGGACAAGGCCAAGCAGCTCTGCGCCCGCTGCCCCGTCGTGGACCCGTGCCGCGAGCACGCGCTCGCGGTCCAGGAGCCGTACGGCGTCTGGGGCGGCATGGGCGAGGACGAACGCCGTCGGATCATCGCCGGCCGCCGCCGCTCCGCCGCCTGAGGGTCGACCGGGCCGCCGCTGGTCGGGCCGCCCCCGCCCTCAGGACCGGCGGAAACGCGCGGAGGCCGCCTGACTTCACGAGTCAGGCGGCCTCCGCGCGTTTTCCCTGGTCTTACTCGGTCAACCCCTCGCGCAGCTGCCGCAGCGTCTTGGCCAGCAGCCGCGACACGTGCATCTGCGAGATGCCGACCTTCTGCGCGATCTGGGTCTGCGTCATGTTCCCGAAGAACCGCATCACCACGATCTTGCGCTCCCGCTCCGGCAACTTCTCCAGCAACGGGTGCAGCGCCTCGCGCTGCTCGATCGCCTCCAGCTCCGGGTCCTCCTCGCCGAGCGTGCTGCCCAGCGAGATGGAGCTGTCGTCGGCCACGAGCAGGTCGTCCAGCGACGCGCTGTGGTAGGCGTTGCCGGCCGCCAGCCCTTCGTGGATCTCCTCCCGGCTCAACCCCAGGTGCTGCGCCAGCTCGCTCGGCGTCGGCGCGCGGCCCAGCTCCTGCGACAGCCGCGCCGACCCCGCGTTGATCGCCAGGTGCAGCTCCTTGAGCCGCCGCGGCATCCGCACCGACCAGCTGGAGTCCCGGAAGTACTTCCGGACCTCGCCCATGATCGTCGGCACCGCGAACGACAGGAAGTCGCTGCCGCGTTCCGGGTCGAACCGGTCCACTGCGTTGATCAACCCGACCGTGGCCACCTGCACCAGGTCGTCGTGCGGCTCGCCGCGGTGGCCGAACCGCCGGGCGATGTGCTTGGCCACGGGCAGGTGCTCGGTCACCAGCTCGTCGCGCAGCCGCTCCCGCTCCGGGTCGTCCTTCGCGGTCGCGGCCAGCCGGACGAACAGCGGCGCCAGGTGGTCGTAGTCACCCTGGGTGCCGGACCGCGTCGTGCCCCCGTCCGACCCCGTCACGCATCCACCGTCCCCAACGACCGCTTGACGAGGTCGATGTGCACCTCGAACGCGTCCGCCTGCGGCGCGACCCAGGTCGTCACCGAATCGACCAGCGCGCTCAGCACCCGCCAGCCGAAGCTGTCGCGGTCCGGCGGCGCCGACCGCTGCGAGCCCACCTTGGTGAACACCTGCACCGAACCGTCCACCACGACGAACTGGGCGCTGAGCACCGCACCCTGCGCGGCCAGCGAGATCAGGGTCGAGCACGCCTCGTCGACCGCCAGCTTCAGGTCCTCGATGGAGTCAAGGTCGAAGTCCTGCCGCATGGCGATGTCCGCCGCCACGGCTCGGACGATCGACAGCTGCGTGGGGTCGGCCGCCATCCGCAACTCGACCCCGGTCAGGGCGTTATCCGACTCACCGCTTCGCGGCTCAGTGTGCGACACGCTCACCTCGTCGTCCGTTCTGTCTCGTTGTGCTGCTGAAGCTATCGATACCCGAATTGATCGTCGTTCACACGTGTAGCGGGCGTGCGGGCCGGGAAGACTGACTGGTGCGACGGGGAGGCCCTTTGACCGATCAACTCGCGGACCACCACTGGGGTGTGGAGTTCCCGGCCCAGCCCGGGCAGCTCGCCGTGGTACGCGCCCGGCTCGACGCCTGGCTGGCCGCCGAGGGACTGCCGGAAGACGACCGGTACGACCTGCTCCTCGCGGTCAACGAGGCCGCCAGCAACGCCGTGGAGCACGCCTACCCCCCCGACGAGCGCGGTCTCGTCCACATCGAGGCCGACGCCAGGCCCGACGGCAGCGTGCGCGTCGTCGTCACCGACCACGGCGGCTGGCGCGTTCCGCCGCCCACCCTGACCGCCCGCGGTCGCGGGCTGCTGCTCATGCGCGAGAACGTCGACGAGGTGCTGGTCGACCGCGGCGCGACCGGCACCACCGTCACCCTGGTCCTCGGTCCGCGCCACCGGTCTCGCGGCACGTTGCTCGTCCCGCCGCCACCAGCCGATCCGGTGGACGTGACCCCACGTGACGGCTGGGTGGAAGTGCACGTTCGCGGCGACGTGCCCGCGCACGCCGCGCCCGCCGTCCGTCGCCGCATCCTGACCGCCGCACGGGGCGGGACCGTACCCGTGGTCGTCGACCTGCGCGCGTTGGGCGAGCACAGCGAAGGCCTGATCCGCAGCCTGCGCGCCGTCGCCGACGCCGCCGCCGCGGCGGGCAACCGGGTCGTCGTGCGCGCGCCCGAAGACGGCCACGCCCGCCGCGCGCTCGTCGCGGCGGGCGTGGACCAAGTCGTCGACCTGGTGCCGCACGTCTAGTCCCGGTCCGTCATCGGGGTCTCACCGGGACTCGTCGGCCTCCAGCGCCTGCTCGACCGACTCGAACACGCTGAACACCTCGCCCAGGCCGGTCGCGGCGAGCGGCCGGGTCACGGCGCGTTCCACCGCCACGACGCGGAACGCCCCGCCACGGCGCTTGGCGTGCTGCGACGCCTCCACCAGCACCGCGAGACCGGCCGAGCCGAGGAAGCTCACCCCCGACAGGTCCAGGACCAGCGTCCTGCCCGCGTCGAGGTGTCGCAAAGCGTCCGCCCGCAGCTGCGGCGCGGTGAGCATGTCGATCTCACCGCTGACCGCCAGCACGGTGACGCCTTCGCCCACCGTGCGCGCGGCGAGCCCGAGCTGCCCGGCCCGCGGGCTCTCGGCCGCGGCGGACTCGGCTCCGCTCGTCGCCACGACGTTCGGATCCTGAACCGTCACGAGGCACTCCTCTTCAGCTGGTACCGCTGGGTGGGAAGCCCGGACGCACCGAATGTGCGCGCACCGCAGAACAGCAGCGTGGCGGAAACGTTTCCCCGCTAGCCGGACTTCCCGGCGCGGCTGTTGGCTCAACCGCTGCGCCACCCACCGTACGTAGCCCGTCGCGACACCACAAGCGCGCGGGTGGCGCCCTGATAGGCACGAGTGTAGTGGGGCGTCCGGTGTGCGGTGGACGACGGACGGTGAACGGTTTGGTGCCGCCGGGGCCGGTTACACCTCGGGGGAAGCGTTCCCGCCCGTGGCGCGCAACTGGGCGACGCAACCGCCCGCCGGCCGGAATCGCGCATGAATGAGGAGGTGGTCTCGACCACAGTCGCGCAGAATCCGGGTGACGGGGATAACGCCGCGAGAGCCGTGAGCGACAACCCTGGTGGAGGGATTTCACATGAGCACCAGAACGGAAACCGAGTCCGAGCCCGCGAAGCGCGGGGCGGCGCGTGCCGGCGCCACAGGCGCGGCGGCGCTGCCCACAGCTCCGTGCAGCGTGGTGTGGAGCAAGGGCCACGCCTACGTGCTCGAAGGTTTCCGGGCCCGCTGGGTGGGCGTCGACGACCGGGGTCGTCCGCAGGCGCTCAGCGGTGACGAACTGCAACGCCGCGGCTGGAGCCGCACCCGTTCGAACAACTGAGCGCCCCGCGGGCGAGCCCGAGGGGCCCGCACCGCGAGTCGACGACCGGGGCACGCCGGGCGGCCCTCTACAGTGCGGACGTGTCGCACGATCCAGCCGACCGGCTGCTGACCATCCCGAACGCGCTGAGCGTGTTGCGGCTGCTCGGCGTGCCCCTGTTCCTGTACCTGCTGCTCGGACCGCACGCCGACGGCTGGGCGCTGGTCGTGCTGGTCGCCGCGGGGCTGTCCGACTGGCTCGACGGCAAGATCGCCCGCTGGCTCGACCAGGCCAGCCGGCTCGGCGCCCTGCTCGACCCGGCCGCCGACCGCCTCTACATCCTCGCCACGCTGGTGGCCTTCGTCGTGCGCGGCATCGTGCCCTGGTGGGTGGCGGTGGTGCTGGTCGCCCGCGAGCTCGTCGTCGGCGTGTGCCTGCCCGTGCTCCGGGCCCGCGGCTACGGCCCGTTCGAGGTCAACTACCTCGGCAAGGCGGCCACGTTCAACCTGCTCTACGCGTTCCCCATGCTCCTGCTCGCCCAGGGCGCCTCCACCGCCGCCCAGGTCGCCCGTCCGGTGGCGTACGCGTTCATGGTCTGGGGAGGAGCCTTGTACCTGTGGTCGGGCGTGCTGTACGTGTACCAGTTCGCCCTCGCGATGCGGCGACGGCCGGGTGTCGCGCCGGCCTGAACGTCGACGTGGGAAGATCCGGCGGAGCGTTGATCCACCGTCATTGAAGGAGCACACCGCGGTGATTCCCGAGGAGCTCAAGTACACCGAGGAACATGAGTGGGTGCTGCGCACCGGTGAGGACACCGTGCGCGTGGGCATCACCGACTACGCCCAGGAACAACTGGGTGACGTCGTGTTCGTCCAGCTCCCGGAACTCGGCGAGCAGGTCGCGGCCGGCCAGACGCTGGGCGAGGTGGAGTCGACCAAGAGCGTGTCGGACATCTACGCGCCCCTCGCCGGCGAGGTAGTCGCGCGCAACGACTCGCTCGACCAGCAGCCCGACCTGGTGAACTCCGACCCGTACGGCGAGGGGTGGATGGTGGAATTGCGGCTGGAGGACCCGACCGCGGTCGACGACCTGCTCGACGCCGCCGCGTACCAGGAGCTGGTGGCAGCGGAGTGACGTCGATCTTCCGGCGGCTCTTCGGTCGGTGGGGGAGCCGCTCCTCAGACAAGGGTTCGGGCACGATAGGTTCTAGCGGTCTCGACGGTTCCAGCAGCAGGAGGAGAGCTCAGGTGAGCACGAACGACGGGCCAGGCGTTCCGCCCGAGCAGTCCCCGGAGCGGACCTCCGTGTTCCGGGCCGACTTCCTCGCCGAGGTCGAGGGCGCCGAGGCGCCCGCCCAGGAGCCGGCCGTCGCGGGTGTCGACGCACTGCCCGCCGGATCGGCGCTGCTCGTGGTCAAGCGCGGCCCCAACGCGGGGTCGAGGTTCCTGCTGGACCGCGACACGACCAGTGCGGGGCGGCACCCCGACAGCGACATCTTCCTCGACGACGTGACGGTCTCCCGCCGCCACGCCGAGTTCCGCCGCGAGGGCGGCGAGTTCGTGGTCATCGACGTGGGCAGCCTCAACGGCACCTACGTCAACCGCGAGCCCGTCGACCAGGCGGTCCTGGCGAACGGCGACGAGGTGCAGATCGGCAAGTTCCGCCTCGTGTTCCTGACCGGTCCGGGCGCCGGGGGCCAGGGGGCCTGAGCGATGGGGCTCCGGTGACGGCGGCCGGGCGGCCACGCGGGGGGTTGAGCATCGGGGCGGTGCTGGCGCAGTTGCGGCCCGACTTCCCCGACGTCACCATCTCCAAGATCCGATTCCTGGAGTCGGAGGGCTTGGTCCGCCCGGCGCGCACGGCCTCGGGGTACCGGCAGTTCACGTCCGCCGACGTGGACCGCCTGCGGTACATCCTGTCCGCCCAACGGGACAGGTACCTGCCGCTGAAAGTCATCAAGGAGCAGTTGGACGCGGCCGACCAGGGCGCGTCGAAGGCGATGCGCGCGGTCGACCTCTCCCCGGCCGCCGGGCACCGGGTCACCCGCGAGGACCTGCTGGCGCGGGCGGGCATCGAGCCGCGCGTGCTGGCGGACCTGGAGCAGCACGGCCTGATCAGGCCTGGTGCGGGCGGGTTCTACGACCACGAGGCGGTGCAGATCGCCTCGACCGTGCGTGCGATGGCCGAGCACGGCCTGGACGCGCGCCACCTGCGCCCGTTCCGCCTCGCGGCCGACCGCGAGATCGGGTTGGTGGAGCAGGTCGTCGGCGCGGCGCACCGGTCACGAGAACGTGACGACGTGGTGCGGGAGTTGGCGGCGCTCTCCGTAACGCTGCACACACTCTTGGTGAAGGTCGGTTTGCGCGAGGTCGTCGGACGCCCTGTTTCGCCGAGGTGAACGCGTGTCCGCATCGTGATCCGAAGCGGGCGGGCGGTTGCGCACAGGGCCCGCTTGGCGGGTAGCGTCGAAAGAGTACGTGGGGGATCCTCGTTGGTAGCGGGGACGCCAGAATTTCAGCGCGCTGAGGGAGGCGAGACCCGATGAGCGAGATGCGCGTCGTCGGCGTGCGGGTGGAACTGCCCGCCAACCAGCCGATCCTGCTGCTGCGCGAAACCGAGGGCGAACGGTACCTGCCGATCTGGATCGGATCGGTCGAGGCCACGGCGATCGCGTTGGAGCAGCAAGGTGTCCGTCCTGCCCGGCCGTTGACGCACGACCTGCTCAAGGACGTCATCGGAGCCCTCGGCCGGCAGCTGGAGCAGGTGCGGATCACGGACTTGCAGGAAGGCACGTACTTCGCGGAACTCGTCTTCGACGGCGACATCCGCGTGTCCGCGCGGCCGAGCGACTCGGTCGCCCTGGCGCTGAGGATCGGCGTGCCGATCCACGCGGAGGAGTCGGTGCTGGCAGAGGCGGGCCTCATCATCCCGGACGAGCAGGAGGACGAGGTCGAGAAGTTCCGGGAGTTCCTCGACTCCGTCTCGCCTGAAGACTTCCGCGGCGCGGACACGTAGCCCGGTCGCCCCCACCGCTCTCGTCACCACGCCCTCCCGCCCACTGGCATGCCGTGCCTTCCCCGGCGGAGGGCTTCGTGTCATCCCGCCGACCTCCCTCCGGGCTACGACACCCGGAGCCAGGTCGGCGGGATGACACGAAACCCGAACGACAACGGAGCCGGCACGGAACCACCCACCCCGGCCGTCATCCTGCTGATCTGGCCGCCGGCGAGGACGCTCTTCACCTCTTGGGCACGCCGCTCTCCACAACGCCGCGCGAAGAGCCGGGACGACGGCCCCACGCCGTCAACGGCCCTCCGCGGGCGTGTGCGGTGCGTTGTGGATCAACCCCGCGTGCCACCTCCAGGTGTCACGCCTCCGGGTTACACAACGTCAACCTCGCCCCGCTAAACGATCACTAAACGTCACTCGAATGGCTTACGACCGGCGACTCTCTCAACCTCAACCTCACGTTGAGGCAAGACACGCCCAGCGCGTCGCGTTGACCTGCCCCCTACCCGGTCTTACCGTCGAACTCAGGTGAATTGCCACGGTGTGATTCGGTTGCTGCCGAACACTCCGCGGCGGCTTCACGTTGGTCGCCGGTCGTCGTGACCGGACCGAGGGGAGGCAGGCGTGGTCGAGGAAGCGCCCATCCGGGCCGGATCCGGCGAACAGGGTGAGCTGTTCCCGGACTCCTCGCTGCCGGACGAACTGGTCGGGTACCGCGGCCCCGCCGCGTGCCAGATCGCGGGCATCACCTACCGCCAGCTGGACTACTGGGCGCGCACGGGGTTGGTCAACCCGACGATAAGGAGTGCCCACGGCTCCGGCAGTCAACGGCTCTACTCGTTCAAGGACATCCTGGTCCTCAAGGTCGTCAAGCGGCTGCTGGACACCGGTGTCTCGTTGCAGAACATCCGGGTCGCGGTCGACCACCTGCGTCGCCGCGGCGTGCAGGACCTGGCCCGGATCACGTTGTTCAGCGACGGCACCACCGTCTACGAGTGCACGTCGCCCGAGGAGGTGGTCGACCTGCTCCAGGGCGGCCAAGGGGTGTTCGGCATCGCGGTCTCCGGCGCGATGCGGGAGATCAGCGGCACGATCCACGACTTCCCCGCCGAACGCGCGGACGGCGCCGAGATCGTGGAGCCGGCCGACGACGAGCTGTCCCGTCGCCGGCGGACCAGGGCCATCGGCTGACCGACCGGCGCAACGCGGTGGGATGACCGGGCGGCACGACCGGCGCGCGCACTGAGATCCACGTCGCGCCGGCGGTACCGCTCACCCACCTGCCGGGTACGATTTCGCGCGTAGTCGCTTTATCCCGTGCGGGAGAGTCCGAGCCAGCCTCGGCGCCGAAGGAGCAAATCCTCCCCGGAACCTCTCAGGCGCAAGGACCGTGCGGGTGAGACGCCTCTGGAAAGCGGGTCGGCCACCACCGACCGACCCCGCCGACGGTGCAAACCCGCCAGCCGGGTGAAGCTCTCAGGCGCCCGCCGCCGGGCAGAAGACAGAGGGGGAGGGCAACGGCAGAAGTCTGTCCGGAGCCCTGGAGGCCAGCACCGATGACGCAGGACCGCATCCCCCTCGCCGCACTCGAGCACGGCACCCCGTTCGCCGACCGGCACGTGGGCCCGCGGCCCGCCGAGCTGGCCCGCATCCTCGACGTGATCGGCGTCGGCTCGCTGGAGGAACTGGCGCAGCACGCCGTCCCCGAGTCGATCCGCGAGCGCGACCTGGTGCTGGACCTGCCCGCGCCCGCCACCGAGACCGAGGCGCTGGCCGAGCTGCGCGCCCTCGCCTCCCGCAACCGCCCGATGACGCAGATGATCGGGCTCGGCTACTACGGCACGACCACGCCGCCGGTGATCCGCCGCAACGTGCTGGAGAGCCCCGCCTGGTACACCGCCTACACGCCCTACCAGCCGGAGATCTCCCAGGGCCGCCTCGAAGCCCTGCTGAACTTCCAGACGATGGTCGCCGACCTGACCGGCCTGCCGCTGGCCAACGCCTCGATGCTGGACGAGTCCACCGCCGCCGCCGAGGCGATGACGCTGGTCCGCCGCGCGGGGCGGTCGAAGTCGGACAAGTTCGTCGTGGACGCCGACACGCTGCCGCAGACGCTGGCCGTCATCGAGACGCGCGCCGAGCCGCTGGGCATCGAGGTCGTGACCGCCGACCTGTCGCAGGGCATCGAAGGGCTCGGCCTCGGCGGCGACTTCTTCGGCGTGCTGCTGTCCTACCCCGGCGCGTCCGGCGTGGTGCGCGACCACGCGGCGGTCGTCGAGGAGATCCACAAGGCGGGCGCGCAGGCCGTGGTCGCCGCGGACCTGCTGGCGTTGACGCTGCTGCGCCCGCCCGGCGAGATCGGCGCGGACGTCGTCGTCGGCACCACGCAGCGCTTCGGCGTGCCGATCGGGTTCGGTGGGCCGCACGCGGGCTACATGGCCGTGCGCCAGGGCCTGGAGCGGCAGCTGCCCGGACGGCTCGTCGGCGTGTCCGTGGACGCGGACGGCTCGCTCGCCTACCGCCTCGCCCTGCAGACGCGCGAGCAGCACATCCGCCGGGAGAAGGCGACCAGCAACATCTGCACCGCGCAGGTCCTGCTCGCGGTGATCGCGTCGATGTACGCGGTGTACCACGGCCCGGAGGGGCTGAAGGCGATCGCGACCCGCGCCCACCGGATGGCGACCGTGCTGGCCGCCGGTCTGCTGGAGGGCGGCGTCGAGATCGTGCACGGCGAGTTCTTCGACACCGTGCGGGCCCGGGTGGAGGGCCGCGCCGCCGCCGTCGTCTCCGCCGCGCGCGACCTCGGCGTGAACCTGTGGCAGGTCGACGACGACGTGGTGTCCATCGCGTGCGACGAGACCACCACGCGCGATCACCTCGTCGCGGTGTGGACGGCGTTCGGCGTCACCGTCTCCGACGTGGACGGCCTGGACGCCGACACCGCCGACGGCATCCCCGCCGACCTGCGCCGCACCAGCGACTACCTGACCCACCCGGTGTTCCACTCGCACCGCTCCGAGACCGCGCTGCTGCGCTACCTGCGCGCGTTGTCGGACAAGGACGTGGCGCTGGACCGCAGCATGATCCCACTGGGCTCGTGCACCATGAAGCTCAACGCCACGGCCGAGATGGAGCCGATCACCTGGCCGGAGTTCGCCGACCTGCACCCGTTCGCGCCCGCGTCGGACGCGGAAGGGCTGCTGAGCATCGTCGGTGACCTGGAGCGGTGGCTGGCAGAGGTCACCGGGTACGACGCGGTGTCGTTGCAGCCGAACGCGGGCAGCCAGGGCGAGTTCGCGGGCCTGCTGGCGATCCGCGCCTACCACCGCGCCAACGGCGACGACCACCGCGACGTGTGCCTGATCCCGTCCAGCGCGCACGGCACCAACGCCGCGTCCGCCGTGATGGCCGGGATGCGGGTCGTGGTCGTCAAGTGCGACGACCACGGCAACGTGGACATCGAGCACCTGCGTTCGACGATCGACGCGCACCGCGACGACCTGGCCGCGATCATGATCACGTACCCGTCGACGCACGGCGTGTACGAGGACACCGTGCGCGAGGTGTGCGGGCTGGTGCACGACGCCGGTGGCCAGGTGTACGTGGACGGCGCGAACCTCAACGCGCTGATCGGGTTGGCGCAGTACGGCAAGTTCGGGTCGGACGTGTCGCACCTGAACCTGCACAAGACGTTCTGCATCCCGCACGGCGGCGGCGGCCCGGGTGTCGGGCCGATCGGCGTGCGGTCGCACCTGGCGCCGTTCCTGCCGAACCACCCGTTGCAGCCGTCGGCCGGCCCGGCGACCGGTGTCGGCCCGATCAGCGCCGCGCCGTGGGGTTCGGCGTCGATCCTGCCGATCTCGTGGGCGTACGTGCGGATGATGGGCGCCGACGGCCTCCGCCGCGCCACCCTCACCGCCGTGGCGGCGGCGAACTACGTGGCCCGCCGCCTGGACGAGCACTTCCCGGTGCTCTACACCGGCGAGGGCGGTTTCGTGGCCCACGAGTGCATCCTCGACCTGCGGCCGATCACCAAGGCGACCGGCGTGACGGTGGACGACGTGGCGAAGCGGCTGGCGGACTACGGGCTGCACGCGCCGACCATGTCGTTCCCGGTGGCGGGCACGCTCATGGTGGAGCCGACGGAGAGCGAGGACCTGGGCGAGATCGACCGGTTCATCGACGCGATGATCGCGATCCGGCACGAGATCGACCGCGTCGGCTCGGGCGAGTGGCCGGCCGACGACAACCCGCTGCGCAACGCGCCGCACACGGCGGCCTCCATCGCCACCGAGTGGAACCACCCGTACAGCCGCGAGGTGGCGGTGTTCCCGGCGGGCGCGTCGGCCCCGAAGACCTGGCCCCCGGTGCGTCGCATCGACGGCGCCAAGGGCGACCGCAACCTGGTCTGCTCCTGCCCGCCGGTCTCCGCTTACGGCGGCTGACCACCGCGGCGCCGCACGGGAACCCGGGGGGACCGGGTTCCCGTGCGCCGCCGTCGTGGCTCAGCCGGCACGCGCACCGGGCTGCCCACGACGAAGCCCTCCCACTGAGCAGGTCGCGCGGACAAGGCAAGTGATTACGCGCTGTCACCCGATCGGGTCGCCGAGCATCGGGGATCAGGCCATGTCGTAGTCCAGTTCGAACCGGCCCGGCTCGCCTGCGGCCCACGTGATCCGGCCCGTGCCGGTGAGGCCCGCCAGGTCGCCCGTGGCGGAGGCGATGGTGATGGTGGCGTCAGCGACGCCGTCGTGGAAGCCGCCGACGTGGTGGAGGACGAAACTGCCCGTGCGGCCGTTCAGGGTGCCGGTGACGACCTCGTAGCCCGTGGAGGCGCAGGAGTCGTCGTCCGGGTACGACATGACGAAACGCAGGTCGCCCACGGCTTCCAGGTCACCGGTGTACGTGGCCGTCATGCCGCCGACCGTCTGCTTCGGGCCGGTGACTTCGTCGTAGCGCTTGCCGTCCCAGGTGTGCTCGTCCCAGCTCTTCATCTCCGCACGTGCGGTGGCGTGTGTGGTCATGTGGTGGAGCCTGCCGGTCATACCTGACAGTTCCTGTCAGGATGGGGGAATGCGCGCCGGCCGGTTGCTGTCCCTCCTCCTCCTGCTCCAGTCGCGCGGCCGGATGACGGCGCGGGAGTTGGCGGACGAGCTGGAGGTCTCGGTCCGCACCGTGTACCGCGACGTGGAGGCGCTCGGCGCGTCCGGCGTGCCCGTGTACGCCGACCGCGGACCGGCGGGTGGCTACCAGCTGGTCGACGGGTACCGCACCCGGCTCACCGGGCTGACCACCGAGGAGGCCGACTCGCTGTTCCTGGCCGGCATGCCGGGCCCGGCGGCGGAACTCGGGTTGGGCGCGGTGGTGGCGGCGGCGCAGCTCAAGGTGCTCGCCGCGCTGCCGCCGGAGCTGCGGTCGCGGGCGGCGCGGATCCGGGAGAGGTTCCACCTGGACGCGCCGGGCTGGTTCCGCGGCAACGAGGGCACGCCGCACGTGGCCGAGATCGCGGAGGCGGTGTGGCAGCAGCGTCGGCTGCGGATCCGGTACGTGCGGTGGGCGCAGGTCGAGGTGCAGCGGACGGTGGAGCCGCTCGGCCTCGTGCTCAAGGCGGGCACCTGGTACCTCGTCGCCCGAACGGACGGCCTGCGCACGTACCGGGTCTCGCGGGTGCTGGAGCTGACCGCGCTGGACGAGTCGTTCGACCGCCCGGAGGGCTTCGACCTGGTCGAGTACTGGGCCGGCTGGTCGCAGCGGTTCGAGGAGCGCATGTACCCGATGCGGGTCACGGTCCGGATGACGCCGAACGGCCTCAAGAGCGCCCAGGTCCTGCTCGGCCTCGCCGCCGCCCGGGAGTTGAAGGACGTGGAACCGCAAGGGGAGTGGACGACCGTTCGGGTGCCGGTCGAGTCGCTGGAGCACGCGCTGGTGGACCTGCTGCGCCTCGGACCCGAGGTGGACGTGCTGGAGCCGCCGGAGCTGCGCGACCGCGTCATCGCCCGGATCGCCGCGATGGCGGCCGTCTACCAGCGCTGACCAGCGCTGACCGGCGTTGGCCGGGTAGGAGGCGCGCCCCGGCAGGAACGCGCCTCCCCCGCCGTCAGTCGATCGTCGTGGCGCTGCTGTAGTTGCAGATGGCCGGCGCCATCACCTGCGCGGCGCTGCCCCAACCGGCGCACTGGTACGACGAGTGGCCGTACCAGTTGTGGCCGAACTCGTGGGCGGCCAGCAGGGCGTCGTCGTTCACGCCGCCCATGTAGAGCGCGATCCGCTGGCCCGCGCCCCAGTTGCAGCCGACCACCCGGCTGCCGCCGCCGCAGTCGGTGATGTAGCCGTTGCGGCACTCGACCGGGGTGCCGCTGGAGCTCTCGGTCAGCCCGCTCCACGCCCGCGCGCCGGTGCGGATCGCCGACGCGTACGGCGAGCAGGAGCTGAGGATGCGGTACGTCCGGGCGTTCGGCACGGGCCACGCCGCCGCCGACGGACCTTCGGACAGCACGTCAGCGGGTGCCGCCGCCAATTCCACGGCACTGGTGCCGTGCCCTTCCACGGTGAAAGCGCTTTGCGAGCTCGGCGCCACGAGAACGGCGAGCACCAGCGCCAGCAGGGCAGGCGCCAAGAAGAGTTTCCTCATCCTTGTTCGTCCTTTCGTGTGCAGGGATCTCGACGTTGTGCAGGGACGTCGAAGCACTCGAAGTTACGAGACCACCGGTCGCCGATCAACCGGCTCGGAGTGTGATTGATCAGCGAGGAAACGATCAGATCAAGGCCGCCGGCCAGGGTCGACGCGATTCGGGGAAAGATCGGAAATGATTCTGGTGTGAATTTAACAGGTCGAATGGCGGGCTCCGGTCCGTCGATCGGCGCAATTCGACGCGATGTCGCCACGCGCCGCAGTCGCCGTTCGCGGAAGAAGCGTCACCGGCGCGACGGCTGCGGCCGTTCGAGTGCCGAGCAGGGCGGCCCGGTCGCCGTGCGCAGCCGTTCCGGCCGCGTCGACCGCGACTAATCGGCCGAGAGGAGCTGACCGAGCGCGGCGTCCACGCCACGGCCGTCCTCGACCACCGACAGCGTGCCGCCGGTGGACCGGGCCAGCTCCGACAGCGGCGCGCGTTCCGGGTCGGGACCGAGCGCGATGACGCTGATCGCGATGTCCTTGCCCGGCTGCTTGAGCGACGCGAGCCGCGACGTCAGCTCCTCGAACGTCAGCCCGCCGTCGTTCACGCCGTCGGTGAGCACCACGATCCGGTTGCGCTTGCCGTCCTGGTAGTCGGCCAGCACCCGCTCGTAGAGCGCGAGCACGCTGGTGTAGAGCTGGGTGGCGCTGCGGGGCGCCAGCTCGGCGACGCCGTCCAGCAGCGCCTGCCGCTGGGTGGCGACCGGGCCGGTGGCGACGAGCTGCCGGTACGGCTTGTCGCCGTCGAGCTGCCGGGAGAACTCCCACAACCCGAGCGACCCGGACACCGACCGGTTGACCTGCCCGGACAGCGCCTGCTTCACCCAGTCCATCCGGCTGCGGCCCTCGCCGCCGGGCTCCTCCATCGACTTCGAGGTGTCCACCAGCACCGTGACGACCTGGCCGTTGTCCGCGGTCGCCCACGCGGCCGAGATCTGCTGGGTCGTGTTGGCGTCGGCGGACGTGAGCGTGTCGGTGACGGCGGCCCAGCGGATGCCCGGCGACGGCTTGGGCCGCTCGGTGGTCGCCTCGACCCGCAGGCCCGCGCCGGCCAGGATCTTCTGCTGGTCGGGCCCGCGCAGGAACTCCCGGAACGCCTGCGCCGCGCGCACCTGGGCCTCGCCGACCCAGTCGCCGGCCAGCGGCACGAACGGGAAGTCCGCGATCGGCGTCGGCCCGCCCGCCGCCACCCCGTACAGGGGCTGCGACGGCGGCGTGCCGCTGTCCTTGCCGGTGTTGTGCCGGTACAGGTCCACTTCGAACACCGGCACCGCGCTGTACCCGGCCGCGTTCACCGCGTCGCCGTCGGACAGCGCCTTCAACGCCTCCCACGTGCTCGCGGGCGTGTGCTCCGGCTTGGACGACGACAGCCGGCTCATCGTGCTCTTCACCGGTTCCAGCGCCAGCATCTCGGTGGTGACGGGGCCCTTGCCCTCGGGGCTCGCCCCGGCCAGCGCCGCCTGCACGGCCATCGCGGTGGCCGTGCTCGCGGTCGGATCGGGCATGGCGACGGTGAACCGGCCCCACTCGGGGTGGCCGAACCGGCCCCAGCCGTCCGCCGCGCCCGCGAGGTCGGGCAGGTCGGTCCAGCGGAACCCGGAGCCGGACTGCACCGCCTGCGCCGCGTCCTGGGGCAGGGCGAGCAGCACGGGGCTGGCCGCGATCGACTCGGGCACCGCGCCGAGCAGGGCGGCGTTCTGCGCGGCGAGGCGGTTGGCCCACAGCATCGAGTCGGTGACCCACGCGTGCGGCCGTTCGCCGATCTTGGCGGTGTCCCAGCCCTGGGTGAGGCCGTGGAGCACGACCTCGGAGTCGATCGACTGCACCTCGATCTCGATGCAGTGGTCGTAGACGACGGGCCGCTGCCTGCTCCACGCCTCGGCGACCTGCTTGACCGCCTCGGCCACGCTGGGCGTCGAGGAGACCCGGAGCAGCGCCTGGCCCTCGTGGCAGTCGCCCGCCTGGGCCGCGGCACGGCGATCCACCAGCCCGCCGACCCAGTTCCAGCCGAGCCACCCGAGCACGATGAGGGCCACCAGGCCGACGATGGCCACGGGCCACGTCGCGATGCCGCGCCGCACCTTCGTCCGCAGCGCGCGGTGTCGAGACATCGTCTTCCCTCTCAGCGTCCGACCGGATACGGCTGGCGAATCCCGACCGGCGTCACGCTAACAGGTGACATCGGTGGATCGGGTGAAGTCACTCCAGGTCATCGAGCGGCGACGGGCGCCGCGGCGAGCACCCGGCTCAGCTCGATCAGCCTGGCCCTCAGCGGCGCGGCGGCCTCGGCGAACGCGCTCTGCCGCCGAACGTACTCGGCCCGGCCCTCGGCGGTCTCGATCGTCACCGGCTCGTAGCCGAGGTCGGTCAGGTCGTACGGGCTGGCCCGCATGTCCAGCTCACGGATCCGCACGGCCAGCTCGAAGCAGTCCGCGACCAGCTCCGACGGTGTCGCCGGGTCCAGCTTGTAGGCCCACTTGAACAGGTCCATGTTCGCGTGCAGGCAGCCGGGCTGCTCCAGCTCGACCTGGGTCTCGCGGGTCGGCTGCACCGCGTTGCGCGGCCGTGCGTCCGGGGTGAAGAAGCGGAACGCGTCGAAGTGCCCGCACTGCACCCGGTGCGACTCGACCACCCGGTCGGTGCCCTCGCTGCCCAGCCGCAACGGCCACGCGTCGTGCCGCACCTGCTCCGGCCGCTGCCGGTAGACCATCGCCCACTCGTGCAGCCCGAAGCAGCCGAGCCGGGGCGCGCGGCCGGCGGTCGCGGCCAGCAGCCGGCCGGCGAACTCGATCGTGTTGGCCCGTTCCCGCGCGAACGCCGCCACGTCCAGCGTCACGCCGTCGGCGGTGCGCCGGTAGACGGGCCACTTCAGGTAGGCGAGCGCGGCGTCGCCTTCGAGGACCACGCCGGGACCGGGGTGCCAGCGCTCCAGCCGGGACGGGCGGTGCGAGTAGTACGAGAACAGGAAGTCCAGCACCGGGTGCTTCCGGCCGGCGGCCTTGCGCTCGTGGTGCGGCCCGGTCCAGCGCCGCACCCGGGCCGCGTGCGCGTCACGGCGCGCGGTCCACTCCGGTTGCGACAGAACGACCCCCACGAGACATCAGGGTACTTCGCCCCGGACCAGGGCCAGCCCGAGCCCGGTGCGCAACGACACCACCTCACGCCCCTCGCGGCGGCTGACCGCGAGACCCGCCGCCCGCAGCACGCCCAGGTGCTGCGACACCGCGCCCACCGTGACGCCCAGCCTGGTCGCCAGTTCGGTGACGGTGCTGGGGCGTTCCAGCTCGCACAGCAGCCGGGCGCGGGTGTGGCCGACCAGGCGGGCCAGCGCGTCGTTCGTGGGCGCGTCCGACCGCTCCCAGAGCGAGCCGAAGCCGTGCGCGGGGTAGCACAGGGCGAGGCGGACCGGGCTGTCCCGGAGGTAGGCGTGTGGCCAGGTGAACGCCGAGGGCACGAGGACCAGGTCGCGCTCGCCGACGTCGACGGTGTGGTCGGCCACGGTGAGGTGCGGGTTGCGGTACGACACGTCGGCGTGCAGCTCGGCGAGCACGGTCGGTCCGCCCGCCTCGACCAGCCGCCGTCCGCGCCGCTCCACGTCGCCTTGGAGCACGCCCTCCAGCCGTGGCCAGATCGGCGCGATGATCGCGCCGTGCACGGCGTGCAGCCGTTCCTGCATGGCGGCGATGGCCTTGGGCGGGTCGGCGAGGATCCGCGGGTCGTCCACGGCCGCGGCGATCCGCTCGGGGGTGGCCTTGGCGATCGCGTCGATCTCGACCTCGACGCGCTCGGACCGCACGCCCGGGGTCGGGATGAGGAACTCCGGCACCACCGGTCTGGTCACCAGGACGTGCAGCGGGGACCCGTCCTCGCCCAGGTCGAGCAGGTGTTCCTCGGCCCACGCGATCCAGCGCTGGTGCACCGGGGAGAGGCTCGGCGCGGCCAGCACGCGCAGGGCGGCGATCGTCTCCCAGAGGGGTGAGACGGCGAAGCGGAGGGCCATGGGTTCACTACACGCTAAAACGTCGGGTGTCGCCGGCCGCTGTTGGCAGGGTGTGGACCATGTCCAGGGGGTGGGTGCGGCTGCAGGCCGTCGTGGTGTCCGGTTCGGTGGCCGAGGGCCTGATGTTGTCGGTGTTGCCGTGGATCGCGGCGACGATCACGTCCGACCCGCGGCAGCTGTCGCTGGTCAACGTGGTCGGCCAGTCGCCGTGGCTGTTGTTCTCGCTGGTCGCCGGCGTGCTGATCGACCGGGTCCGGCGCAGCACCATGCTGACGTGGGCGTACGCGGTGCAGGGGTGCGCGGCCCTGTCGCTCGCGGTGGCGGGCGTGACGGGCGCGTTGAGCCTGCCGCTGCTGGTGGTCGTGGCGTTCGTGGTGACGTCGGCGCAGGTGCTCGGTGACGGCACGACGGGCGCGTTGGTGCCGGAGGTGGTGGAGCCGGGCCGGTTGCCGGCGGCGAACACGCGGCTGATCGTGATCGACCGGGGCGTGGTGCAGTTCGTCGTGCCGCCGGCGGCGGGTTTCCTGGTGGCGTTCGGCCTCGGCACGCCCGCGTGGGTGGCCTTCGTGGCCGCCCTGGTGGCGTTGCTGCTGGTCCGGGGGCTGCGTTCGGCTCGGGCGGCGGTGGCGGTGTCGGCGAAGAAGCACCCGTTGCGCGACATCGGTGAGGGGCTGAGGTTCCTGGTCCGCACGCGGCTGCTGCTGTCGATCACGGTGGCGGTGGCGCTCGGGTCGTTCGCGGCGAGCGCCACGATGGCGATGTTCGTGCTGTACGCCAAGGAGCTGCTGGGGCTCGGCGCGGTCGGCTACGGCGTGATGCAGGCGGCGATGGCCGCCGGGTGGGTGGCGTCGTCGTTCGTGGTCGCCCGGGTGGTGGACCGGCTCGGGTACGCGTGGTCGATGCGGCTGGCCCAGGTCGGGATGGCGGGGACCATGGTGCTGTTCGTCGTGCTGCCGCCGTGGGCGTGGGCGATCGCGGCGGTGATGTTCGTCCAGACGGCGATCGTGATGGTGTGGAACGTCTGCTCGCAGTCCAGCCGGCAGCGCTTCACGCCGCCCGCGCTGCTCGGGCGGGTCCTCACCAGCCACCGCGCCCTGGCGTGGGGCCTGATGCCGCTGGGCGCGCTGGCGGGCGGTTTCGTCGCCGCGGGGTTCGGGCTGCGCGCGGTGTGGGCGATGGCCACGCTGCTCCAGGTCGGCGCCCTGATCACCGCGTGGCGCGGCCTCTCGCCGCAGGCGTTCCGGGAGGCGGAAGTGGTCGCCGCCGAACGGTGACGCCCCGGCGGGCGATCTCGTGGCGCTCGCCGGAGCCGGGTGCCGGGACGCCCGACGGCCGTGCTTCGCGGGGGCTCGCCAGGAGCAGGGGCGCGGCACAGGCCGCTGTGCCGTCCAGCCGGTGGTTCGCGCAGGTGACGGGCGTGGCGCGCCGGGCACGCGACGTCGGCAGTCACGACCGGCCCGACCGGGTCGATCCCGGCCGACAACCGCAGTCGACGCCCGCCGGTCGTGCTTCGCAGGGGTCCTCGCCCAGGGGACCCCTGTTTTCATTCTGCCGGCGAGGTCCGACAATTCCGGGCCGGGCGGGTCACAGCGGGGGGATCAGGCCGGGGAACTTGCGCGCGCCGACGCAGTGCGGGCACTCGCGGCCGTTGTCGACGGTGCGCGGGGTGCCCCCGATCACCGCGGACGTCGGGTTGGCGATGAACCCCGCCCCGCCGCACAGGTGGCAGATGGTGCGGGGTTCCGAGGTCACGCCGAACAGGTCGTCCTCGTCCTCGACGTCATCGTCGTCGAACCCGTCTTCGTCCTCAACGGGGTCGAAGTCGTCCTCGTCGTCGTCATCCTCACGCGGATCCACGTGACCAACCGTAGTCGGGTGGGACCGGGCGCGCCCCGGCGGACCGGTCCCACCCGCGAGGTCACGGCCGCTGCCCCGCCTGGTCCACCACGGCCTGCTCCGTGATGGCGTGGAAGTTCGTGCCGAGCAGTTCGTAGGTCTCCGCGTCGAACACGATCACCACCGGCTCGGCCTCCGGCGACGAGCCCGGCGGCACGGGCCACGTGATGCCGACCCCCGGCCTGCCCGCCGCGTCACGCGCGTCCGGCACCACCGCCAGCCCCGGCACGCGCGCCGCCGCCTCGTACAGCGCCGCCCTGCTCAGCGGCGGCAGCAGCGACTCGTTGACCAGGCTCAGCACGTCCTTGCCGCGCGAGTTGACGCTGCCCGGCTCACCGCCGGCGTTCGCGTCGAGGTGGGCCAGCATGCCGTCCACGTCGGTCGGCAGGTCGGACCGGTACGCCGGCCGCGGCTCGCACGGCTCCCAGCCGAGCACCACCGCGGGATCCTTGAACACCTCCCGCTGCCCGTCCACGCACCCCGGGAACCTCGACGTCGTGCCGTCGGGGTGCTTCAGCAGCCCGTCGTGCACGCCGTCGACCGACAGCCAGATCTCCCGGGCCGGCCCTTCGCCCGCCTCGCTGCGCGTGTACACGAACTGGTCCGGGCGGGGCGGCGCGGACGGATCCGCGCGGGCCGCCCTGGCGGCGAACGCCAGCAGCCGCACGGGGTCGGTCACCGGCTCGACCACCGGGGACGCGGACGTGGTCAACGCCTGACCACCCGGCGCGGGCTGCCCGGCGGGCAGCAGCGTGATCGTCGCCGCCACGGCCGCCGCCAGGCCGATCGCCGACGCGCCGACCAGCGCGTACCTCGACCGGCGCTTGCGCAGCCGCACCGGCCCCCGTTCGGCGATGCCGGCCAGCAACGCCGCCCGCGCGGGCGCCAACGCCGCCTCGTCCGGCAACGGCGTCTCGTCGCCCATCTCGCGAAGCACCCTCAGCTCATCCATTGTTCAGCAACTCCTCGACCTCGGTGGGGTTCCGCCCGCCCAACGCCTCCCTGACCTTGCGCCGGGCCCGGTGCAGGCGGGACCGCACCGTGCCGACGGGGATCGCCAGCGCCGCCGCGACCTCCTCGTAGCCCAGCTGTTCCCACGCCACGAGCAGCAGCACGTCGCGGTCCTCGGCGGACAGCCCGTCCAGCGCGCCCGCCAGCCGCGACCGCACCGCCCACGCGGTCACCTCGGCGGCGACGCGGTCCGAGTGGTCGTGCTCGGCGACGTCCGCCGAGCGCTCCCGGTAACGGCGCGCCTCGTGCCTGCGGTGCTGCCCGACGAGGTTGGTCGCGATGCCGTACAGCCACGGCCGGGCGTCCGGTCGGGCCGGGTCGTAGCGCTGCCGCTTGTCGAACGCGGTCAGGAACGTCTCGGCCACGAGGTCGTCCGCGACCTGCGCGCCGAGCCTGCGCTCGAGGTACCGCCGGATGTGCGGCGCGTGCCGGTCGAAGATCGCCGCGAAGGCGTCCGGCTCGTGCCGCGACCGGTCGATGATCTCGGCGTCGGTGGGTGTCATGGTGGCCTTTCCGGCTGGATCCCGGTGAAGGGCGGTCACCCGTTATCCGCCGCCCGGCCCGATCGGGTTCACGGTGTGAGCGGAAGTTGACCGGTGTGTGAGGACCCCTGGAGTAACAAGGACACCCATAAGCGGATCAGGGGGAGTCAAGTGGACAAGGTGAACGCAGTGCAGCGCCGTCGTCCCGGCGGCGCGGTCGAAGGCCGGATCCTCACCACGCCGGTGGGGCTGGCGTTCCCGCGGGACGTCACGTTCGAGTCGTGGGAGCAGGCGGGCCAGCGGATCTCCCGCATCGCCAGCTCGTCGGCGTGGTACCTCGGTGACTGGCTGGTCTTCGGGCAGGACAAGTACACGGACAGATACCGCCGGGCGGTCGAGGCCGTGGGGCTCGACTACCAGACGCTGCGCAACTACGCGTGGATCGCGCGCAAGTTCGAGCCGTCACGGCGTCGTCAGGGCCTGCCGTTCCAGCACCACGCCGAGGTGGCCGCGCTGCCGCCGGCCGAGCAGGACGAGTGGCTCGACCACGCCCAGCGGGAAGGCTGGTCGCGCACGGCGCTGCGGCGGGCGTTGCGGGAGAGCCGCGACCCCGGCTCGAAGCCCGAGCGGGTGGCGATGCCGCGGGTCAACCCGGGCAGCGACGCGGTGGACCGGTGGCGGCGGGCCGCGATGGCCGCCAACGCCGACTTCGAGGCGTGGATCGTGACGGCCCTCGACCGCGCCGCCGACCAGGACCTCGAGTTGGTCAGCGTGCCGCCGTTGGCGGAACTGCCGCAGGAGCGGGACGAGTACCTCAGCCTGCCCGCTGTGCGGCCTGCGTCATGATGTGCTGGTTGCCCGTGGCCCACGTCGTGGTCATCGTGACCGCGTCGATGCGCCAGCCGCCGTCGGCGCGCACGAGGCCGAAGCGGTAGTGGCCGCCCAGGGTCCAGGTCGGGTCGCCGTGCGGGTTCGCCAGCACGTGCACGGCCTGGAACTGGGCGGTCACCACGGCCCGGTCGCCGTCGACGTCGACCAGGTGGTTGGACACCAGGTGCTGCGTCGCGTCGAGGCCGCCGAGCCCGGCGCGCCACCCGGCGACGACGTCGGCGGCCTTGAGCAGGGCGGGCTCGCCGCCGGTGAGGCTGGTGTAGTCGAGGTCCACCTCGTCGGCGAACACGGTGAGCAGGGCGTCCCAGTCGCGGCGGTCGGCGAACCACGCCATGCGGGTGGTGGTGTCGACGATCTCGTCGCGGTCGTTCGTGGTGATCACGACGAAGACCCTAGGCGGGCGGACGTGGCGCGGGCGCCGGGCCGGGCGAACAGCCGGGTGATCTGGTGGCCGAGCGCGTAGTAGGCCGACGCCGGGTCCAGGTGGTCCAAGCTCCCGGGGCCG